>WRLB01000044.1 GCA_009777815.1 Bacteroidota bacterium
TAACGATTAATTTTTTCACCACTTTTATGGTGAGTATAATTACTATGAGACCTATAACGAGTGCTACCACAACGAGTACATTGCATATAACAATTCCTATATTTAATGTATAAAATACAAATATAAGAAATATTTTTCTAATCGTCACATAAAGTGAACACTGTCTCCCCGCCTGTGGAGGGGCAGGGGTGGTAAATTAGCACGGGGATTCATCCCCGTGTTTTGTAATTGCTAATTTTATATAGATGCTGAACTCGTTTCAGCATCTACAACAGATATGCAATTATTCAGCAAGGGGGCAAGCCCCCTTGTTAAAATAACGATTATTTAACACGGGGATTCACCCCCGTGTTTTGTTTGTTATGCTGAACTCGTTTCGGCATCTACTTATTTTTATAGATGGCTATAAATAATTTTAGTAAAACCTGAATTATTTTCAATATATTTTCTTGCATATTCACCTGCTTTTGCTCTATTATTAGCGTCATTCATTTTTAATAACCACTCTTTGAGTTGATTATGGTCGCTAATTGATGTCATCGCATTCATATTAATTAGCGAAGAAGTATCAGGAGAATTATAACAATTAGGTCCCGTAATAAGCGGAATAGCATATCCTGCTGGCTCTGTAATACTATGGACACCGACACCAAATCCTCCACCAATATAAGACAAATCAGCAATCGCATATAGTTTCAGCAAATTACCAATGCTATCCACAATTATAGTTTTATTTTGCATTTTAGTAAATGCTGCTTTATTATTTAGTATTTGCGAGAGCAAAATGTTATCGTTAAAAACATTTTTTATATATTCAATATGATTGTTAGTAGGTTCGTGAGGCACAAGAATTAATCTTATTTTTATTTTACTTAACTTATTATAATCATTTATAGCACTAAATATTATATCAATATCTTTATTCCAAACACTGCCACACACAAAAATTAGTTCATCAGAAGAAAATAAATTGCGATTTATAATAGGATTTAATTTTGCTTCATTTACTTTTTCTATAATTCTATCGTTGCGGGTATCGGCGGATTTATGTATATTATTTTTTAATTTTAGATTGTTAAAAAAAGTAAAATCAGATACAGCAAAAATATCAGTAAAACAATTAAATATCTTCTTATAAAAAGGTAAAAGTATTTTATTCTTTTTAAGAATATTAGGGTATGTAGCATTAATAAGAAATGTCTTTATATTATTTTTTTTCAATATATGCAAATAATTATACCATAGTTCGTATCGTATAAATACTACTTTTGTCGGCTTAATATCATTTATAAACTTTTTAGCATTCCAATAAGTATCAATCGGCAAGTAAGAAATAGTATCAGCAAAAGGATATTTTTTTTGTGTATTATAGCCCGATGGCGAAAAGAAAGTGCATAAAATTTTAGTATCATTATTATTTTTTTTTATTAGTTCAATTAGTGGTTTTGCTTGTTCAAACTCGCCCATAGAAGCAGAATGAATCCATATACAATTTTTTATTTTAATGTTAATATTATGTTTTCTTCTTTCTTTTAATTTAGGCACAAAAAGAGCAATTATAGGTAGGAAAAAGTTAATTATAGTTATCAAAACATTATATATTATAAGCATATTCAGAGCAACGATACAGATATTTTTACTAAAATAATGAAAAAATAGATGTATATGTTAGTGTAATGTTAATTTATTAGTATTTTTGCAATGTTAAAATATATTATTATTTAACTTTTAACAATATTTATAGAAATTTTAACTTATTACGTATAAAAACAATGGAAACACAAAATGTAAAAATTATTAATTGCGACCCATCAGCACTCGGACTATTCGGGTTGGCAATGGTAACATTAGTTGCTTCAAGCCAAAAACTTGGCATAACATCAGGCACATCTTTTATTATTCCTTGGGCTATATTCCTTGGCGGTTTTGCTCAACTTTTCGCCTGTATTAACGATTCTAAACGAAATAACGTTTTGGGAACGACAACATTCGGCGGCTTTGCTCTTTTCTGGTTTGCGGTAGCAACATCTTGGATGATTAAAAATGGAGTTTTTGGCGAAACTATGGCTGCTACACTGGATGGAATCCAATTAGGATTTGCTTTTGCAGGATATGTTATTTTTGCCCTATTTTTAACATTAGGGTTCGCTACAACCAATAAAGTATTGTTTATTGACTTTATTTTTATTGATTTATTGCTTATTGGATTAGCATTAAATTCGTTTGGAATTATGCCTGAGTTTTCTCATTATTTAGCAGGTTATTCGGAACTTGCTGTATCTTTAATAAGTTTTTATGGCTTTGGTGCTACGGTGTTAAATCAGCATTTTGGTAAAGTTTTATTTCCTGTTGGAAAGCCATTAATTACTATTAAAAGATAAAAACTATTTTGAATTTTACTCTTCCTCTTAAGGTTCGAACTTGTTTCTACATCTCGCAATAAAAATAAATAGATGCTGAAACAAGTTCGTTATACCGAACATATAAATATAACTAAAACGAATGTTTATGTGCTTCGAAAACGTTTTCTATTAAAACTATGGTCATACCATCTTTAATGTCTTTTGACACTTCTTCTAAATCTTTTTCGTTATCTTTAGGGATTAGAACTTTATTTATTCCTATTCTTTTTGCGGCGAGTATTTTTTCTCGCAATCCACCGATAGCAAGGACTTCGCCACGCAAATTAATTTCGCCTGTCATTGCTATATTTCCTTTTGCTTTTCGTCCACTAATAGCAGAAATTAAAGCAATACAAATAGTAACTCCTGCCGAAGGACCATCCTTTGGTATTGCTCCTTCGGGGACGTGAATATGTATTTCTTTTTTAGTGTAAAAGTTTTTAGGCAGTTTAAACTTTTCACAATTAGAACGAACAAAAGATAATGCAGCAGTTGCCGATTCCTTCATCACATCGCCCAACTTTCCTGTTAATAATAATTTTTCTGAATCAGATGCCATAATAGTAACTTCAATAGGCAAAATTTCTCCCCCTGCCGATGTCCATGCTAATCCTGTAACTACGCCTACTTTATCTTCCAATTTTTCTTTACTATATTTATATCTTGGAACTTTTAATAACTCTGTTACTTTCTTTTCATTAATTACATTTTTTATAACTTTGTTTTTATTTTTTATTTTATCTTGGTTATAATAGAAATAAACGAGTTCTTTTGCAATTTTCCTTAATATAGACGCAATCTCTCGTTCAAGATTTCTGACACCTGCTTCACGTGTATAATCTCTTATAATTTTTATAATTGCTTCTTGTTTGAATTGAATGGCTAATTTGTCAAGTTTGTATTCTTCAATTAGTTTTGGAATTATGTAGTTATTTGCAATATTCAACTTATCATTTTCTAAATAACTTTGAATTTCTATTATTTCCATTCTATCAAGCAGCGGGAGTGGGATATCGTCTCTGACATTAGCAGTAGTAATGAACATAACATTAGATAAATCATAATCCAATTCTAAAAAATGATCGTTAAATGCAACATTTTGTTCAGGGTCAAGAACTTCAAGTAAAGCAGAAGATGGGTCGCCTCTAAAATCATAAGTCATTTTATCTATCTCATCGAGCAACATAACTGGATTAATGCTTCCTGCTTTTTTCATAGATTGCAAAATTTTTCCTGGCATAGAACCAATATATGTTTTTCTATGTCCTCTTATTTCTGCTTCGTCTCGGACACCGCCGAGCGAAAATCTGACAAAATTTCTTCCCAATGCTCGTGCTATAGATTTTGCTAATGATGTTTTACCTACTCCTGGCGGTCCTACAAAACATAAAATTTGTTTTTTTATTTTATCTGTAAAATGCAGTAAAGCAATGTATTCTAATATCCTTTCCTTCGGTTTTTCTAAATTATAATGGTCTTCATCCAATATCTTTTTAACAACGCCAATGTCTAAATTATCTGTTGTTTTATTAGACCAAGGAAGTGAAGCAAGCACTTCAAGATAATTTACAATAGTAGA
Source organism: Bacteroidota bacterium (assembly GCA_009777815.1). GTDB lineage: Bacteria > Bacteroidota > Ignavibacteria > Kapaibacteriales > UBA2268 > WRLB01. The sequence continues at coordinate 3,982 of WRLB01000044.1, forward strand.
ATAATCAGGGTAGTAAGTGTTCATCTGCCGAAGACGATTAAGTTCTTCATCTGCTTTTATTTTAGCATATTCAGGCAGATTTGCTTTTTCTAACAATCCTTTTATTCTAACAATATCGGGCTTAACATCCTCATCGTAATCTTCACCTAACTCTTGATTAAGAAGTTTAATTTGCTCTTGTATATAAAACTTTTTTTGGTTTTTTTGTATAGTTTCGTTTATTTTGCTATCTATTTCTGCCTCAATTTTCTTTAATTCTATTTCTGAAACAAGCAATTTATTCAGTTCAAAAAATTGCTTATCAAGTTCTTTAATGCTCAGCAATTTTTGTTTTATAGTAAGTTTAGTTCTAATGTTTGCTGCTACATAATAAAGTTTATGCGATGGGTCAGAAATGTTTTCGAACGGATAAATAATTTCAGGCGGAAGCATTCTATCAATTTTAATATACTCTTTAAAAAGGTCAGTAGCCCGTCTAATTAGTGCTTCTAACTTTTTATCTTTTTTATCATATTTAGGAATAATTACGCCTATTTTTGCTTCCAAGCAGCCGTCATTATTTTTAACTTCTTTTATTATTTTTGCTTGAAAGAACCCTTCTACCAATACTTTTGCTAAATTATTAGGAAGTTTTATTACTTGAATTATTTTTGCGACAGTTCCATATTCATAAATATCATTTATAGCAATATGGTCAACATCGGGGTCTTTTTGTGTGGAAACAAAAACAAACTTATCGTTATCTAACGCCTTATTAACAGCCGCCAAGGACGATGAACGTCCCGTCAATATAGGAAATATCATATTCGGATATACCAACACATCTCTTAAAGGAAGAATAGTAAGTATATTTGGAACATCAGAAGGCAATACTTCAGGTCTTATTAAATCTTTTAATTTGAGGAAAGCTTCTTCTGTTAGTTCTTCTATTATTTCTTCTTTAATATTTTTTTTTATTTTATTATTATTTGTCTTTTTCATTTTAAATTATTACAAAAATAAGGATTTTTTTGTGTAATAAGTTTCATTAAAAAAATCTCTCTTTACATGTCAATAACTTACGGCGTTATTTTTTTACCTTCCAACAAAACTTCCCTTTTTCTTACTAAAAAATGCTCTTTTTAAAACAAAAAACCGATACCAAAAGGCACCGGCTAAAAAATAAAATGTTTCTTGCAAAAATCACGTTCAGGAATTGGATTTCCTGAATATTTAAAGTGTTTTATGCCTATTTCTCTTGCTTGATTTGAAGTTTGTTAATCTGTGGATGTCGTGCAAAAATGTGTATAATATGACCTTTACTCAGCGATTATAAGAATCCGTGGACTCTAAAGCACAGTATATCATTTTCTTTTCCATAAATTTATATATATTCTTTATATATTTTTTACTTTACAAATACTTATATATTTATAAAATAAACATTTTGAAATTAAATAAAACATTTTTTTTTAATCTTTTTACAAAAAAAAATAAAAGCTAAAAGAATGCAAATTAAAATATTTTCCTTATTTTTGTAAAATAAAATTTGAAGGACTCAAAAAATATGTCTAAAAAAAATGTTAAAATTATATTGCTTGCTTTAATTCTTTTCGTTATAGTTGCTCCAAAAACGCAAGCAGACGAAATAAAAATCGATAGTTATCAACCACGTTATATTGTTGATATGCCGTCAGCAGGAACGTTGGATAATCTACAATACTCTGTAGATGCGCTACTTGTTGGCAATGGCGGTTTCTTAGTAGATGTTACCGTTGGAATATTCAAAATAGTCAATGTTAGTATGTCCTACGGTGGAACAGGTGTTATAGGAAACTCAACTATGAACCTGCAAAAATATCCTGGCTTTCACCTTAAAACAAAATTGCTCCAAGAAAAAGAAACCGTGCCTGCGATTGCTATTGGATTTAATTCGCAAGGGAAAGGAATATATTATAAAAGAAATGATGATATGTCCGATGATAGACACGAGCAACTTGCTCCTGATTTTTATTTAGCGGCGAGCAAAAGTTTTAAGTGGCCAGTTGGCAGTTTAGCACTTTCGGCAGGCGTTAATTATTCGCTATTAGTTCCTGACGATAAAGGAATAAATGTTTATGCAGGCATAGAGCAATCTATTTTAAATGTTTGTGCAATAGCATTAGAAATAAATCCAAATCTGAACGATAAAAACAAAATGATTTGGAAAGATGGAAAAACGCTTATGCTAAATGGAGCATTAAAATTTACTCCATTAGAAGATATGATTATAGAGGTTCAGATTAAAGATATATTTAGAAACGCACACCATTCTACAGAAATTGGTAGATATTTTGGCGTAACATTTATATCTAACCTTTTTTAAAGAAAGGTTTGTTATTGCGAGAACAATTTGGAAAAATGTGTGGCAATCCAAAAATAAGTAGCCACGCTAATGATTTTATGTAATGACGAGAAACTAAATAAAAAAAAAATATGTTATATAATTATAAAAAAAACATTATTTTAAACCTTAATTTAATTTTTATTGTCTTATATAAAAAGTAAATATTAAAAAGTTCATTGAAACGAAAACAATAATTTTTTATAAAAAAAATATTGCAATTTTAAAACAATATTAAAAAAAACATTATTTTTGAAAATTATTTTTTGAAAATAACTAAAATAGAAATTTTAATTTTATAAATATTAAGGATATTTAAACTTATGAACAAGTTTATCATTTTGGTCGCAATTATGGCGACCTCGACATTATGTTGGGCGAACCCAACGATTTTAGCGGAACCTGCTGTTCCATCCGTTAAAATAACGAATGAAGTTAATCTTAAAGACCTTCATTCTGTCCCTGTGGGAGTAGAAAGTTTTAATGCTTCCAAAAACTCGGATGTATTTCAAGAGAGTAATCCTGAAAGAATTACATATGGCTTCATACAAACGGGGAATGGTCCTTATGCAATCGGACCTTGGCTATCTTATGTTTTTACATATGAACCTATATCCAATACAATTTTTAGTATATCACCTGGTCGTTTAGGTCTACCTGGTGATTCTGTCCAAAAAATAGGTATTGTGACGGCTGCTAAATATGAAAAAAATAAAGTCCTGCCCCTTTTTAAAGGACTTTTGTGGAATCAGACGTCATTTGGCGGAGTATCATCCATAATAAGGAATGAATGGCAGAATCCCTCAATAGCAGTTGCAAATCCATTGGGAGTGACAGATTTAAACGACCCTGATGCTATTAGAAAATTAAAAATTATAGTCAACGCTAGGCTAGCCGAATATCCTGCATATTCAAGCACTGGCAATTGGATGTATAGTTGGTTCGGAACAGCAAATACATCTAATTTAGACATACTTCCCGAAGGGGCAAGGGATAATGAGGCTAATATTTTAGATTTTACTTCAACACAAATATCTGAAGTATCTATGGACCTGGGACCAAACGATCAAGAATTTGCATTTACACTACCGATGAAATCCCATATTTGCTATTTTGATGGTATTCCACATTCAGTTCATTTTGCTAAATTATTTGGTAAAGGCAGCAGAAATATAAATTATGGGATTATATCATTCAAACTTGATGATATTAATGCAAATGTAAACAATGAAGTAAGAAGAATACAAGTATTGCCTCCATCAATTTTAGATATTTTTGGAGCTTCTGTATTAGACACACTTAATTCACAAGATAGTATGCGTAGGCCCACCACTCGTCCTATGAATATTGATTATGATAATAATAATAACATATATTTTGCATTTAACAATTGCACATATAATGTTTATAGCACGGGTGAATATTCTAACAATTTTGAAAAAATGCCTATATTTACTGTCCTTAAGTGTAAATTTAAAGATAATTATGAGGATATTTTTGATGCTGCTACATTGGATATAGATACAATACCAATGGATGTTATCAGAAACTATGTATTATCTCAGCCGAATGGGCATTGGGCCACTTATGATGAAAATACTTGTCCTTCTTTTAATATAAGTTGGCATAAGGATCGTTACTATGATACACCTTTTATTGTAAACGGAGAAAATGATTATTCTTTTATACTCGCTATAGAATATGCTCTGGATTATGAAGTAGGTGAAGTTGGAATCCCTTTTGCTACCCATTTGGTAGAAATTAGAAGTAAAAATAAACAATGGAGCATTAATAAAATTTATGATGTAGAAAAAACGTGGCTAGTTTGGAATACTAGCCCAGGTCTAGATATATTTACCGACCTACCTGGCTATAATTTATATACAGGGTATTATTATAACGATGGTAGGGTATGTGTAAATGATGCTTCTATATGGGCAGAAGATGAAGATAGTGGTGAACTAACTTTTACAACTTACGGAGGAACAGCGAAGGAAACTCAATTAGCAAGAACTAAAGATGGGCAATATATAATTGCAAAATGGAGAGAGACGGATTCAAGAATAAAAACTCAAATTACTACATCTCCTATTAATTTTTTAGCGTTTGGGGGGATAGGATATCCTAATGCAGGTCCCAATCCTTTCCCTTATTCAACCGACACACTTTATTGTGCTCATATAAAGTTAGCATATAGACACGTTGATTCTGCTAAATGGTCAGAACCAAGGGCTATATATGGCAAAATAAACGATAGTATATCATTCGGTAGCACATATATGCCAAGAATTGTTCCAAGTGTTGATGAAGTTCTTATTTCTTTTAGAAACAGTTTGCAACAGTACAGTAATTATCCAATTCAAGAAACATTGCCGGCAATTGCACGATATAACTTTGCAAGTTATTTATATGCAGATTTAATAAATCCAAGTGCGAGACACGGAATGGATACTTGGGGCATAAAAAATTATGGACCAGCAGAAGTAAATAATTTAGAAGTATATCCTAATCCAACAGGCGATGTAACTACTTTCAAGTTTAGTTTGCTAAAATCAGGAAACGCTAAATTAACTATACAAAATGCACTCGGTCAAGAAGTTGTTGTTCTTGCAAATACTTTTTGCGATGCCAATGAATACGCTATAGATTATGATGTTACTAATTTACCTGTAGGTGTATATTACTTTACATTGACATCAGGCGGCTTCACACAAACAAAACCATTTACAGTAGTTAGATAATTTTATCGTCTACTAAAAAACAAAATAGGGAACAAAGTTTTTGTTCCCTATTATTTTTTTGCAAGCAAATAACTATAAAAAATGCTATGTAAAATTTAGAGGATAAAAGATTTTTAATGGGGATTTCTAAAAATGTCATACAGAACTTGTTTTAGTATCTACATAAAAAAGGAGATGCTGAAATAAATTCAGCATGACGATGTTGTTTTTTATAGGTTATCATTATTTTTTTATTCTTATTCTTCTGTTAACATTATATTAACGGGAGAACCTTCTCTTAATTGCATTGTGCCTGTTGTAATTAGCGTATCACCGACATTGATACCTTTTAGTATTTGCAATTTATTTTCTGTTCGCATACCTTTTGTTAATTTAACTTGTTCGGCTTTGCCGTCCCGATAAATATATGCTATATCGTTTCCTAACTCGGCAATTACGGCTTCGCTTGGCACTGCAATAGTATTATTTATTTCTTTTAATTGTATTTCTATAGAACAGGAACGTCCTGGCTTCAATTTGCCGTTTATATTAGGATATAATGCTCTAACTTTGAGTGTTCGTGTTTTTACGTCAAGTATTGATTCTACTGCATATACAACTGCTTCATATACTTGCAGGTCATCTTGCAAATGAAATTTTAATTTTGTTCCTTCTTGAATAGAACTTGCTTGTCTTTCATTTATTGAGAACTCTATTTTTAAGGGCGACACCATAGTTAATACTGCTATTTTAGTAGTTGGGTCTACATATTGCCCTTCGCTTACAAATCGCAATCCGATAACACCATCAAAAGGTGCTTTTAACTCTGTTAGTGCAATTTTTGCTCTTACGAGTTCTATATCTGCATTTAAAGTTTCTAAATCAGTTGCAACTTGCTCGAATGCTTCTTTACTCACTATATCTTTTTCTAATAGTGTTTTTTGACGATTATATTTTGCTTCAGCGAGTGGAATTTGTGCTTTAAGTTTTTTAAGTTCGGCTTGCAAAAGTTCGTCATTAACTTTTGCTAATAGTTGTCCTTTTTTTACGTTAGTTCCTTCTTGGAAACTAATTTGGACTATTTTGCCTGTTGTTTCAAACGACAAATTTACTTCTTCGCCTGGCAATATACTGCCGATAGTTAGGAATCTATCTGTCATTGTTTCATACTTTATAACTTGTGCATTAACGAGTATTGTTCTATCCACTTTTTTTTCGGACTGATTTGTTTCTTTATTAGTTTCATTTTTGCGTGATGGAATTATAAAAGGATAGACAATCATTCCCGCAACCAATAGAACGATTGCAATTATTATGATATTTCGTGTTTTTTTATTCATTTTATCAAATTATAATTTACAAAAATACAAAAAAATAAGTAAATTATAGTGACCTCTAAAAATAGAAAAATACATATTTTGTTATTCTGTGTCAAACACTTATAAGTTCTTTTATTTTTTGTTTAGTTTTCATTATTTTTGTAAATATTTTCGTTGTATTATAATTAAAATGCTTTATGAAATATGTGAATAAAATTATTTTTTTTGTTGCTAATAACCTTAAAGTGGTATCTATTTTTGTGATAATAGTGTTCGTTTTATATACAATTATTGCGGGAGAATACGGATATATATCGGAGAGACGACTAAAAGCCCAACTCGAAGAAATTGAACAACAAATAGAAATAGAAAAAGTAAAACGCGACTCTATAGAACAAATAATTATTTTGCTGAATAATAGCGATGAGTTGATCGAAAAAACAGCAAGAGAACTATACGGAATGAAAAAACATAATGAAACTATTATATCTGTCAAAAAAAAGGAGAAATAAAATGAATAATGTATATATTGAGACATTTGGCTGTGAAATGAATAAAAACGATACTAATATCATCAAATCAATTATGCTCAAGGAAGGATTTAATATCGTCTCGCAATTTGAAAATGCTAATGCTATTCTTATAAATACCTGTTCCATTCGCGAAAATGCCGAAAAAAACATCCAAAATAGAATCAATTACTTATATAGTGTGGCAAATAGCAGTAAAAATGATAACAACAAGGTAATTATTGGAATGTTGGGCTGTATGGCTGTGCAATTAGGGGAAAAGATGTTCAAAAGTAGTAAAAAAATAGATTTATTTGTTGGACCTGATGGCTATAGTAATTTGCCGAGTTTAGTTAATGAATGCTTGGCAGGAGCGAAGAAATTAGATATAGATTTCAAAAAAAAGGAACATTACGATAAAATTGAAACGTATATTGATAAAAAAGAGATATATGCTGCTGTTACTATCATTAGGGGCTGCAATAACTTTTGTTCTTATTGTGTCGTCCCTAATGTGCGAGGTAGAGAAAAATGTAAAGATTTTAATAGTATTTTAAAAGAAGTTGATGATATTGTTAAAAAAGGGGCGAAATCTATAACTTTATTGGGGCAAAACGTAAATAGTTATCAGCAAGATGATATAAATTTTCCAAAATTATTAGAGGAAGTAGCAAAAAGGAATCAAAACGTTAGAATTAGTTTTTTGACTTCGCATCCGAAAGATTTTAGTTTAGAGTTGGTAAATGTGATGAAAATGTATAATAACATTTGCAATTACATTCATTTACCAGTGCAGTCGGGGAGCGATAGAGTGTTGCAAGATATGAACCGAAAATACACTATAAATACGTATATTTCTTTAATTAATTCAATACGTGCTGAACTGCCTGACGTTTCCATAACGACTGATATTATTGCTGGTTATCCCGGCGAAACGCTTGAAGACCATCAAGCAACATTAGATTTGATGTCGTTAGTTCGTTTTGATAGTGCTTTTATGTTTATGTATTCGGCTCGGCAGGGAACTCCTGCATTTAACCGCCGAGATGACGTAAATAACGTAGAAAAAAAACGCCGTTTGAATGAAATTATTGCACTGCAAAGTAAAATATCAGCAAAGAACAATCAGTCAGAAGTTGGCAAAATTATATCTGTTTTAATCGAAGGAAAAAGTAAAAAGTATGCTAATCAGTTAGTAGGTCGTTCTTTGAATAATAAGGTTGTTGCATTTGAATACGGCGGTAGTTCGGCTCGTGTTGGCGATGTAGTAAATGTTTTTGTGGAAATAGCAACAAGTAAGACGCTAATAGGTCGCCAAACTAATTAAAATTGTAAATAATAGTTATATTTGCAAAAAATAAGAAAAATATTATGAAAAAATATATTGTAGAACCGTCATATGATAAACAAGAAGAAATGATGGAAAAGTTGAAAAATACAACACACAGAAAATATAAAACACTACATTCTATGCAAAATCAAATACAATTAAGCCATGAAATGGTGGGCGAATTTGAGCGAGATATTACTGAACTAATAACTAAACAGAAATACGAAGCAGCAGAAAATATGATGGATATGTTGGAAAAGTATAATTGCTTCGAAGGTTTCTTCAAAAATATATATTAAAAATGCTTGCTCATATTTACTCGGATTTACTCGTAAATTTAGTGGATTACTCAAATTTTTAGAGGATTTTTAGAAAAAATTAATACGATATTAAAAATATCATAAAAGTTATGAAAAAAATATGTTTATTAATACTTTTTATTTCGCTTGCGGGCGTGCTGACTAATTGTAATTCAACCGATGATGAACCCTTAGTTGTGCAGTTTTCTGTTGAAGAAATTCGCCGAAATGCTAACTTTTATTGGTTCAATTCGGAATATAATGCTTACAAAATTGATTCGGCAATTTTGGATAGTATTCGTATTTTTTTTGATTCAAATACGCAAAAGGTAGCAATATATTGCTCGCCGGGTTGTGAATGTGGCAGTGTTTATGCTTATTTTCCTCAGTTTGTAAAAGTTTTGGATTCCGCCGAAATTTCTAATTATGAAATATTTGTTGTCATCAGTTATGAGGAAAACTTAGGAAAATTGGAGCATCCTTATTCTTATTTATTTAACTTGGCTTCAGTTCCTTCAATTTATTTATTGCATTCTGATGGGACGTATTGCGAGTTAGTTTTGCGTGCCACAGAGAAAAAAATGAGCATAGAAGAAGCATTTTTAGATGCCTTAAAGTTTCTTCAGGGGAGCAATTAGCAGCAAGTTGCGTGCTTATATTTTGCTTGAATCATATTTATTTTAATGATAGCAACCTCTAAAAATGCCATTTCGAACTTATTTCGGTATCCCCACAAAAAAAACACGGGGGCTTGCCCCCGTGTTAATTCTAAAAAAATTTTTTTTTAATATTTTTCTTATTTTTGTAATTCTTATAACTATGTAATTTTTTTATTAAATATTAAGGGTACTCAAATGTTAAATATAACAAAGTATCAAGGGAACGGAGCCCTTACAGAACACTCCGATTACACCTCCTCCTATGCCCATATTTGTAGTAAAATTACTACAAGCAATGTAGTAGAAACTACTACACGGGGGGGGGGATTCTACTACAAGCCGTGTAGTAGAATTACTACAAACCTCTCGTTATGCTGAACCGCCACCCAGTCTTGCTGAAATCGTTTCAGCATCTACTAATTTAACAAGGAGATTCCGAAACAAGTTCGGAATGACAAGTATAGTAACTCTCCTTATATGCGCATTAACCACCGCTAACTTATCTGCACAAACAGGATGTCCACCATATGCTGATGTCATAACTCATACAATAGCAAGCAATGAATTTAGAAATTCATTAGGGCGTTGCCCCACTCTTACAGATATTGTATGTCCACTTGTTAAAAGTATTGGACAGAATGCTTTTTCTGGTTGCATGGGTTTATTAAGTGTTGATTTTCCTAATGCAGAAAGCATTGAATCTAGTGCTTTTTCTGGTTGCTTGTATTTACAAAGTGCAGATTTCCAGAAGGCAGAAAGCATTGGAGATGAAGCTTTTATGAATTGCGTTAGTTTATCAAGTGTTGATTTTCCTAATGCAGAAAGTATCGGACATGCTGCTTTTAGAAATTGCAGTAGTTTAGAAAATGTTGCGTTTCCTAATGCAGTAAGCATCGGACATGAAGCTTTTCAGTTTTGCACGAGTTTAGAAAGTGTTGATTTTCCTAATGCAGAAAGTATCTTAAATTATGCTTTTGCTGATTGCAGTAGTTTAGAAAATGTTGCGTTTCCTAATGCAGAAAGTATCGGACAGGGTGCTTTTAGAAATTGCAGTAACTTAGAAAATGTTGCGTTTCCTAATGCAGAAAGTATCGGAGATGAAGCTTTTAGAAATTGCAGTAACTTAGAAAGCATAACATTTGGAGCAGTGCCACCGACATTTGGAACTAATGTATTTACTAATGTTCCAGCTACTTGTAAAGTTTATGTTCCGCATAACACAACAGATGCTGATTCTGCTGATTATGTAGACAAATTGGTATTAGCAGGATTTAACGTCACAGTAGAAAGATTACTTCCACTAACTTATACTTTAACAATAACCGCAACAAACGGCAGTGTAACAGTAGATGGCATCACTTACACAACTACACGAACAATTGATGCAGGTGATAACGTTTTGTTAGAATCTTTCCCGAATAGTTGTTATGAATTTGCTAAATGGACTAATAGTAATGGTGATAGTATTTCTAATGTTAGTTCACTTAATATTTCTATTATAAGTGATACAACTTTAACAGCGAATTTTGCACTTACAACACATAGTTTAAGTGTTACAAATGGTGGCAATGGCAGTGTAGGTGCATTAGGTTCGCTGACAGGAATAAATTGTGGAAGTAGCAGAACAATAACCGCAACGCCGGATCCTTGCTATCAATTTGTTAATTGGACGAGTGATAATGGCTTTTCATCTACGGATAATCCGCTTGATATTGTTGTAATTAATGACACAACTTTAACGGCAAATTTTATAGCGGTTACGCCGAGAACTTTCTCAGTAATTAGCGGTAATCCTGCTATGGGAACGGTGGATTATGCGCCGAGTGGAGGAGTAAAAACAGGTTCTTATCCTTGCAATACATCTATAACCGCAACTGCCACGCCTGTATCAAAATACAGATTTATTGGCTGGTATGAGAACAATGTTTTAGTATCAAAAGCAAGTCCATATATTTTTAATATTACGAGCAATAGAACGCTTGTAGGTCGCTTTGAAAAGAAACCACCTGCCCGCATCAAAAAAATTAATGTAAAAAAGGGTAGATTAAGAATTAAGCCACAGCCGTAATCGGCAAGAGACATTTTAACACGGGGGCTTGCCCCCGTGTTTTGTTTGTGTGGGGATTCCGAAACGAGTTCAGCATAACATCATTTAGTATAACATTACATATAATAACTTAAAAAAATGTATATTTGTATAGTTAAGTATATACTAACGGAGAAATAAATGGCTAATCCATTGTCTAACTTAGAACCAAAAGCTGTATTCCACAACTTTGGTGAAATTTGTAAAGTTCCTCATCCAAGTAAGAAAGAGGAAAAAATTGTCGCCTATATTGAAAATTGGGCAAAAGAAAGAAATATCGCTGTTAAAAAAGATGAAACAGGAAATCTACTTCTTTCTAAACCTGCAACTCCCGGTATGGAAGACAGACAATCCGTCTGTATCCAAGGACACATAGATATGGTATGTGTTGCCGAAAAAGGACATCAAATCAACTTTGATAACGACCCGATTGATGTATATGTCGACGGCGACTGGGTAAAAGCAAGAGGAACTACCCTCGGCGGTGATAACGGCATCGCTATTGCTATGGGAATGGCTCTTTTGGAATCAAAAGATATTCCGCATCCCGCTATTGAACTATTATGCACACTTGATGAAGAAATCGGTCTTGTGGGTGCTAATGGTTTAGCAACCGACCTGCTAACTGCTAAACTCCTTGTTAATATTGATTCTGAAGATGAAGGAGTATTTACTATTGGCTGTGCAGGTGGAATAAATACTATCGCTCATTTTAAGTATATTAAAGGAGAAGTTCCTGAAGGTTGGCTACCTTATAATATAGTTGTTGAGGGATTAAAAGGCGGTCATTCAGGCATTGAAATCAATGCTGGAAGAGCAAATGCCTGCAAAGTATTAACGCGAGTTCTTTGGAAAGCATCAGAAAATTATGATATACTTTTATCATCATTTAATGGCGGTTCAAAACATAACTCTATTCCTGCAGAAGCAACTGCTGTCGTTGTTGTTAGCCCTGAAAAAGAAGCAGAGTTCAAAAAAATTGTATCCGATATGAACGATACATTTAAGCACGAATTTATTCTTGTAGAGCCAAACGCAAAAATAACTTATAATGCTTGCGAAATGCCTGATAAAGTTATGACACGCGAAGAACAATTTAAATTGCTTGCTTCTTTCTACGCTGTCGCTCACGGCGTATTGCGGATGAGTCCTAATTTAAAAGACGCAAAAGGAAATCCACTCGTCCAAACATCCACTAATTTCGCTATAGTAGAAACACTTGAAGACGAAATTAAAGTAACTACAAGCCAAAGAAGTTCTGTTAATTCTGAAAAAGATAACGTTCACGAAAAAGTAAAAGCAGCACTTATGTTAGGCGAAGCAGTTGTAGAAACAAATGATGGTTATCCTGCTTGGGAACCTCGTTTAGTGTCGCCGCTTGTTGATTTATCTAAAGAAGTGTGGAAGAAAATGTATGGCACCGAACCTGCTATAGAAACAATACACGCAGGATTAGAATGCGGAATTATCGGCGATAAATACGAAGGAATGGATATGATTTCTATCGGTCCGAACCTGCACGATGTCCACTCACCTGCAGAACGTTTATCTATCAGTTCCACTAAAAAAGTTTGGGACTTCCTTTGCGAATTGATGAAGAATATTCCGAAGAAATAATTTTTTTATTAACCGGTGGGCGGGAAGCCGCCCACCACATTTTACGGAGAAATAATGAAAAATAAAATAATCATCCTATATTTATTTTTATTTGCACCATTTTATGCTAATATTTATTCACAAACGTTAGATTTCATATCTATAAGTGTTGGAAATTATATGGAAGGTGCTTTTTCCGATATTCCTGACGGTAAGTTATCTAATATATTTACTACTCCAATGATGACTATTTCC
>WRLB01000045.1 GCA_009777815.1 Bacteroidota bacterium
AAATGTTAAACACAACAAAGTATCAAGGGAACGGAGCCCTTATAGAACACTCCGATTACACCTCCTCCTATGCCGATATTTGTAGTGATATTACTACAAGCAATGTAGTTGAAACTACTACACGGGGGGGGGTTCTACTACAAGCCGTGTAGTAGTTTTAATACATATTCTAATTATGTGTGCGTTCGCAACCGCTAATTTAATCGCACAAGTTCCAATTATATTTACTGCAACCGGTCCGCCAACCCTTACGCAATCTGATGTAAATACACAAATATCAGGGGTTCCATATCCATTTAGTGCTAATATTTATAGTCCAATAACGATAATAGACGTTAATGCTTTTAACGGACGTGATAATGCCATTAATGAAAATTATTTATATATTGTAAATGCACCTGATGTAAGAATTATTAGTAGTTATGCTTTTTATGGTTGCACGAATTTAAAAATTATTGATTGTCCACTTGCTACAACTATTAGTAGTAATGCTTTTCGTGAATGCGTTAGGTTAGAAAATGTAAATATTCCACTTGCTACAACTATTAGTAGTAATGCTTTTTGGCTTTGCACAGGATTGCAAAACCTTACATTAGGAGCAGTGCCACCGAACTTAGCAACGGGCGTGTTCACGAGCGTGCCTTTAGGAAGTGTTACCTTAAATATTCCTGCAGGTTCATTATGTGCTTATGAAAACCATCCCGATTGGGGAACAGCATTTTTAGACCAATTTGATGATGTAGTGGAATATCCTGTTACTAATACAATAACTAATAACCTAACATTATCAGTAAATGGCAATGGCACGGCTATCATCGGCTCAAGCGGAACACTAACCACCGAAGATGTGACTTGCGAAACAATTAGAACAATCACAGCAACGGCAGATGCTTGCTATCAATTTGATGGCTGGACCAATGCAGATAATACCCCCCTTTCGACAAATACTACTGAAACTATTACAGTTGTAAAAGATAGCACTATAACGGCGAACTTTAAACTTATTTCGCCTGCACCAACTTATAGTTTAAGTGTAAGTAGCAATTCTACAATGGGGACGGCAAGTTCTTCTGTATCATCGGCAACTTGTGGGAGCAGTGTAACGGTGACCGCAACGCCAAATGCGGGTTACAAATTTGTATACTGGCAGGAAGGTTCAGCAATAGTATCAACGGCGGACACATATATTTTTAACATTACTGCTAACACATCACTAACAGCAGTATTTGATGATGCCAAAAAGAAAACCCGCATCAAAAAAATAAACGTTAAAAAAGGCAAGTTGATAATAACACCACAGCCGTAATATCGGTGCGGATTCCGAAACGAATTCGGTATGACAGAATTAGCACGGGGGCAAGCCCCCGTGTTATATGTTGTTTTTGTAGATGCTGAAACGAGTGCGGAATGACATACAATTAACAAGGGGCAAGTTCCCGTGTTTTGTTTGTTTGTGGAGCATCGTAAAGGTTTTAGTTCCTTCTTTATCGGGGCGTAGTCGTTATAGAGCGTTATTGGTGTTGGTTGCGGAAGGATTGTTTGAATTGCAAGTATTATGATAATTTCACGAAGTTTAAGTTGGCTATAGAAAATTCATTATTAAAGACAGTAAGAAAAGAGAACAAGGATGCATTAAAAACATTATTAAATCTAAAATTCCAGACATTCAAAAACCACAATCTATGACAGAGGAAAGTATAAATTATGTATTTCGCCGTGAAAATACATATCACATTATAATTTCACATTACAAAGATATAATTATTTTAAATAATCATCGTTTTTAGGTTTTTTTCATAAAAAAACCTTTTTTAGACCAAAAATCTAACATAAAAATCTAACATTCCAACATTTTCTTCACACATTCCGCACAAAAAAACGCTTTTTGGCGAGATATTGAGCATTTTTCGTAAAACCGAAAATCACTATAAAAACCTGTAATCCCCTTATATATTGCATTTGTTGGGCTTTTCAAAAAATATTGCGTTTTTTAAATACAAAAACCTTATTTTTGTAAATAATAATGAGTGCGTAATCAAGTATTGAATTATCATAGAAAATTTATATCATTCTAATGTTTTTATTATCTAATTTATTCTTTCTTTTTGACCTCACTTTATTTTAATTTTTTTTTCATTTTATAACAGGATTAGATATGAATATCTATGTTGGAAATCTTGCTTCTACAACTACAGAAGAAGATTTAAAAGAAGTATTTGGCAAGCATGGTCAAATAAATTCCGTAAAAATCATTAAAGATTTTGATACAGGGCAGCCAAAAGGTTTTGCTTTTGTAGAAATGTCGCAAAAAGACGGAATAAACGCTGTTGAGCAGTTAAACGATACAGAACTCAACGGAAACAATATTATTGTAAATGAAGCATATGAAAGGCGAAACAATAATAGAAATAATAATTACAGAGGTGGAGGTGGCGGAAGAGACCGAAACAGTAATTATGGACGAGGTTCACGTTATTAAATATAACGACTAAATGAACTTCTAATTATGCGATTGCATAATTGATTATAGGCGGGCAAGTGTTAAATACTGCCCGCTTTTTTTATATTATATAATGTCGCTAAAAATAGAAAACTTCGTATTCTGCATACTAAATCTGACACAACATCACCTAATTTTATTTACTAACTTTTGCTCGTATTTACGCATATTTTACCTGATTTTTGCTCTGACTTAACAAATTTTTACTAATATTTAACACGGGGATTAATCCCCGTGTTAAATTTTACTTTGACTTAACAAAATGCTATTTGAAATAAACAAACAAGATAAAAAATTCCACTATTTTAAAGTGGAATTCCAGTATCTAAAAGTGCTAAAAATGTTGTAAAATGTGTGGATGCTGAAACAAATTCAGCAGGACAAGTATTTTTACGTAATGATTTTAACTTATAAGATTAAATTCTTTACCAACCTCTTTAAATACGTCTAATATCTTATCTAAATGTTCTTTTTTATGTGTTGTCATATAACTTGTTCGCATCATAGACATATTTTCGGGAACGCCCGGCGGAATAAAAGCATTCACAAATACACCTCTGTCAAATAGTTCTCGCCACATCATCATTGCAATATCTGTATCACCGACTATAACAGGAACTATCGCAGTGTTTGAAGGATATATATTAAATCCTAATTTCTTAAAACCATCACGCATATAGTTGCTATTTTTGATTAATTGATTAGGTAGGTCGGGCTGTTCTTCTAAAATATTTAGTGCTTCTAATGCAGCAGCACAACTTGCAGGTGTCGGCGATGCACTAAATATTATTGCGCCACAAACGTGCTTAATATAATTTATAACTCGTTCTTTTCCTGCTATAAATCCGCCCAAAGAAGCAAAACTTTTGCTAAAAGTTCCCATAGTTAAATCAGTTTCATCAACTATATTAAAATGATTTGCTGTTCCTCTTCCACCATTTCCGATAACTCCCGTAGCGTGTGCGTCATCGCAAAGAACTCTCGCACTATACTTTTTAGCAAGTTTATTTATTTCTGGCAAATTACATATCTCGCCCGTAACAGAAAATACGCCATCGGTAACTATTAATTTGCCTGCCTCAAAAGGAATATCTTTTAATATCCTTTCTAAATCGTCCATATCACTATGTTTATATCTTTTGAACTCGGCGAACATACCTTTTGCAGTTACGGCTCCGTTCATTAAACTTGCGTGATTTTCTCTATCCATTATTACATAATCGCCCTTATTTACAAGCGAAGTGATAACACCTAATCCCGTTTGATAGCCCGTAGAAAATAGCAATACTGCTTCTACATCTAAAAATTTTGCTAACTTTTCTTCTAATTCATTATGTAAGTTTAGAGTTCCTGTTAAATATCTACTACCTGAACATCCTGTTCCGTAAATATCTATTGCTCTTTGTGATGCTTTTTTTACTCTTGGATTAGAAGTTAGTCCTAAATAGTTATTAGAACCAGCCATTATCATATTTTTGCCATATATTTTAACAACGGGGCCTTCATTTGCTTCTAAGGGATGAAAATATGGATATAGATTAGCCGCTTTTGCTTCATCGGCTCTTGAAAAAGTAAAACATTTTTGAAATAATTCCATAACGATTATATATATTTATTACATTACAAAAAACTTATTACAAAAATAAGGTTTTTTTTTATGAACCAGGATTTTATTAAGATTATCTTGGGAATCTTAATAAAATTCTGGTTCAAATTCTATCACGGCTTTTCGAGGACTACCATTATATTTTTGCTATCTATTCTGATGTTAAGAAGTATTGTTTCGCCTGATTCTTTGTCGTCTAATATCTTTTTAAATTGTCCTGTGGATTTTATTTCCTGTTGGTCTGCCTTCATTATTACGCAGTTTGAAGGTAATTTACGTTCGGCTGCTTTAGAAAAACGCTTTACTTCCCTTACATAAATGCCGTAACTAACATCAAATTTTATTTTATGTTCTCTTGTTAATGGCTCTATTGTAAAACCAAATTGTTCAAAAGATACAGGTTCATTATCTTTTTTATCTACATCATCATTAGAACCAGAATAAACAACATCATCGCCGTCAGGGGACTCTAAAGTAACTTTTTTCTTTATAGATTTTTTATCTCGCCACAGGGTAACTTCTATTTCATCGCCTGCTCTATATTGTGCCAAAGCACTACGTAAATCGCCCATAGAGATTATTTTTCTGCCATTTATTTCAAGTATGACATCGGCTTGTTTTATACCTGCTTTTTCTGCGGGAGATTTCTTATTTACGTCTTGGATAAGAACACCTTCTACTTTATCTAATCCAAGATTTTTTGCAAACTTATCATCTAATTCTGCGACTTGGGCACCCATATAGCCGCGATTTACTTTTCCTATTGAAATAAGGTCCTGAATTGTTGATTTTACTATGTCAACAGGAATAGCAAAACCATATCCTTGAAATCCGCCTGATGTAGATGCTATTAAAGTGTTAATCCCTATTAGCGAACCATTAAGGTCGAACAATCCGCCACCTGAATTCCCTGAATTAATTGCAGCATCTGTTTGGATATAATTTTCTATTGCATAACCGCCACCTCGGTTTCCAAACTGCCCTCTGCCGAGTGCTGATATTATGCCTTGAGTCACGGTATGGTTGAGCCCAAGTGGATTACCCACAGCAATTACCATTTGACCAGGTCTTAATTCGTCAGCATTGCCGAAATGAACCAAAGTTAAATCTTTTGCTTCAATTTTAATAACAGCAATATCGGTTAACGAATCCTTGCCTATTAGTTTAGCCGAGTATTCTTTTTTATCACTCGTTATTACGGTGATGCCATCTTCTACAGCATTATCCACAACGTGGCAATTAGTAACGATGTAGCCATCAGAAGTAACTATAACTCCTGAACCACCCGCCCGTGCATAATTTTTTTTATTTTTTTCTTGTTCTCCATCGTTATCACGTCTGCCAAAAGGAAATCCGAAGAACTCTTCTAAATCTCCAAATCCTCTAAAATTCATACTTCTATTGCTTTCTATAAGAACACTAATAGAAACAATAGTAGGATTAACGGATTCAGAAGCAGCAATCATTGCATCGTTAATTGCTTTTGCATACTGGTTCATACTTACAGGCGGAGCAGATGCACCAATATCTACTGACGTAATTTTTGCAAACAGATTATTCAACCATCCAAGTTGAATAGCAAGCAATAGCACTATTGCTATTGACGAACTCCCCGTTAAAATAAGGGCTTTTTTTAATTTTGAGTTATTCATTTTATTATACTAATTATATAAATTATAAAAAAATAAAAGTATTTATAAATGCAAAAATAAGGTTTTTATTTGTATAACAGCAACCTATAATATGTAAATTATAAAAAAAACAGCAGGAGGAAACCTGCTGTTAGGCAATTAATTGCTTATATATTAATTTACTTCAATAATACTTTTCTGCTTAATCTATATTTTCCGTCACGACTAATTTCTATTAGTTTAACGTCTATTCTGTCGCCAGGTTTTGCCACCATAGATGCTTTATTAATCCTTGTTTTTGCAAGTTGAGAAATATGAACTAATCCTGTTGTTTTCGGCATAAACTCTACAATTAAACCCAAATCATCGCGAACTTCTTTTACTAAAACATTTTTATAAACTTCTCCAACTTCGGGCTTCTGTGTGAGTCCTCTAATAATTTTAATAGCGGAATCACTTGCTTCTTTTGAAATGGAAGCAATTAGCACGGTACCATCATCTTCTATATTAATTTCAACACCTGTTTCTTTTGTAATAGCACGAATCGTCTCGCCACCTGTTCCAATAACTGCACCAATAGTATCTACAGGAATTTTGATAGAAACATATCTCGGAGCGTATTTTGATAGGTCTTTTTCGGGTTGTTTAATACATTCATTCATTACCCCTAAAATGTGCATTCTACCTTGTTTTGCTTGTTCTAATGCATTACGCATAAAGTCAGTAGAAAGCCCTTCGTCAATTTTAATATCCATCTGACAAGCAGTAATACCTTTTTGAGTTCCTGCAACTTTGAAATCCATATCGCCGAGGAAATCTTCGTCACCGAGAATATCACTTAGTATTGCAACGCGTTCTTCTTCTTTTATTAGTCCCATTGCAATACCTGCAACAGCACCTTTGACAGGCACGCCTGCATTAAACATAGCCAACGAACCTGCACAAACAGTAGCCATAGAAGACGAACCATTAGATTCTAATATGTCCGATACCAAGCGAAGTGTGTAAGGAAATGTGTCTTGTGGAGGCAGAACTTCTTTTAATGACCGCCAAGCAAGGTGACCATGTCCGATTTCTCTACGTCCTGTCATCATACGTCCTGTTTCGCCAACACTGAATGGCGGGAAGTTATAATGCAAAATAAATCTTTCTGTGAACTCAGGAAGTAAGCCGTCTATAACTTGTTCGTCTCTACTTGTTCCTAATGTTAAAGAGGTTAATGATTGTGTTTCACCGCGAGTAAATAGTGCAGAACCGTGGTTTCTTGGCAACAACCCTACTTCACATTCTATTGGTCTTATTTGGTCTAATTTTCTACCATCTAATCTTATTTTGTCTGTAAGAATCATTTCTCTCATTAGTTTCTTTTCTAATTTAGAAACAATTTCTTCGCACCATTTAGTGCAAAGTTCTTTGCTTACAGGTGTAGGTTCGGCATCGTTCTGTTTTGGTTCATCGGGTTTTAGAATAGCATCTACATCTTTTAATATATCTAAACCTGATGTAGTAAGTGTTTCTATTGCTTTTTCTTTTATTTCAATTCGCTTATCGTGTCGTTCTTTTTTTGTTGAAACTGTATGAACGTAGTTGTTTAAATCTTCTTTTATTGCATTTTCTACGACATTAACAATTTCTTCAGGTATTTCGAACACTTTAAATTTTCGTTTAACTACGGGACCATTTTCTGCTTCGAACTTGCGGACGAGTTCCATTTGTAGAGCGTTCAGTTCTCTAATTTTGTTGTGTGCGAAATCCAACGCTTCTACGAAAACGTCTTCTGATATTTCTTTCATTTCGCCTTCTACCATCATTATTGCTTGGTCGGTGCCTGATACAGACAAATCTATATCGCATTGTTTCATTTCTGCATCATTGGGATTAGCAATTAATGTTCCATTAACTCTGCCAACTCTTACCTGTGATACAGGAATTTCAAAAGGTATATCAGATATTAATAGCGCTGCTGAAGCGGCTACTGCAGCGAGTGAATCAGGATTTACGTCAGGTTCTGCCGAATACACATTAGCAATAATTTGTGTTTCGTGGTGCCATGATTTAGTAATCATAGGACGGATAGGTCTATCAATTAACCTTGCACAGAGGACTTCGTGGTCTGTCGGTCTTGTTTCTCTTTTTAGGAATCCGCCTGGTATTTTCCCTGCAGCAGCATATTTTTCTCTATATTCTACTTGCATCGGCAGAAAGTCGATGCCTTCTAATTCTTTTTCTGAAGCAACGACAGTAACTAAAACTATAGTTTCTCCACAACTGACCATTACGGAATTTGCAAACTTTGCTAATTTTCCTGTTTCTAACGAGTATTCCTTTCCATTGAAAGTTACTGATGTTGTTATTTTAGCCATTTTTTTTATATATTACATTATTTTAAAAACTTACAAAAATAATAAAAAATATTAAAAAAATAAAATTTTAGAATACAATAATGCTTATCTAATTAATTTTATTTAGAGATTATTTTTATTTTTTGCTAATAAACTCATTACAGCCATTCGGGTAAATACTCCATTTGTTACTTGCTTATCTATCATAGAATTATGTAGTTTTGTTGCTCTGTGGTCAAGTTCAACACCATAATTTACAGGTCCAGGATGCATTAAAATAATTTTATCTTTTTTAATAAATTTTTCTAAAGTGAGTTGATAAAATTTAATATATTCGCCCATTGAAGGTAGCAAACCCGATTGCATTCTTTCGTTTTGCAAACGCAACATTATTACAGCATCAGACCAATTTATTGCTTCATCAATATCATTATGTATTTCTACGTTCCAGCAATTTATATGTTGTGGCATAATTGTTCCTGGTCCAAAAAATCTAACTTCCGCACCTAATTCACGTAGCATAATTATATTAGAACGAGCAACTCTACTATTTAAAATATCACCTATTATACTCACCTTTAGTCCTTCAAATTTAGTATAATGGTTCAAAATTGTATAAGCATCTAATAGTGCTTGGGTAGGGTGTTCGTGTTTGCCATCGCCAGCATTTATAATAATATTATCAGTTATTGTAGCAACAAAATTAGGAACTCCTGCATATTGGTTGCGAATTACATACATATTTACAAGCATTGCATCTATTGTTCTAATTGTATCGGCAAGCGATTCTCCTTTTGCTAAACTTGAAGTAGATGCAGTAAAATTAATAGTATCGGCTGATAAACGTTTTGCAGCAAGTTCAAACGAAAGACGAGTTCGTGTAGAATTTTCAAAGAAAGCAAGTGCGATAGTATATCCGATTAAGTCATCAAATTTTTCTTTTATGTTATAATTTTCTTCAAAATATTTTGCTTTATTGAATGTTTTATAAAGATTTTCTTTATTTAGATTTTCTGCTGCTATTAGATTTTTTGGAAACATAAATTAACTTTCTTTTTTTTATAATTATTGCAAAATAATAATAAAAATAATAATAAAATAAGATGCTTATAAAAATATTTCAGCATCTCCTTATTTTTATTAAAAATATTTACTAAAGAATAAGATGATTCCGAAATAAGTTCAGAATGACACTTTTAGAATAGGTTGCCGTAAATACTACATATTAAATTAGACGTTCCGCTTAACAGAATAAGAAACTATTTTATAAAGTTCTATTGCAAGTTCGTGCCATTTGCTAATATTTTCATAATCAATGTATAATAAAAGTTCGCCATCGTCTGCATTTATGGTGCGTTCTGTATTTATTTTAGTATCAAAAAAGTTATGATTGTTTAGCAGCAAAATATATTCATTATTAGTTAAAAGTTTAGTAAAATTATTCAAATTAGATTTTACTATTTGTTGATATTTTCCACAAATTTTATTATTAAAATCATCGGGAATAGTTTTATTTGGAAGCAAGTCAGAAATAATTAACTTACCATTTATCTTTAATACTCTATTAATTTCTTTTAATATATTGCTTTTGTTAGGCATTAAATTGATAGAATAATTGCAAACAACCACGTCAAAGTTTTCATTATCAAATAGCAATTTTTCTATATCACGAACAAAAAAAGTAACGTTACTATAACCAAAATTGCCACAATTCTGCCTACTAATAGCAATATTATTAATATCATAATCTATTCCTATAACTCTTCCTGTCTCGCCTACAATTCTGCGAATTGCAAAAGAATCATCGCCTGTGCTACATCCCAAATGTAAAACAGCGCTACCTATTTCTATTTTTGAATACTCTATTGGATTCCCTAATCCTATTCCGAGTGTATTTATTGGGTTATAACTTGGTATTATCATTTTTGATTATATATTTTCTTTGTTATTAAATATTAGTTTTCATTTTTCGTATTGCACTGTATATCATTTGTATGCTATTACAACTCTATTTTTCGAAGGTGCTATTATTTACAACTCGTTGTGGCACTTCATAATTATTTTAATCATTTAATATATTTGTTTTGCTTTTCAAAAACTTCAATACGCAATAAATAACCAAAGCAACACCACAACTAATCAATAAAATATAATTAAAATCATTCAAAGGATAAAATAATTTTGCAGAAACATTAAAAAGAGCAAATAATAAAAATAAAACAAAAAAACCATCTTTTTCTTGTCTTAAAACTTTCTTTATATTGAACGAAAAATTAGAACGAACATATTGACTAAAACGAGGAATAATTATTGGCGTTCTATCTGCCCATTCTATAAACTCAACGCCAAACTTTTTTTCTAAAAACTGCTCTTCGGCAAAAATTATTATAAAATAATATATCCAAAATATCAAATTTGATAAAATTAAAAACCATAAATTACCTGTAATTAGACATATCCCAAAATACATAAAATAATTGCCTAAATACAACGGATTTCTTACTATTGAATAAATACCTGTCGTATTTAAACTATCTGCGACTTGCTCTTTTGTATTTCGCCCTGATGTATTTTTTGGAGTATATCCTACTGTATATATCCGTATAAATAAGCCAAATAAACTAATTAAAAGACAAAACATTTCATAATAAATCTCATATTTACTATCTTCTAAAATGAAATAATTCCATTTTATTTCAGTTAAATAATGAAAGTAAAGTGCAATAATTAACATAATTATTGGCAAATAACTTCTATATTTAAACAGAATATTGCCTTGATATTGTAATGTTTTCTTTAATTCCATTTTATTTAATTAAATGTTAAAACAATTTTTTATTAACGAGTAGATGATTTTTTTGTTTAAAATAACGATTATTTAGCAAAATAACGATTATTTAATGCGTGGATTTATCTTCGGGCTGAATTAGTGTATGCCGACCTAAATTCGGCACAGCAGATGTTTTAAGGTATAGTATTTTTAGATGGGCTTAATCTTTTGCATTTTTATCTACTATTTTTATACCTGTCAATACTTTTTTCAAAATAGCGATATCTTTTTTTATTGCTTTTTTATTTTGTTTAACTGTTTCTTCGAATACTTCTTGTCTATATACAGGAATGTTTTTAGGTGCTTTAATACTGAGTGTAACAGAACCTCTATCAAATTTTAGAACTTCTATTTGAACTGATTTTCCTATTAAAATTTTTTCACCTGGTCTTCTACCTAATATTAGACCTTTGCCTTCATTTATTTTAGTTTTTATATTTTTTTCTTCTTCCATTTTATTCTCCTATTTCTTTGAGCTTATTATGTGATTAACGCTGTAAGCATCAGATACTATAATTATTTGTTCGCCCGTTAAATCATCTGAACATAGAATAATAGGTGCCCGTAAATTTGCTGTAACATTACCATTGCCATCATTAAATGTAACAACAGAAAACAAAACATAACGTTCTAAATCAAGGTATTTTCCTATATGATATTCTTCGTCAATAAAGAAAGGACTAACAATCGGCAACATTATTCCAGGGTCTTCAATAGCCATTAACCACTTAAAAGGTGCTATTTCATCATCACTAATAAGAACAAAATTATTAAGCGATTCAAAACCTAATAATCCATTTTCAAAATAAAAAATATTATCGGGTTGGATTTCTATTTCGCCGAATGAATAGGAATTAATTTTTATTGGTTCTGTTATTTTATTTGGCATATTATACGACATTAATCTTTTAAATAATACAAAAATACGGTTTTTTTATTATAATATATGGCTACTTCTAAAAATAGAAATTTATATGCTCTGTCCTACCGCACTTAATACAGCATCCCTTATTTTATACATTTTTTACAAATAAGTTTCGCATATATCTTCTATTTCTTTCATAATTTTTATGGTATGTTTTATTGAAATCATTACATTTTTTATATGTTCAATATCTTCAAAATCTAATTCTATTTTATCTTTTTTTCTATAATTTAACCATTTTTCTATCGGCTTATAGGCACCAATTTCAAAATTATAAATATCTAATGTAACATTATTAAAATAAATAAAATCCTGGTCTGTTGTTTCAATTTGTAAAACGGGATCCATTTCTGTAGGTGAAGATATTTTTTCAATCTTACATAGTTTAATGTCGCCTGTTACTTTAATTTCATTATCGTTTGGAATATTTTTTAGTAAATGCAAATCAATTAGTTTAGTTCCAAGTTCTGCAAATTGTTTAAATACTTTTTCGTTTTTAGTCATTGGCACAGCAGGAAAATCTGTTTTTAAAAATTCTAAATACTTTTTTCTATAAATTGGTGAATGCATAACGGCATAAATATATGCAAGAATTTCTTCAGGTGTTGGATTAAAATTAAGTTGTTTTAAGTATTCTTCATCAAATTTTTTTGTAAAGTTTGTGCGTTTTGGGACATCTAAATTTGCTATTTCATTGCCACCATTTTTATTGCCATTGTAATAATAGAGAGGGGCGATGTAAGATCGTCCCCCTAAAATTACCCCATCTGTTGGGTATGTTGTTATAAAAACATTTTTAAATAAATTAGTATTAGTTGTGCGAGTAAAACAAATACCAATATTATATTTATTCTCAAAATGCTTCATTATTTCATATCTTGGTCTTGATAAAAAACTATTAGCATATTTGCTAAGTGAAGTAAATCTATAATCAAGTGGTCTATAATAAATTTTTTGTGGATTGTAGTTATTTATTAAATCAGGTTTTGTATTTCTTAATCTCCAATCTTCTTTTTCTTTTATTTGATATTTCTTTACAATTTGTTCATTGGTTAACTTTTCAAAATCTTTTTTTAGTTTATCAATCTGTTTTCTATTGTATTTAATTGTTATTTCGTCATTAGCAGTTCCAATACCACTATTATATAAATCAAAAATATCAGTAATTTTCCAAAACTTTTTATATTCTTTGTTGTATTTAAAGTTTTTATTTACAAGCCAATAATAATCGCTTTCTGGAGGATTTAATGTTTTCCAATTAATATTATTTAATTTTTTTTGTTTTAAAAACCTTAATTTTTCATTTCGTCCTGTAATTTTATTATCTAAAGTAGAAAAGTATCTAACTATTTTTTTCTCTTTTGGTTGTTTATGTTTAACAAAAATATTAATACTTACGCCGACCATAATATCAAAAATATTTTTATCTTTTTCACCTTTTCTTGTATTTCCGTGCAAATTTAAAATATAAATTTCATCAAATGTTTCGTATAAATGTTTTCGCATTTGGCGGTGTGTGATGCCGTCAAGAAAACTATTATTAGTAATAATTCCAACAATTCCCATTCCTGCTTTTTCCATTTTCCATTCAGCAAAACGAATAAATTTTATATATATATCACCTAAAGGTCTAATATTTTGTTCATATAAATCAATTTTATATTCAGAAAGTTGTTTGTCAATTTCTCCTGGAATTGCTTGTGTTTTACCATGAAAATATGGAGGATTACCAACGATAGCAAGAAGTTTTTCAACACTTTTAATTTCAAACGCTTCTTCGTGTTCGTTTTGCATTTGTGGTAAATGGGCACTAATAGAATGTTGTCCTATATCAAGAGTATTTGTAAGATAAATCTTTAACCTATCTTTTGCGCCAAAAATAATTCCTTTAGATTTTAAATAACTGCTTAAAATTGTGTGTGCAACTATATAAGGAGTGAAAAGTAATTCTAAACCATAAATATCATTTAATGTTTTTTGTTTTATTTTCATTTTATCTAAATCATCTAAATCTTTTGAATAATTTTTCTTGAAAATAATATCATAAATTGATTGGATAAAAGTTCCCGTTCCACAAGCAAAATCAAGGAATTTAACATTTTCAGACATAAATCCCTGCGGCATATTAAAATCAGAAATAATTAAATCATTTACTGCTCGTGTAATAAATTCAGTAACTTCTTTTGGAGTGTAATAAACACCGCTTACTTTTCTTTTTTCTGTATCTCTAAACTTATCATATTCTTTTAAAAAATCCTCGTATAAATAAACTGATATATCGGTTTTATCATTTGTTACATTTGTAAACTCTTCTTGAATTGAAGGAATATGTATATAATTTAAATTTTTACCAATGCCTGTAAGTGCTTGCCGAATAGGTGCAGGGACCAATCTTACAGAATATCCTGCATATAAAAATTCATGCAAAAGTTCAAAGTGTTCAGGAATATATGCTATATAATCAATTTTTTTTACATTTAAAAGTTCGCCCGTTTCAAGACGTGTAAGAAATAATCCATATACCAAACTTTGCGAATAAATATCACAAAAATCTTCTAATGTATAATAATATTGTATTGAATTTTGAAAATCAGAATATATAGCATAAAATTTTTTATAAAATAATTCGTTTTTTTGAGTTTCATCTTCTATATATTTTCGTAGTGCAACAGAGTAATAAAAACTTTGTGAGGCAAGCGTTTTTGCTAATGTATTTTTATCTTTTATATATTGATATTCATAATGATAAAAATCCCTTAACAAATTAGTAAAGTTTTGATATATATTTTTATCTTTGGATTTAGATAGGTCTTTTTCTAATAATAAAACACTATTGACGATTTTCAATCCTTCTTTTTTATCTTTGTTAAGAAGTATAAATTCACGATAATTAGTGACAATAATGTTTTCAGAAGCATTAGAATATTTTTCTATTTGGTCAGATTTTATAAGTTTTTCTAAATCATAATCAATTTTTTTACATTCAATAAAACCCACCAAGTGACTAAAAAAAGTATTTTCATCCTTATATATAATAAAGTCGGGGGCACCGTCAATATTAATACTTTGCCTTTTTCCTTCATGGAGTGGCATAACATCCATTCCTTGAAACTGCATACTTTTCAATAGAATTTCTAATGAAGTGCGATAACTATATTCAGTTGCCCATTCGGGATTAATTTTTTGAATATCTTTTATATATTTTTTTATTTGTTCTTGGTAGTGTTCCATAGTTGTATTTATATTTAGTTAATTTTTCAATCTTTTTTTAAAGTCCTCTATTGTTTTTAATAGACCTTCTTCTCGAATAACGTTTGGTTGCCATTTTAATATTTGTTGTGCTTTAGTTATGTCGGGTTTCCTAATTTTTGGGTCATCAGAAGGTAGTTCTTTAAATATGATTTCGCTATTAGAATTAGTTAGTTTTATAATTTCTTTTGCTAATTCTAACATTGTAATTTCGTCAGGATTACCAATATTTACGGGCATAACTTCGTCAGAAAATAACAATCTATATATGCCATCTACTAAATCGGAGACATAACATACAGAGCGAGTTTGCGAACCATCACCAAAGACCGTCACGGGCTTGTTTTCTAATGCTTGCGAGATAAAAGCAGGTATTGCTCTTCCATCTTCCAATCTCATTCTTGGACCGAATGTGTTAAAGATTCTAACTATACGTGTTTCTACATTATGGTATCTATTATATGCCATAGTAAGTGCTTCGGCAAAGCGTTTTGCTTCATCATATACGCCACGAATACCAACAGGATTAACATTTCCCCAATAATTTTCTTGTTGTGGATGCAAAAGTGGATCGCCATATACTTCACTTGTAGAAGCGAGCAATAACCTTGCTCCTTTTGTTTTTGCAAGTCCTAGGGCTTTGTGAGTTCCAAGCGAACCAACTTTTAAGGTTTGTATTGGAAGTTTCAAATAATCTATCGGTGAAGCAGGCGAGGCAAAATGCAAAATATAATCTAATTTTCCTTCTATGTGTATATAATTTGTCACATCATAATTGATAAAAGAAAAATTTAGATTTCCTAAAAGATGTGTTATATTATCAGGCGAACCCGTGCAAAAGTTATCCATACAAATAACTTCATATCCTTCTTTTAGAAACTTTTCACACAAATGCGAACCAAGGAATCCTGCTCCCCCCGTAATTAATACTTTACTCATTTAATTATATATCTTATGTTATATTACAAAAATAACAATAAAATACTGAAAAAATATAAATTTTATAAAGGATTTTTATGGCTGTTATTTGTTAAAAAAAGAAAAATCTTATTTTTAGAGGTTTTATTTTATATAATATCTTATTCCTGCGATAATTCTAAATTGTCCTATACCTTCCGTTTGTTCTAAAAAAACAGTATATCCATTGCTTTCTATCTCTTTAATCTGCCCGCCTATCAATTCTGCATTTATACCAACTCCTAATAACGGCGTTATTTTATAATCTAATCCTATTCCCGCTTGATAACCAATTGTAGAACCTGTAATAAAATCATCAATTGTTCCATCGAAATAATTTGTATTTGTTATGATAGTGGTTGCATGTGAATATAACCTCATATATCCTACTCCTGCATATGAATTAATAATCCAATTTTTATTTTTTCCAAATGCTTCATATCCTGTAATAGCAGGACCAATATAAGTAATAGTATGACTTTCTGTTAAACTTCCTACTCTTTCCCCGTATTCATTATAAGCATTTTCTGAATGAGAAGTAAGATGCTGTAAATAAGTTAATCTAACCCCATAATTACTCTTTGATATATAACTTCCTGAAATATCCCAAGCAAACCCCGATATAAAATTTTCGAAATAATCTTTTTGTGCATCACTCAAATCAGGATGTATTTTGCCAGTTCTACGACTATAACCACCATCTAAACTAAAAATTGCTCTCGGTAAT
>WRLB01000046.1 GCA_009777815.1 Bacteroidota bacterium
CAGTCTATCAAATAGCTCAAGGTAAGAGTGTCAGCGAAGTCCATCAGTATTATTCGGTCAGTCACAAATCAATATGCAACTGGGTTCATCGCTACAATGCAGATGGATTAGCAGGACTCAGCAACAGTGTCTTACAGTTGGTCTAAGCGTGGCGTTCAGCCGAGGATTTATTAATATTTTTGCCGTCTTATAGTTCTGATTTGAATCCTGTAGAGCGTGTTTGGTGGTTGATGCGGAAGGAGATAACACATAATAGATATGTTAAAAGTATGGAAGAAAGGATTAACGATTTTGAAAAATGGAGCAATAATATTGATAAAGAAAAAATAAAGAATATATGCAATCTTATTGTAAATCTTTAAAAGACTTTATATAATATATACAATTAATACAAATTTTTAACAGCAGGGCTTCGGTTTTGCTGTTTTTATTTTATAGAAAAAAGTGTATTTTTGTGGTAGTAAATTTATAAATTTGGTTAAATGAAAATAAAATTTTAACAGCAGGGCTTCGGTTTTGCTGTTTTTTATTTATAAAAAAGTTATTTTTGTAATTTAAAGTGTTAAAAATAAAATGTTGATTTGATGTAGTATTGGGCAAAAATGTTATGAAAAATTTAAAATGCAAAGTATTTTCTGCATCTGGGAATATAATTTCATTAGTAGACAATAGAACAACTAATAAAGAAATTGCATTTTTTATAGAGAATATAAAAGATTATTGCAGTATTAAAACTAAAAAAACTGATGGCTTGGTAATTATTAATAACTCAGATAAATATGATTTTAGTATGTCATTTGTTAATTCTGATGGCACAACAGGAATGATGTGTGGAAATGGAGGACGATGTGCTATTTACTACTATGCCAATATGCTTGATACATACCAAAAAGATAATTTAATTGTGTTTAATTTGGACGACACGGACAATATATATTATGGTTCTTTGCACGAAGATTTAGTTTCTATTTATTTCGATATTCCCTATAAGATAAATAAAAAAACAATAACAATTAATGGTATTGAATATCGTGGAAGTTTTTTTGAATATCCAACTCCACATTTTGTAATTGAAGTAGAAAATGTTTTCAATTTAGATTTCAAAAAAACAGTAAAAAAAATAAGGAATCATCCTGCATTTGCTCCCCTTGGAACTAATGTAGATTTTTTTCATAAGTTCAGTTATAATAACTTATATTTAAGGACATTTGAGCGTGGCGTAGAAAAAGAAACAGGTGCTTGCGGGACAGGTGCTATTGTTACAGCGGTTTCTTTTTTTCTTAAATACGGTATTATATTGAAAGAATTGACGATAGTGCCGACTTCCAAATCTGAATTATATATAAAATTAAGTGAAATTGATGGAGAAAGCAAAATACTCCTTACAGGTAGTGTAGAAGAAATAATAACTTTAGCAAAACTACCTACTAAAAAACATTAACCCAAACTGGAAACTACCTTACAGCACTTTACTTTTTAATACATCCACATTATTGTAACGAATTTAATATGCCGAGCATAAGTAGATGCTGTGTAAAGCACGGAATGGCATTTTTAGTAGCATCCATAATTTTTATTTAATATTTTTATTATATTTGCAGATATGAAAAATAAATTATTTTATGTTTTAGTTGTTTTATTTATAATTATTGTTAGCGGATGTGAGGTTTTTACTATTAAAGGGAAAAAAATAGTGCAAGAAGAAAGTGCTATTTATACTCAAGCATCCCCTATCGGAATTGTGAAAATATTTATAACAGAACTGCAAAATGAGAACTATCTTGCTGCTGCCGATTTAATGCTAAAAGAGAATGGCACTTCTCTAAATGCTTCTGAAAAATATGATGCCACAAGCGATTTGGCACGTATGAAAAGATATATAGAAGGAAAAACTCTAAAAAAAGAAACTATTGATACTGCATTAGGGAACAATATAGTTATTTTAGAATATACTAACGCCAATAAAGTTATTTTTTATACATTGGAAAAAAATAAATTGTTCTATATTACAAGTTACAAACGCGAATAATTTTAAGTTAAAATATATTTTATGGAAAATAATAAACCACTATTAAACGAACCTGAAATTGAACCGACAGATGAAGTTCTAAAACCTATACTAAAAGAAAGTTATATTGCCTTTGAAAAACTATCTGAAATACTAACAAACAAGTATAGTATAATTATGGATTGGAAATACTATAAAGATAGTAAAGCGTGGCTTTGCAAGGTTGCATATAAAAAGAAAACGATTTTTTGGCTATCAATTTGGGAAGGTTATTTTAAAATAAGTTTTTTCTTTTTGGAACGGCATTTAGAAGGAATAACAAAATTAGGAACTAACGAAAATAGTTTTGAATTAGCAAAAGAATGGGGCAAAATGATTCCTTTAATTTTTAATATCTATACAGAAGAACAATTCTCCGATTTATTAAAAATTGTAGAATATAAGAAGGGACTGAAATAAAATTAGAGGTTGCAATTTTATTCCTTTCGCATTCGTGAAATGAAAAACCCATCTGTGTTGTCTATAAATGGGAATAGCGTTATGCAAAAATCTGTATCGGTAATATTAGTAATATTTATGCTATGTTCATTAAGGTGCGGATAAAGTGCATCAGGTATAAAATCAGTGTTGTTTTCTAAAAATTTATTAACAATATCTTCGTTTTCTTGTGGGAATATAGAACAAGTAGAATATACTAATGTGCCGCCTTGTTTTACATATTTTGAATAATTTGTTAGTATTTCTAATTGTTTTTCAGCAATTTTGCTAATTGTTTTTGTGTTGATGCTATATTTTTTCATAGGGTCTCTTCTGATAGTTCCTGAACCTGAACAAGGTGCATCAACAAGAACTATATCATATTTTTTATTGTTTTTTAAGTTATTATTTGCTGTAACATTAATGGATTTATAGTTTGTTAATTTTGTTCTTTTATTAACTTCTTTTAATTTTATAAAATCTATATCGGTAGCAGTTATTTTTCCTTTATCTTTTTGCAGGTCGGCTAAATGCAAACTTTTTCCGCCTGCTCCTGCACAAGCATCTAAAATATAATCATTTGGATTAGGATTAATAGAATATCCGACAAGTTGGCTTGCTTCATCTTGTATAGTAAAATAACCATTTTTATAAATATTTAGTTTAGTAAGTTGTCTTCTTTCGGGTATAATTATACAATTCGGCGAAATATTTCCTTTATAACTTTCTATACCTTGCTCTTTCAGAATGCGAATAACATTATCAATATCCGTTATAAAATTATTAACACGAATACATATATTAGCAGGACGATTCATTGCATTAGCAAAGTCAAAGATATTATTAGTAATTTTTTTATTAGCCAATAAATTAGTAATAAATTCTTTTGGAAATGAATAAAAGTTTTCTAAAATATCTAAATTCGTGCTTATATTGTTGTAATCTAAAGAAGTATTTTTTATAGACGTTTTGCATAAATTAAAGCAATTTATTATATTTTTTGATAGTTCTTTGGCAACATAATTAAAGATATTAGTATTTTGAATAGCCGATAAGTCAGCACATATAGATTCAATAATACTAAGGGGCTTTTCATTTTCTATATATTTAATTTCATCAAGCAAAATATAATTAAAATCAGAATGAAAACTATCAGCAAGTAAAATCTGTATAAGAACCATTATAGAATGTTTTTTACTTTTAATAAATACGTCAGGGCTATATAAATATTTTTCTAATTCAAGTGTGGAAGAGATATTTTTTATAAGAATTAGATTCCTTATAGTTGCAAAAACGATTTGTGAAACAAATTTACGTTCTTTACTTCCGATAATTTTTCTTTTATCTCGGAAAAACTTTTCTGCTGTTCTATCGGCAGAATTAGGGCTTTTAAGAATTATATTTAATAGTTGTCCGCAATTATCTATAAGGTTAATTAGTCGCATTAGTTTTTATATTTTAATTTTTTTTAGTGTTAAATATAGATTTCAGACCATTAGCAAAATCTATATAACTTTGCTGTAAAACAGGGAAATTATTTAGTGCTTTTATATGTTTTTCAATAGTTTTAGTATCATTACGAACTATTGGTCCTGTAACTGGAAAATCGTTATCATTATTAATTATTGAATTCAAACAATTTTCTATTGTCTGATTAATAATTGGAACAAAAAAATCTTTTTTAGGTAAATTTATTTCATTTGCTATTAATGTCCCTAATTTTATTGCACCAGCAACATAATTAGATACTGACACAGCAATACAATGATACAATGCTTTATTATTAATTATTTCAGGTGGCAGAAAGAAAGGATGTCCGTTAAAAGATATTATTAAATCACTTATATCTGCTAAATACTCATTATTACTAATTTCAATCCCCCAAAAAATGTTATTAAGACAATCAATTTCTTTTGAAAAAAATGTTTGAAAAGGATGTGCTGCACACACAATAGCACCATATTTTTCACAAATAGTAAGCGATTCTAAACCTAATGCACCCGATGTGTGTATAACAATTTTAGAATGCAAATTATTCGTAAAAGTATCAGCAAGCATATTAGCAATATCACATATATCTTTATCTTTAGAAGTAATAAATATAACATCAGGCAGGATTTGTATTTGCGCAATTTCTGTAAACAATTTTGTATCAGGAAATATAGTTTTATTATTAAAATGTTTAGAGCAAATCCACGATAGTTTTAATTTATCACAATTATTTATGTATTTAGCAAGCGTTTCACCTACATTGCCATACCCAATAATACCAATAGTTTTCATTATTATTAGTTAAATAAGTGCAAATTTACAAAAAAATAATATAAATGGCACGGCATCCTATCTAATTCTTTTCTGAACTATGATTTCATTATATAATATAAAAAAAACATTATTTTTGTAATGTTTTTTAATTTATTTAGAGAATTTAATATGCCTTACTCAAAATTAAAACATTTTTTATTTGTTATATTATTTATAACATTCGCCGGCTGTGGTAAAGATAAAATAATAGAACCACCACCGGAAACGCCCGATATCCCTGAAGTAACAAATATAATTCCAAAAGTTTTGTATTCAGGAGATGAGTTCCGTATTGAAGGAAAATATTTCGGGGAAAATTCATTTGGCAAGCAAGTTATAGTGGGCGATATACCCGCTACTATTTCTATAAATGGATGGAGCGACACTCTCATTATAGCAAGTGTAGAAATAGATACAGGAGAATATCAAGTAGTTATAGAGTTTTCTGATACTACTATTATTGCAGGCACGCTTACTTATATAGCCGATGATGTGGAACTTCCACTTCAGATAGTTAGCATATCGCCGACTACACTATTACCTGCCGAACTATTCGAAATAACAGGCACAAGTTTCGGTCTTGTAAAAGGAACTAGCCAAGTTATGATAGACAATGTAGCAGTAGAAACGTTCCAATGGGAAAATGAATTTATTTCCTGCCGAGTTCCTGCCGATTGGCTGCAAGAAGGAACTTTTGAAGTTGTTGTGCAGAAGGATACAGAAATAAGTAATGCAGTGAACATAGATATATTAATTCCTGCACCGACAATTAATTCAATAACTCCTACAACAGCAAAAATAGGAGATACAATTACTATTGTAGGCACATACTTTTTAAACACGCAAGAAACTTCAAGCGTGAATTTGGGAAGTATCAAGTGTGAAGTTTCTACTTGGAGCAATACTAATATTACTTTTATTGTTCCCGAAAATGCAACTACGGATAGTATTAAAGTCCATATCGGTAGTAAAATTAGTAATGGTAGATTGCTTACTATTCAAGTCGATGAACCACCGCCGCCACCTGGTACTCCTGAAATCAAACGCACTAATGCTGTTTTAGATGACCACAAAACGGATTACATTCCAGGGCAATCAATAGCACAAGTATTTGGAATTAATTTTGGTGCTGCTGCAAATTCTGCAGATTATGGTAAAGTAATAATAAGTCCAAATGTAGAAGCAACAATTACGCAATGGCGGGATACTATGGTTAGATTTTCTGTCCCACAGGGCGCAATATCAGGAACTATAAAAATAATTACAAAAGATGGTTTAACCAGCAACGAGTATCCAATTTATATTGCTCATTCAAATGCAAGTGCGGGTAGTAATGGAGATAGATTTGCTACCAAATACATACAAAGAGGAACTTTCATAATGGGCGATAACAATGGTTCTACATCAACTGGCGAAGCCCCTGAACATCAAGTTACATTAACCTATGATTTCTATATCGGAGTTACACCTGTCACTCGCGAGGAATTTTATATAATAGCACAATGGTATCCGCCAAGCACTAATAAATATCCTGATGAACCCGTTCACCAACTTACTTGGCAACAAGCAATTGAATTTTGCAATGCGTTCTCCGATAATGCAGGATTGCAAAGATGCTATACTATTTCGGGCAGTAATATAACTTGTGATTTTAGTAAAAATGGCTATAGATTGCCTACTGAAGCCGAATGGGAATACGTTGCACGGGCAGGACAAACTAACGGTTGGGGCTTTACAGATAGTCCTATATTATATACTTGGTATATAGAAAATGGTCAAGGTATGACTCCACATCGCGTGAAACAAAGAAAAAGTTTCGGTGCGGGGTGGCCTATCACTAAAAGCCCTGAAGCAATGTATGATATGAATGGCAACGTATTAGAATGGTGCTGGGACAACTATTCTACATCTTATTACCAAGAATGTGCTAATGGCGTGACGGATCCAAGGGGTTCTAATGATGTAGGTGGCAGAAAGGTATGCAGAGGCGGTCACTTTAATGCAAATTTGGACGATTGTAAAGCAACAAGTAGGCATTCATCTAATACTATTGGTACTGATTACACGGTTGGCTTTAGGTTCGTCAGAAAAAGATAATTTAGTTTTAATTATTATTATATTTTTATTCATAATATAAAGATCTTAAACATATGGCTTGCCATATGTTTTTTTTATATGTATTCTGCCATACTGCATTTATTTCAGTATTAACAATTTTTTATCAAAATAAATATATATTTGTATAATATAAAATTAAAAAATAAGCGTTATGAACGATTTTAATACAGAAAATAAAAAATTTGCAGTAGGACTTGATATAGGTTCCTCAAAGATTTGTGGAATAGTTTTGTCAAAGAATAATGACCAAACTTATAATGTATTAGCATTATCGCAGAGACCAAGTTTTGGTGTTCAAAAAGGTGAAATATCTAATATAGAAGAGACAAAAAGAGCTGTTTTTGGCGTAATAGCAGACCTAAAAGAAAAATTAGGAGAAGAAGAAATATCAGAAGTAGTTATCGGAATATCGGGTAGTAATATAGAAATAGTTAATGAAAACTCTAATATAGTAATATCCAGCGCTGACCAAATTATTAGTAATGAAGATATAAATAAAATTAATAGGTCTATATTGCAAAGTAAGGTTACCCGCGAAAAAACAATAATACATATTATTCCATATCAGTATTATAAAGATAGTAATACTAAGGATTCAATAGCAAATCCCGTAGGTCATTATGCAAAAAAGTTAGATACAAATGTTCATATTATTACAGCACTAAATAATTCTATAAAGATGATTAATTTATGTGTTGATAGTCATAATTTAGTTTTAGAAGATTTAGTATATCAGCCGTTAGCGAGTAGTATAGCGTTGTTAAATGAAGAGATGTTAGATGTGGGAGTTTGTGTAATAGATATAGGAAGTGTCACGACTAAGATAACTATTTTTGCAGATGGAATGTTAAAATTTACAACTACAATTCCTTTTGGTGGTGAATTAATAACTAATGATATTAGAAAAGTATTACGAACTCCTCGCAATGAAGCAGAACGAATAAAAATAGAATATGGTTTTGCATTAAAGAATGAAATCCTTAATAATGAAGTAATACAAGTAAAAGGCGTGCCTCCATCACCAAATTTTGAAATAAATAAATTTGATTTATGTGATATCATTCAACCGAGAGTGACAGAATTATTAAACTTTTGCAAAGATGAGATAGATAAGTCAGGATGTAGCGATTTAATAGGAGCAGGTTATATTTTAACAGGTGGTGCAGCAAATTTGCGAGCAATATGTGATTTAGCATCGCAAGTATTTAAAAGACCTGTCGGCATCGGACATCCAAGTTCAGATGTAATTGTAGGAGTATCTAATGATATAGAAGAACCGAGTTATTCAGCAGTAGTTGGTTTAGCATTACATTCATTATCGCCGCGAGGTTTCGTAGGTGAAACAATTAAAACATTAAGTAAATTAGATGCTAAACTAAAACAATATGTAAATAAAAGAGCCGAACAACATAATAATACAGATACGCTCCCCGATAATGAAGAAAACATAAATAAAGGAACATTCGAAAAATTTAAAGATAAAGTTCTAAAGTTTTTCGAAGGATAGGAAAATAATTGAAAGTAAATAACATTTCTTCAAAAAATACTATATTTGTATAAAAATATATAAATATGCAATATTCGTCAGAAGCAATAGAACGATTAGTAGAAATGTTTTCTTCGCTACCTTCAATAGGACGCAAAACAGCACAGCGATTGACCTACTATATTTTACGTCAAGATACACAATACGTCATAGATTTTAGTAAAGCACTAATAAATTTAAAAGAGAATGTTAAATTTTGCGATACTTGTTTTAATTATACAGAAATCTCGCCTTGTCCTATTTGTGCATCAGAAAAGCGAGATAAAACTGTTTTATGCGTAGTTGCAGAACCGAACGATGTCCTCGCTATCGAAAAAACAAATGAGTTTAAAGGCAAATATCATATCCTGCACGGAGTATTAAATCCATTAGAAGGCATATCTGCAGATGATTTAAAATTAAAAGAACTAATAGCACGTCTGTCCGATGTTAAAGAAGTAATATTAGCAATAAATCCCAGTATAGAAGGCGAAGTAACAATACAATATATAGCAAAATTAATAAAACCATTAGATGTAAAAGTTAGTAGAATAGCAAGTGGAATACCTATCGGTTCAGCAATAGAGTATTCAGATGAGGCAACATTATCAAGAGCATTAGAGGCAAGAATAAATGTTGTTTTTTGAAAAACGTTTTGGGAAATCTAAAAATGTGATATTTTATTTTTACTTTTTCGCCGCTAACTTTTCGCTTAATTTGATAACTGCTTTAGCATAATCGTTAGAATTGTTGTAAGAATATATTGCTTTCTTTTTGTTTTCAAAAGTGTTCCATTTATAACTTTTCAAATAATTTCCCACACTAAATACTGCATCTTCTAAATTAAATAAATCTATCTTGTTATCACCATTTCCATCAACTGCGGACCTTAAAAAAGACGAAGGTAAAAATTGCGGAATGCCAAATGCTCCCGCCCACGAACCATAAATCTTATTAAAATCTATATTATATTGTTGTTCTATTTTACTCATTGCTATAATTTCTTTAATAGCCCACTCTGCTTTTCTTTTACTGCGTTGCAAAACTTTTTCTTTTAACTCCATCTTATTAGCGGTATCGGACAAGTCATCTATAACTTTATTATTTATATCTATATATTTTTGTTCATTAACGAGTGCAGTAGAAAAGAAAACACTCGGCAAGTGATTATTACCTAATACTTCACCGAAGCGAGTTTCTACTTTCAAAACTGCTACTATAATTTCTTTTGGAACGCCGTATTTTTTTTCTGCTTGTGTTAAGATTGTTAAATGCTTTTTCAAAAACTCTTTGGATTGCTCTACACTTTTGCTATTATATAACCAAGAATAATCAGTGCTTTTAAGATATCCTGTAACATTTATTTTTATATATCTTTCATTGAATTTTAGATTAGTATCATTAAGATATTTTTTCAAAAAATTGGAATCTACTTGATTTTTCATAAGGGAATCAAAAACGGGTTGAAAAGTAGAATCATTAGAATTATTGGTTGTTAAAGCATTATTATTTTCTTTTGCGTAGCAATTTGTCAGCAATAAATTAAATAAAAGAAAATAAAAAAACATATTTTTTAATTTTATAACATTATTCATATTGCAAAATAGTAATTTTAAATGTAATAACTATTTTTTTTAATTTTTTATTTTTCTCAAATAAAAACGTATTTTTGTATTTTATAAAATAATTTATAACTAATACTCTTAAAATAATATGTTAAAGATTAAAATTATAATACTGATTTTGGGATGCTTGGTGCTATTAAATATTGATGCT
The DNA here is from genome assembly GCA_009777815.1 of Bacteroidota bacterium. GTDB lineage: Bacteria > Bacteroidota > Ignavibacteria > Kapaibacteriales > UBA2268 > WRLB01. Next base: position 10,209 of record WRLB01000046.1, read on the forward strand.
AAAGCACAACAAGTTTCCATAAAAGATACAACAATAACTACAGATTTTGTTTCTTTGCCTGTGTTCGGCAATACTGGTGAAGATTGGAACGGCAAAACAATAGAATATCGTTTCAGTGTAAGTTGGGCATCTTTTCAATTATTGGATGTCGTTGCGGATAACAACTCTGCTGTATTAGATAAAAATATACAATTTAGTTATGATTGGCAAGAAAGAATAATATCGGTAACTATTAATTCTATGCAATCTAACTTTAATGGAAATTTATTTAATATCGTAATAAAAGTTTTGACGCGAGTAGATTTTTATTCGCCGAATGAAGTTTTTCAAATAACTCCTACAGAAATCATAGTAAAAGATGGAAATACTTCTAACACTATTCCGTTAGAAAGTCCAACAGCTTATGTTAGAATTGATTATCTGCCAAGCAACTTAACTTATATCGAAGATGTTTCATTCAACTACCCTAATCCTTTTTTAACAGAAACAACTATATTATTTTCGGTTAATGAGAAGGCAGATGTAAGTTTTGAAATATACAGTTCGTTGGGAAGATTGGTGCAAAGAATTCCTAACAAAGAAGATGATTCCCAAAATGATGGATTTAGATACGAACTTTACGATGAAAATCGCACTACGGTGCAAATTGAAGAAAATAAGTTAGAAAAAGGCATTTATCGTTTATTTTTAACAGCAAAGAAAACTGAAGCATCTGTATCCGTATATTATGTAGTAGTTCGCATCGGCAATAATTCGCATTTAGTAAAAATGTGTATCAACTAACTTGCTGTTGCGAGTATTTTTTATAAAAATTCTATTTTCAGCATCTCCTTATATCTAATATAAGGAGATGCAATAAGTTGCTACAACAGAATACAGAAAATATATTCTACGATTACCTAAAATCTATGTTATATTTTAATCGTCTGATAAAGTTTTCAGAAACGCCGAGTTCGTTTGCGAGTTCTTTATTTTTTTTACTACGATTATGTTTAATATACCGACTAATATAGTTAGTAAGGTGCGACATTTTAGGGATATAGATATTAGTTCCTTGCAGTTTTTTTAGTAATTCGGTAGCGGTATCTATTCCGCATTTATCTGCTACAAATTGCAGGTCAAATGGTAGTTCTTCGAAGGTTATAGCAAGTTCTTCTAAACCATTTTTAATAACATTTTTGGGTTGTCCTATTAAAGCCATATTTTCTTTTATAAATTAATAATTATATTTATACGCAATTTCTAAATACAAAAATAAGTATTTTTTACATAATTATTGTTATAAAATTAAAAATGTTAATAACTTTTTTATTTTAATCTAAAAGTGTGTAATTATTTTCACATTTTTAGTTTTTTTTAATATTTTTATTATAGTATTTTTTTTACTTCAATTCTTTTACTGCTAAATAGCCACTCATAGCAGCGCTTTCTATACAAGCAGGAAGTCCTGTGTTTGTCCAATCGCCTGCTATATATAAGTTCTGTATTGATGTTTTAGAATTGGGACGTAATTTGTTGTTTTGCATAGTGATTAGTGGGGTGGCAGCAGGTTGATTTATAATATGAATAGCATACAATTTTATTTTTTTTTTGAAAATTATTTCTAATTCTGCTTCAATTATTTCCTTAATATTTCCGGCAATTTCCTTAAAATTTTCAGATATTTTGTTATTAAATTTATTAAAATTGCTTGTTGTAATTCGGTATTGATAGAGAGTTTTTTCATCGTTATTTTGAGCATTCATATCAAATATCCAATCAATATATGTCCCTATTATAGCATTATATTCGTGATTTAGATTGAGATTTTCGCCAGTCCAAATATATGCTGAAAGTATAGCAGAATTAAGAAAATGTTGGCTGTTTTCACAAGTTTTTTTTATTTTACTATAATCATTCGGCGGAATAGTTGCAATAACTTTATCTGCCAAATGAACGCTACCATCACTTAATATAATGCCCTTGCATATATTATTTTCAACAAAAAAATCTGTAACCTTTGTGTTTAGAAAAAGATTACAATTTTCATTTATCTTGCTAATGAAAGGAGCAAATAAATCAGCAAAATTCTTTTTGCAATAAGTAAGAATTAAACCATTTTTTCTATCAGATAAAATTATTTTAATAGTATTAGCAAATAGCGAGGCAGGAGCAATATTTATTGCAGAATTCATTATAGATACAACTATCGGCGAAATAATTTTTTCGATACAAAAATCGTTTAGTTTTGTTTTTTTACATACATCTAAAATGGTATGTTTTGCTAATTTATTTTCATTTTTTAGCAAATAAATAAAAAAATATATCAAATTAATTTTGTCTTTTGCAGTAATATATTTAGTGCTTAGCAACTTAAAAATATTTTTGAAATCAACTATATATTTTCTGTCAAATTCGGTATCAATAAAATTTACTTTTAGTTTATTTTTATTAATTATCAGTGATTTAGTTCCTATCCAATCAAGTAATTCAAAAAAATATGTGTATGCTCCCGATATTAAATGCTGACCATTATCCAAATAAAATAAATTTTTATCTACATTTTTGCCGCATATTTTTTTGAGAGTATTATATTTTTTTTCATCAAAAAAAGAAAAACATCTTCCGCCGATATAATTATTTTTTTCATAAATATCTACGTTATATCCATTTTTGATAGCATACATAGTGGCAGACATTCCTGCGACTCCACATCCAATAACAACAATTTTTTTCATTTTGCTTTTATTATAAAACAAGCAGAACATCTGCCCTGCTTGATAATGTTTGTATTTTACTTAATATTTTATTTTTTACAAAAATACGTTTTTTATTTTTGTTATAATGTATGGCTACTTATAAAAATAAAAATTTACGTGTCCTGTTATACGTGAATTATGCTACCACACAATGCTATTAAAACAATCTTCTGCTTCTTTTAATACTTCGTCGTAGTTGTCGCCAATAGTTGTAATATGTCCCATTTTTCTACCTTTTCTTGATTGTTTTTTGTTGTATAGGTGTAATTTTGTGTGTTTGAATTTTAGAACGTTAGTAATATCTTTTGGAATGCCGGGACCATCATTTTCACCGAGTAAGTTAATCATACAAGCAAATTTATGCTTCATTTCTGTTGAACCGAGTGGCAAATTAAGTATTGCTCTAATTCCATTTTCATACTGCGAACAATAGCATCCTTCTATTGTATAATGCCCTGAATTATGTGGGCGAGGAGCAATTTCATTTAATAAAACTTTACTATCATTAGTAACAAACATTTCAACACCAAATACGCCGATACCATTAATGGATGCTACTGCTTTTTGTGCTATATCTTTTGCTTTATTAGAAATACTTGCATCTACATCAGCAGGAGCAATTACTTTATGGCAGATATGATTTTTTTGAATCGTCTCTACACAAGGATAAATAGCAACTTCACCTGATATATTTCGGGCTACGATTACAGCAACTTCCTTTTCAAAACGAACAAACTCTTCTGCCATAATACTCTTGCCATCAAATTTATTTAGTGCTATTTCACAATCATTTTCATTATTTATTGTCATATTTCCATAACCATCATAACCAAGTGTGCGAGTTTTAATAATAAAAGGATAACCATATATTTCTGCAAAATTATATAGTGCGTTAAGCGACTTTATTTCTGCAAAATTGGGAACAGCAATGCTATTATTACGGAAAGTCATCTTTTGTATATACTTATCTTGCACTAATTTCATTGTATCAGAAGACGGAAATATATTTTTGCTTGTCTCAATATATTCAAGCATTGTGATAGGAATAAATTCATTTTCTAAAGTAATTATATCGCTAATTCTTATGAATTCATTGATATCAGATGTATTAAACCAGCCGTTTGTGTAATTTAATTTAGTCATATCACCTGCGGGTGTGTTATCTCCTTTTTCTATAATAGCGACATTTAACCCCAAACGATATGCTTCTATTGATAGCATTTTTGCTAATTGCCCGCCGCCTAATATACCAATAGTGAGTGGTATATTTTTATTTTGTGATAATATCATACATTTAAAATAATTTTAATGCAATTTACTAATTTTTACTTGAACTTAACTAAATAAGGGGATTCCGAAACAAGTTCGGAATGACAAAAGAACCACCCCGCTTGCTAAAGCAAGCACCCCTCCACAGGAGTGGAACTGTTCCCCTCCTGTGGAGGGGCAGGGGTGGTAAATTAACACGGGGCTTTAGCCCCGTGATAAATTTTACTCGTATTTAACTAAATAAGGGGATTCCGAAACAAGTTCGGAATGACGAAATAACCACCCCGTCATTTGATGAAGCAAATGACACCCCTCCACAGGAGTGGAACTGTTCCCCTCCTGTGGAGGGGCAGGGGTGGTAAATTAACACGGGGCTTTATCCCCGTGCTAATTTTTACTCGAAATTAACTAAATAAAGGGATTCCGAAACAAGTTCGGAATATGTTTTTTCTTATAATTTTATTATTTTAGCGTGCTTTTAGCATAATAAATTGTAAAATTATGGAAGAATTAAAATTATGTAAATATTGTGGTGAAGAAATAACGGCAGAAGGTAGAAGTAAGTTTTGTTCGGCTGAATGTCAAAGTGTTTTTTATGGTTATAATGAAAAAAATAAAGAGCGAAGTAAAGAATATATGAAAGAATATCTTAAAGCGTATAGAGAAGCAAATAAAGAGCGATTAAAAGAATATCATAAAGAATATAGCAAAGTAAATAAAGAACGACTGATTGAAAGAAATAAAGCATATTATCAAGCAAATAAAGAACAAAAGAAAGAATATGATAAAGAATATAGAAAAGCAAATAAAGAACGACTGATTGAAAGAAATAAAGCATATTATCAAGCAAATAAAGAGCAAATATCTGAAAGAAAAAAAGCACATAGTAAAGCAAATAGAGAACGAATTAAAGCAAAAAATAAAGCATATAGAGAAGCAAAGAAAAATAAAAATAAAATAATAGGAGATGTAAAATAATGATACCTGGAATTATAGTCGTGTTAGCACTTTTTGTGGGAGCGCCAGCAATAGCATTATCATTCGCATATAAAGATAGAAAAGAGAAAAAGAAATAGAAAAATTAAAACTACAAAAAGAGATATTAGAGTTAGAAAATGAAAGTAAAATGTTAGAATTAAAAATAAATGAAAGTGTAAAATAAGGAGATGCCGAAACAAGTTGGAGAGGACATAATTAAAAAAAAGTAAGTAATTTTAAGAAATATATATGAAACAGAATAAAATATATAATGAAAATTGTTTGATTACTATGGCTAATTTGCCAGCCGAGTGTGTTGATATGGTGATTACATCGCCGCCATATGATGATATTCGTAATTATAAGGGTTATGTGTTTGAATTTGAAAAAATTGCTAATGAATTGCTGCGTGTTATAAAGATTGGCGGGGTTGTTATATGGGTTGTCGCTGATGCTACAATAGATGGAAGCGAGACAGGAACATCATTTCGGCAGGCATTGTATTTTAAAGATATTGGTTTTCGTTTGCACGATACAATGATTTATTATAAAAATAATCCGATGCCACAAACAGGTAATCGCTATCATCAGCATTTTGAATATATGTTTTGTTTTTCAAAAGGAAGTCCGAAAACCTTTAATCCAATAATAGAGCCAACAAAGTATCAAGGTTTAGCAAATATGAAAAATAGAGGACAAAATGGTAGTTTGGATTACGAAAAAATAGAACGAACAAAAGAAAAAAAAGTTGGGAATGTGTTTTTTTATTCTATTGGTGGTGGCATTTCTACAAAAGATAAAGTAGCATATAATCATCCTGCGATATTTCCTGAAAAGTTAGTTTATGACCAAATAGTTACTTGGACAAATGAAAATGATTTGGTTTATGACCCTTTTATGGGGAGTGGCACAACTGCAAAAATAGCAGAAGTGTTAAATAGAAAATGGTTCGGTTCAGAGATTTCTAAAGAATATTGTAAGATAGCAGAAGAGAGATTAAATGAGTATATTGTAAATAATTTATTAGAGGTAGTGTGATGAATTTAGTAGAAAGAGGTTCGCAAACTGCAAAAGATGGATTTAAAAACGAAGACGATATTGTTGATAAGTTTAATGATTGGAAGAAAGATAATGATGCACAACAATGGCTAATGCTAATGAATTATAAACTTAATGAAATTGAATTTGTTGAAGCAGTAAAATTATCTGGTTATAAAACAGATGTGCAAGTTCAAGTAACAATTAAAATAAAAAAAGCAATAGATGTGGAAAATTTGCAAGTAAAATTAGTTAGCAATAATCGTGGTTTTAATCAAATAGATAAAAGGTGGGTTGATAAATGTGTTGAAATGTGGAATACTCCAAAAGATATAATTTCAATTTTGAAAAGATATACAGGCGAAGAAAAACCAAATATTACAAATGCAAAAGATAAGCGTAGGATGTATG
>WRLB01000047.1 GCA_009777815.1 Bacteroidota bacterium
AAAATGGTGCAATAGTATATTCAGGTAGTTCATATACTTTTAACATTGCAAATAATAGAACCTTAACAGCATTATTTGATGATGCCAAAAAGAAGCAACGCATCAAGAAAGTTAATGTAAAGAAGGGACGGCTAATAATAACACCACAGCCGTAAAATCGGTGCAAGACATTTTAACACGGGGGCAAGCCCCCGTGTTTTTTTTACCACCCCGTCATTTGCTCTCGCAAATGCCACCCCTCCACAGGAGTGGAACTGTTCCCCTCCGTGGAGGGGAAGCAGTGCTTTAGCACTGCGGGGTGGTAAATTAGCACAGGGATAAATCCCTGTGTTAAAAAGATGATTATTTAACACGGGGATTTATCCCCGTGATTTATTTTATTTTTATTTATCTATTATCTTATAAATACATTAAAAAATAAAACATTATATTTGTATTTTATAAAATAATAAGTATGTCTAAGTTTTTAATTCTTTTTAGTATGTTTTTGGTGACTTTCGAATCGGCGGCAGAACAGGTGCTTTTCTACGAACATAAAGAGGCAATGAATAATGCTCTAAAACAATTTGATTCGCTACCAAAAGGTTGGAAACAATTGGAAAGAAGTGCATCCTTTTGGCAAAGACGACTAAATCAAAATGGTGAAATTACATCGCCAAAATGTCTTTATAACGAAGCAAAAACATTTCTTGATAAACAATTAAAAAAAAATAATGATCATTTGTTAACCTCTGAAAAATGGGAATTGCTTGGACCTGAAATCTCGCTAATGGATTTTGGAAATGGTAAAGTAAATTGCGTTTATGCGTCACCTATAAATGATAGTTTGCTGTTTTTAGGTAGTGCAAGTGGTGGATTGTGGCGTTCTACAAATGCAGGTGATAGTTGGCAAGTAATTGAGTGGACTGATTTTATTTCTAATGGCATAATGGATATTGCTATTAGTCCTTCGCATCCGAATATAATGTATGCTACAAGTGGCGACCCATATGGTGTAAATTTATTTAAGTCGTATTCTTTGGGAGTTTTGAAGTCCGTTGATGGAGGCAATGTGTGGGATTTATTGATGCCGACATTGGATTTTGCTGATTCGCTTGCTTTTTTTGAGATATTAGTTCATCCTGAAAATCCAGATATAGTTATAACAACAACTAATAAAAATATCTTGAAAAGCATTGATGGTGGTATAACTTGGTCTGAAGTATTAGCAGATGGCTATTTTAGAGATATGAAGTTTATGCCGAATAATCCTGATGTTATTTATGCTACAAATATGATGGGTTATGAAATTGGCGGCTGTAAAATGTTTATGAGTAAAGATTGTGGTGAAAGTTGGAATGAAATAGCCGAATTCCCTCTCGGTAGACGTATAGAACTTGAAGTCACTCCGCAAAATCCGTATTCTCTTTATGTGTTAGTAGGTTCTTATACAACTCGGAAAGGTGCCGAAGGATTATATAAGTTCAATTTTTCTAATGATACCATTATAATAGATACGATATTTAATATAAACAATATAACTTTTGTTGATGAAGACGGCGACCTTAAACCAAATAATGCTACTAATTATATAAATGGACAAAGTTTTCATAATCTTACTATTGGTGTTTCACCGTTGGATAGCAATTTAATTATTGTTGGAGGCGTTTATTGTGCGATGACTACTAATGGAGGAAAAACTTGGTCGGGTTTATCAACAGGACATCCTGACCACCACGACATTAAGTTTATAGATACTTTTATATATTTATCCCATGATGGTGGTATAGATAGAATAGGTGTTAATGAGTTACTATCTCAAACAAACAAACGTTCAAAAGATTGTAGTAAAGGTTTAGCAATAACTCAATATTATAGGGTTGGTCCACATAATTTTATTCCTAACAAAGTTATGGGCGGGTCGCAAGATAATGGCACCCATTTTCTATATAATGAAATTTGGTCACATGTTGGTGGCGGTGACGGAATGTTTTGCCAATTTCATCCATTAATTCCTGATAAAAGATATATGTCCACACAGCGAACTAGTTGGGGAATAAATGAAAAGTTTCCATGGATTTCTACATTCTTATATACTACACATTCTTTGGATACATTTCTTATAATAGGTGAAAATGTATATGAAGTATTCTATCAAAGAGACACCACTGATGGAGTTATACGTAATAATAGGCATTCAAATAAACTATCTGATTTCTTTCCTTGGGGTTGGTATGACCCTGATACACGTGCATTAGCATATTCACCAACTGATAAAAACTATATATATGCTGCAAGAGGAGGACATTTGCATATTACTAATAACTATGGAGAAGATTGGCAAGATATTATATCTCTTAATGCTCCTATTAGTTGTATAAATGTATCAGAAAACAATCCTGAAGTGTTTTGGTTTTCTTGCATGGGAAATGTAGAAAACGAAAAAGTATATAAATATAATAACGGCGAAATAACTAATCTTTCCTATAATATTCCAAATATAGCAGTAAATAGTGTTGCGTTTTATCCTTTAGATAGCAGTTTGTTTATAGGAACGGATATGGGCGTAATGCGTTTAAGGAACGGAAATACAGAATGGGAATTGTTTAGCAACGGTATGCCATATACTTCTGTTATGGATATTAAATATATTAAACAAACAGGACTTTTATATGCTGTAACTTGGGGACGAGGAATGTGGTCCATAAAATTAAATGATTGCTGGACAGAACCACCTATACTTAATTTTTTAGTAGATACAATAATTTGCACAAGTAATTTTCCTGTTATTGCTTATCTAAAAAATAAAGAAAAAGGTAGCAAATATATTTGGAATGATGGTTCTACCGATGAAGTATTATTAATATACAATTATGGTGAATATTGCTTGTATAAAGAATCTGCTGAAGGTTGCGGTAGTGTATCGGTCAAAATTACTGTAGCACGTAAGTATGAAGGAACTAATGTTGCAAGATTGTTAAGCCGCAATCCTGCTTGCATCGGTGATACTGTTAAGTATGTAGCAAATAAAAACTCTTTCCCATATAGTTTTGAATGGAGCAACGGTTCTACGGTTGATACTATTAAAATTACAGAAAATACAGATTTATATATTACGTTTGATGCTCCAAATCAACCTTGCATAAATACTTTTTTTATTGATAATGTTCGGTTTGTTGCACCTGCTTTTAGCACTCCTACAATATCACAAGTAGGTAATGTTCTTATTTGCGATGAAGAAGCAAGTATTTATGAATGGTTTATTGACGGCGTATCACAAGGAATAGATAATAAAAATTATATATTTATAGAGACACCGGGCGTATATGAATTAATTATAAGAGATAAAAATTATTGTGTCTCATCGGCAGAACCAATAACTATTTACCCGCCAATAAACAATAATACAATAGTTCGTGCTAATATACATCCTAATCCGAGTTCGGGCAAAGTAATAATGGAATTATTTTATGATGGCAACGATATAGCAGATATTAGTTTTTACGATGGACTTGGTGGTTTTATAGATAGTTATGATAGCGGGGTTCGTATTAATCATTATTTTTATGATGAGTTAGATTTTTCTGATATGCAGAGCGGAGTATATTATATTTTAGTCAAGATTAAGGACTATCAAAAAGCATTCCGAATAGTAATAAAAAGATAAAAAGAAGTAGTTCATTATCATCTCCTTATTTTTATACTTGTCCTGCTGAACTTATTTTAGCATCCCCTAATTTTACATCGTCATTGCGAGCAAGTATTAACACGGGGATTAATCCCCGTGTTATAGTTTGCTACATTTTTTATAATTAGAAAAACAATACTTCTTTAAAAAAACATTAAATTGTAAAAAAATAACTTATAATTACTTTTTTTTGTTGAATTAGAGAATGCAAATAGATATTATTACATCTCAGCCAGATTTATTTACGTCTGTTTTAAACAATAGTATTATTGGACGTGCTATTGCAAATAAATTTGTAAAAGTGAATATTCACAACCTGCACAACTGGGCGAAGGACAAATTTAAACATATTGACGATACACAATACGGTGGTGGAAGCGGTATGGTAATTAAGTGCGAACCTGTGTTTGATTGCATAAATGAACTGAAAACTACAAATAATTACGATGAGATTATTTATATGGCACCAGACGCACCAAAACTTACGCAAAGTGATGCTAACCGATTGTCACTACACAGCAACATTATTATTCTCTGCGGACATTACAAGGGTATTGACCAACGAATAAGAGATGAGTTAATCACTGCCGAAATCTCTATTGGCGACTACGTTCTGACGGGTGGCGAACTTCCTGCGATGGTGTTATTAGACGCTGTAATTAGGTTGATCCCGGGAGTATTGAGTGATATAGAATCAGCATTAACCGACTCATTTATGGATGGCTTGTTAGAAGCACCCATTTACACTAAACCTGCTGTATATAAGGGGTTAAACGTCCCTGATGTGCTTTTATCGGGTAATCATCAGCATATCAAAGAATGGCGACAAAATCAATCCTATAACAAAACTAAACTCATCCGTCCCGACCTATTAGATAGCGAATAAGAAGCAATTTATTGTTATTATTTTTTATAGTATAACATTCTATAAAAAAACAGGAACAAGTAATCTTGTTCCTGTATTAATTTGGTGGCAGTTAATTAGTCCATTGGCTGGATGTCGGACATTATGATAAAATTAATACCGCCTACGGTTTTTGTTTTACCTATTATACCAACTGCTGACCTATGTGCATAATCTGCTAATTTTTTGAATGCAAAGTCACCGCCTTCGGTTTGGACAAAATAGTATTTCTTGTTGTAAAAAAACACTAATGGACTACCTTGTTCCAATAATTCTTTTGCTCTTTCTTTTGTAAGTTGAAGATCCTTTTTCCCTTTAAATACATCATCTAAACTTACAATTTTGCCTTTCATCGGCTTAGTTGTAGTAGCAGTTTCTACAACGTTTGGTAGCATTAAAAAGAATGCTAATCCCACAACAATAGTTGCAACAACGTTTTTTTTCATATATTTAAAATCCTCCTAAAAACTTGGTTTTGCAAATGGAACATTTGTGCGAGTTTGATACGAAATTAACAACTCAATATATGCGTTGGTTTCTGTCGCAGCGTGCAAATATCCGCCGTTATCACCATTCTTCAATACTAAAATTTTAGCGTATTGATAATTTGCTGTGCTTGTTCCTATTCTTGCAAAAAAGGTTAATCCTTTTGTTTTACTTGTAGCAACATTATCTGTTTTTAGATTAATGTGTTTTTTGCTATAAGATTCTTTAGATAAATCTTGATAAAATAAAATATCATCAAGTTTATCTGTGTCTTCCTCTAATGGAGTTGTAATATCGGCATCTACAGGATTTCCTGTAAGAGTATATCCCATAGCCGATACAACACTGGAAGCGGTGCCGAAAATAAGAGTATCTCTACCGCCGAGTGCTAAATTCCATCTATCGCCATTTCCAACTCTCCAAGCACTTGGCGATTGTTCTTGGCTATAGAGATTCAAGCCACTACCGAGTGAGGACTGTCTCACATAAACTTTAATTGTGCTTCCGACATCATTTTTGTCGAAATGGGTTGCAAGCGCCCATTGGATTTCTTTGGCAGTGCTTCTTACAAGAGTGTCTGCATTGTTTCCTACTGCGACAACTCTAAATGTATAAGTTCTTGATGCATCTAAACCACCACAATGATATTGGTCTAGATTTTTTGCTACTTCAACAACTTGGTCTTCTATACCTGTTGCCGATATAGTTAGTTCATATTTGTCGAACCAACTTTCATTAATACTAAGGGAATGGTCCCAAGCAACAGTAATTTGATAAGTCCCTGTTTGACCTGCATACATAGTTCCAACTGGTAAGACATTTATTACAGTTGGATTCTCTTCGCCATCAGGGTCTATATCATCATTTTCACACGCTGTGAAAATAAACATTGAGATTGCGAGCATACATAAGATGCTCATTAACTTTTTTAGTGACATATAATTTGTCCTTAGATTATATAGTTAAAATATTAATTTTCTAAAATATTTAATTTGTGTTCACACACAAATACAAAAATAATGTTTTTTTTGTAAAAAAGAGATAGCATTGTATATTATTGTTAATAAAAATAATATTAGCCAATCTAAAATCTATCTGCAATTATAGTTAATTAGTAATAAAATAAATACTTATAGCAGTTATCAAATGCAATTTATTTTCTTTGGCAAAGTTTTTACGTATTAAAAGCATATAATGATATTAAAATGGAGGATTTATGCCTTTTGCAATAGCAGGTCAAGCCCGAATAAGAACTAATACTCCTGCAGAAAATGCCTATAATGCAATGGATATTGCAGGTAGAGATATATCTTTACGTCAATTAAGATTATCAACAGGGAAGCGAATCAATAATGCAGCCGATGATGTAGCAGGTTATATTACATCTCGTTCCTTAACTGCTCGTAATGGTGCGTTAAATGCCTGTAAATTAACAGTAGGAGATGCTTTTAATGTTTGCCATGTAGCAATGGATTCATTAGAGAGTATAAATGGATTAATGATATTAATTAAAGATGCAACCGCACAAGCAGCATCAGGTGCTTTAGGAACAGATGAAAAAGTAGCATTAGCAAAAGCATCTTATAGATTAGCACAACAAATACAAACAATTGCAGATTCTACAGTATTTGGTGGCAGGCAGTTATTAGATACAGTTTTTACTGCTAATTTCATAATAGGATATGATGCAAAAAATACTTTATTGTCTTTAACTGTTGATATGCGTGAAGAAAATACAGAGTTTGATATAAATACAGGTGGGTTAATGAATGTTAATGCTGTTCCTTCAGAAAGCACAGTTATGCCTGGATTGGGTAAGCCCGTAAATAATGAGTTTTGTGCTATACCAGGATTAAATTTAGAAGATTTGTATTTAGTCGCTATGGACGACTTAGGAATATTTCACGAAGATAGAATAGGAACAACTATGACATCATTAGCAAACGCAATACAAAATATAAATAAAACAGCAACTTATTTAGGCGGAATATCTAATAGATTAACATCACAAGAAGAACTACTAAAAAATCAAATAACAAATTACAACGCAGCAATATCTCGCGTAGAAGATGCTGATGTAGCAAAAGAACAACTACATTTAATTAAGTCGCAATTTTTACAGCAAACATCAATAATATCTTTAGCACAAGCAAACCAAAATCCAAATGCGTTTATGAAGTTATTTAATTAGAAACTAATTTTAGACATATAATATACCTTAACTACTTATTAATTTTATCTTTTTACACATATACTATAAAAAGTATATGTGTTTTTTTGTATAAGGTTATAACAAGTCATTAAAAAAAACTCTTACATTGGCATTTTTATTTCAAATTTTTTGGTGTTATTTATTGCTATATCATATCCTGCATCGGCGTGTCTTATTATACCCATAAATGGGTCGTAATTAAGAACTCGTGATAACCGACCTTCTGCTTCTTCGCTTCCATCAGCACATACAACCATTCCTGCATGCAAAGATAATCCCATTCCAACTCCGCCTCCATGATGTAATGATACCCAAGACGCACCACCAATTGTATTAAGTGCAAAATTAAGATAAACCCAATCAGCAATAGCATCAGAGCCATCTTTCATTGCTTCGGTTTCGCGATATGGTGAAGCAACAGAACCACAATCAAGATGGTCGCGTCCGATAACAATAGGAGCGGAGACCTTGCCCGATTTAACCAGTTCATTAAATAACAAACCTGCTTTTGCTCTGTCGCCATAACCGAGCCAACATATACGAGAAGGCAATGCTTGGTATCTAACCTTTGCTTGTGCGTTTTTTATCCAACGATGTAATGTGGGATAGTTAAAAGTATCCATTATTGCTTCGTCTGTTATAGCAATATCTTTTGGGTCTCCCGATAATGCAACCCACCTAAAAGGACCTTTGCCATCGCAAAACAATGGACGAATATATGCAGGAACAAAGCCCGGAAAATCAAACGCATTACTAACATTATCATACTCTTTTGCTATTCCACGAATGTTATTTCCATAATCAAAAACTATGCTTCCTTTGTTTTTAAAATCAAGCATAGCACGAGTATGTTTGCCGATGGATTTATATGTTTCTTGCAAATATTTATCAGGATTTTCTACTCTTAATTTATCTGCTTCTTGTTTTGTATAACCCGCAGGATAATAGCCGTTCAGCGGGTCGTGTGCAGAAGTTTGGTCGGTAACAACATCAGGAATAATGCCAAGTTTAAGAATTTCAGGCAATATTTCCGCTGTATTGCCGATAAGACCAATAGAAATTGCTTTCTTTTCTGCTTTATATTTTTCAACAAGTGCCAATGCTTCTTTCAAATTATTAACTTTAATATCGCAATATCCATCGTGTATTCGTTTATCTATACGGCTTTCATCAATTTCAACTGTGATAGAAACAGCACCTGCAAAAGTTGCAGCAAGCGGTTGAGCACCACCCATTCCGCCCATTCCACCAGTTAGCAAAAATCTTCCTGCAAGGTCGCCGCCGAAATGCTGTCTCGCACATTCTACAAATGTTTCATAAGTTCCTTGCAATATACCTTGCGTTCCGATATAAATCCAACTTCCTGCTGTCATTTGCCCATACATCATTAAACCAAGTGCATCTAATCTTCTAAATTCGTCCCAATTAGCCCACTTCCCAACGAGATTAGAGTTTGCAATAATAACTCTTGGGGCTGATTTATATGTTTGAACGATACCTACGGGCTTGCCTGATTGGACAAGCAGTGTCTCGTCTTCATTAAGATTAAGCAATGAATTAGTAATAGCATCAAAGCATTCCCAATTTCGTGCTGCTTTTCCGAGTCCGCCATAGACGATAAGTTGTTCAGGTTTTTCGGCATTTTCAGGGTCAAGATTATGATGTATCATTCTATAAGCGGCTTCAATTTGCCAATTCTTACAATGTAATTTAGTTCCTTTTATAGCATTTACTGTTCGCATAATTGTATTTAAATATAAGATATTAGATACAAAAATAACTTTTTTTTTAATTATAAAATACTTGTTATGCTGAACTTACTTCTGCATACCCTTATTTTTTAAAACTATTTTATTTCACAAAAACCTTATTTTAAACGTTATGAATATATCAAAAATGAAAATAGTATTGTGGATTGTGGTAGCCACTTTAATCGTTGCTATGAGTGGATGTAAAAAGAGTGACAATACTCTAAATAGAGATAGTTTAAATAGTTTAAAGGAAGCAAGAGGATATGATAATCTTTATGGTTTTATTGAAGGTATGGCTATAGTTGAGAAAGGTAATTATAAATGGTTTATAGATATTAAGGATGGAAACGAAATAGGGCAAGAAAAACAATATGATGATGTCCGTAGTTTTGATGAAGGTATGGCACCGGTTAAGAAAGATAGTATTTGGTTCTTTATAGATAAGGAAGGAAATGAATACTGGAAAGATAGAGAATATGATTATGTTGATTCTTTTAATGAAGGTATGGCTATAGTTCATAAAGATGGTTATTTTGGTTATTGGTTCTTTATAGACAAGGAAGGAAAGGAATACTGGAAAGACAGAAAGTATGATTTTGTTGATTCTTTTAATGAAGGTATGGCAATGGTTAAAAAAGATGGTTATTGGTTCTTTATAGATGAGGAAGGCAACGAGATAGGTAGAGAAGAAAAATATAATGATGTTTGGCCTTTTACCATAGGGATAGCACAAGTAGAGAAAGATGGCAAAGTATTTTATATAAATAAGCAAGGCGAAATAGTAAAAAAAGAAGAATAAAGTAAAATTAGTAACGTTTTTAGGGAAATTAGTAACGTTTTAAGTCTATTAGAGTTATTTTTAGAGTATTAGAGTTATTTTTAGAGTATTAGAGTTATTTTTAGAGTATTAGAGTTAATTTTAGAGTATTAGAGTTATTTTTAGAGTATTAGAGTTAATTTTAGAGTAATAGAGTTATTTTTAGAGTATTAGAGTTAATTTTAGAGTATTAGAGTTAATTTAAGTCTATTAGAGTTATTTTTAGAGTATTAGAGTTATTTTTAGAGTATTAGAGTTAATTTTAGAGTATTAGAGTTAATTTTAGAGTATTAGAGTTAATTTTAGAGTAATATGCTGTTATGCTGAACTTGATTCGGCATTTCTATTTATTTATTATTTTTCCACTATAAACTTGTGTGAATATTTTGCTGATGGGGTGTTTAATATTAAAAAGTAACTGCTATTGCCATACATTGAAATAGGTATTGTAAAGTTGAATTCTTGTTTATCGTTTATGTTCACAGACCACTCTTTTACTATTTTAGTTTTGCCTGTTATATCAACTATTTCAAGCCAGTAAGCACCATTTTCTATCACTTTGCATTTTACTTCTAATAAATCAGATGCGGGATTTTTGCTGATAATTAGCGATGGAGCGTAATCGAAAGTTTTTAGCAATCTGTCATTGCCTTCTTTACAAATATTTAATGTTATATAGCCGTTAAATAATTTAGGTGCTTCAGATAACTCTTCTATAAAAATTACTTCTTTAATATCAATAGTAGAAGAATCTTTATCACCTAAAAGAATATCACCACGAACAGTTAATAATTCTGTTTTTATATCTGATTTAAGCGAAGGAATAGATATATTATTTATTGTAATTATTCCATTTAAATTGTTCCAATTAGCATCATTATCAATGTTTTGCGTATAAAATATATTTCTGTCAATCTCTAAAACTAATTTTTCTATTACATATCCTGAAACATCCTCATTTGCTATTATATGAATCGGTAGAGAATAATTTATTGCATTCGGATGAACTAATTTATGCGTATCTGCACAAATAGTGAATTTCATATTATTTTGGCACAAATTATTTATCATTATTGGAATTGTTTTTTTATATTCGCCGATGCTTGCATATATTGTATCTTCGCCAATTTTTTCTAAATAAACCTTTCCGCTATTTGAAAAATTAATATTATCAAATGCTTTTGCCCATTGAACGCCATTTTCAAGATTTACATAAAAACATTCATCAATATTATTATATATATCATAATCAGCATTTATATCATCCAAATAAGCAGGCGAAACCGCAACTTTACTTGCAATTTCATCTTTTAATTCTTTCAAAATAGGATATAAATTATCATTATAAATCCAGTTTTCATCACCTAAAATTGCTTGCAAGTTTGTTCCGATTAGTTCTTTTGTTAATCGTCCTTCTGCTTGTCCTTCTATATCTTCGCCTGCAATTCCGCCATAAATACACATCTGTTTATTGTAAAAACAACCAAGAGCAAGTAATCCAATGTAAGTTGCACAAGCACCTATTATTGCACCTGTATAACCTTCAGGTCCTTCAACTACGCCTGTATTTATGCAATTTTCTACTATGCCATCCTGAAAATGTCCCGCAATACCACCTATATTATCAATATTTCCTTTAACAAAACCACAATTTATGCAATTTGTTATTGACGTATTAGTATACACCGTTCCTGTAATTCCACCTACATATGAATCACCACTAACACTTCCTAAATTCATACATTGTGTTATTTCATTGTTAAAAGATTCCCCTGCAATACCACCCGCATTATGTTTTCCATTAATATTTCCAACATTTATACAATTTGTTATCGTTGTCTGAAGCGAGTTTCCTACAATTCCGCCTGTATATTGGAATCCTGTAATATCCGCTAAATTTATGCAATTTGTTATTGACGTATTAGTATATGCAACTCCTACAATTCCCGCTACACTAAAAGTACCACTAACATATCCATTTACAATAACATTTTTAATAACAGCATTAAGAGTAGTTCCGAACAAACCCAAACTAACTTTTGTTTCACTTATTGCTAAAGTAATAGTATAATCCTGCCCATCAAAAATGCCATTAAAATTAGTAATAACACTTCTAACACTATCAGGAATATTATTCGTTACTTTAAAATATTTGCCTACACTCCAATTAGGAGTATTATATACACTATCGGCGAGTGCTACAAGGTGTTCTGTTTCGTAGAGTTCATAAGCAGTTGCTTCAGAATATCCATCGCCGCCGCCGAAGGGACCAGTTTGTGCATTTGCTATTTGCATTGCTAAAATAAGAGTAAGTAAGATTAAATGTTTTTTCATAATTGTAAATTATTTAATTTTAATATGCAAAGATAAGGAATAATTTGTTAGGAAAATTATATTTTTTATTTTAATTAAAAAAAGTGTATTTTTGTGGTGAAATTGTGAGTTTATAAATTTTCTCAAATTTTTACCTATTTGTAACAGTATGGCTTCGGTTATGCTGTTTTTTATTTTACATAAAAAAGTTATTTTTGTAGAAGTATTTATGTAATATAAATTATGACAGAAACAACAAAAAATAAGGCAAAGCAATATATTTACATCGTTCAAGATAAAAACAGAACTATGTGTCAAATAGGCAAAACTAATGATTTAGAAAGTCGATTGGGTGAATATAACAGTAATTCGGAAGGGAATCTTTACAGTTATTTATTTGTTTGCCAAGTGGCAAATATGGTAGTGGTAGAATATGATATTAAAGAAGAATATAATATTTATAGTGTGGAACAAAAGAAAGAAGTATTTTTTTTCAATGAGTATTTGTTTGAAGTGTATGTTAATTTCATTAAAGACCATAAGTTCTATATAAAAAAAATATTTATTGAGCCGACATCCTCATCCGAGCAAACAATAAAATCAGTAAGAAAAACCGAATCTTTAGAAGAACGTGGTATGACTTACAGAGAAGTAATGCAAAAAGCACGAAATGATGACGATGACGAGTTTTATACACAATACGAAGATGTTGAAAAAGAACTTTCAATGTATCCTAAAAGCATTTGGAAAAATAAAGTTGTTTATTGCAATTGCGATGACCCCACAAATGTTAGTAATCCCCAAGTATCTGCATTTGCATCATATTTTTTGCTTAAATTTGATGAACTTAAATTGAAAAAATTGATATGCACACATTATGACCCAAAAACAAATTGGTCTAATAAGGGTTCAAATGCATATATTTTCGATAGAAATGGCTATACCGAAACTGATTTTAGTGAAGAATCTTCGTCTGTTTATACGGGGAGTTTTGATGACCCAATATCGCTTAAAATACTTAATGAAGACGCAGATATAGTATGCACCAATCCTCCTTTTTCAAGAGCAATAGATTATTGGCGAACTGTTATCCAAAGTGGCAAGCAATTTATAATTATTTCTAATGTCACCAATCCTATAACTACTGCTTTTATACCATATTTCAAAGACAAAAAAGTATGGGCAGGATATAACGAAGTAGATTGGTTTAAGGGTACTGATGGCAAATTGAAAAGAGCAGCAGGACATTGGTATACGAATATTCCAATAAAAAACAGACCTAAATACAAGAACTTAAAAATAATTCCATTAGAAAAAATACCCGAAAGTTTTAAGCAATATGATGATTCAAAAACATTATTAGTTGCCAACAATTATATTCCAAGCGATTATAAAGAACCGTTTGCTGTGTCTACCCGTCCAATACTAAATGGCATATTAGAAAAAGGATATAAAATTATACAAGAAAAAACATATGCTCCGTATATAGATGGAAAATGCAAATTTGCAAGAGCACTCATACAAAAAACGTAAGGTAAGGTATTTGCTATCGGAAGAGTTGTGGCAAAGATTAGCAAAACAGAATTTCTATTTTCAGCAACAATTTCTAAACGAACTTTTTGCAACTTGTAAAAATTTGTTAGATGAGGTTGGAAATGAAATTAAACATCAAAAAGATTTAGAAAGAAAACGATGGGGAATGTAACTGCAATGAAAATTGAAATCAAGAAAAAACATCGTTTTCAGGTTTATATTTGCAATTATTGTGCAAAAAACAGCATGAAATCAAGAAAAACATCGTTTTCATTCTTTTTTTGTTTATTTTTTTTGTGTAGTGTTATTTAAGTTTTTTAATACATTGTGAAAACTTTTCATCTTTTCTTAATTCGGATTTTATTAATGACAAATCTGCAGTAACTTTTAATTTAAGTTTCGACATAAATTACTCATAAAAAAATACAAATATTAGAAAATAAAATGTAAATGTTTAAAAGACTTTATATAATAACATCTTATGTATCAATGCGGAACAGCAACCCTTATAGGTCAAATTGTGGTCGCCGATAAATTGGCTACCGCAATCTTTACATAAATAATTTTGTTTTTGGCTAATTTTATGACCATTTTTTACTATATTTGCACTCCGGCAACGAGGACAAGTTAGTTCTATTGTTATTTTCATAACTACAAATATAACACACTTTCCTATAATAACCATATATTTATAATATTTACAACATCATACTTTTTAAAGCACCACCAAATATATTACAAAAAAACCTTATTTTTGTAATATAATTTTTATTTTCTATTATGAAAAAAACATTCTTTATTGCAATTATTTCAGTTTTATTTTCTGCTAATGTTTTTGCAGGAAATTATAATAAACTAACCTTTGATACTTATGTATTCCTTAAAATGCACGAAAAAACTGGTATCGCAAATCTAAAAAAATCAAATGATTACTTTTTGCAATCAAAAAATGGAATAGAATATACTAAACTTTATATAAAAGTTAATGAAAATTATTCTAAATCACAAGTTGAAAATCTTGGTTGCAAAGAATTAGTGAAAACCAAAAGTGTTGCTCTGCTTTCTGCTCCGATAAATCAAATAGAGCAGTTGTCGGCATTAGATTTTGTTGAACTTATAGAAATAGCAAAGCAACCGAAACCATTTTTAGATAAGGCGTTGCCGTCTTCTAATGTGGATAAAGTGCATCAAGGAATAGACCTTCAACGTTCTTATTTCGGCGAAGGTGTAATTGTTGGAATTGTTGATTGGGGCTTTGATTTTACACATCCAATGTTTTCAGATGAGAATGGAAATAGCAGAGTAAAACGGGCTTGGCTAACGGGTGATAATACTGGCTTATATCATCCTGAAAACTTTGATTATGGCACACTTTATACTAATTCAGATTACATAAAAGATAGTTTAAAATGTAGTAGTATAGCAGCAGGAGGACATGGAACCCATGTTCTCGGTATTGCTACAGGAACAAAAATTGAATGCAAAAAAAAAACATATATTCTGGTGTTGCAAATAAATCAGATATTGCAGTAGTAGAATTAGATGGAAATCCATCAGAAATAGAGACAGGAACAGAATTGCCAACTGTTCTTGAATCTTTGAAATACCTCTTTTCATATTCTGATTCCGTAAATAAACCGATTGTAGTTAATTTAAGTTTAGGAGAAGGCAACTTTATAAATCATGCTTGTGATGGTGAAAGTATAATTGATTTAGCAATAAATGAACTTATTGATGAAAATCCAAGCGGGAAGATTGTCGTTGCAGCAGCAGGAAACTTGGGATTGAACGAAATGCATTTTGAAGCAAATATTGATTACAATGATTCTGCAAATATTCGTTCTACATTTACTTCAACATACAATTTTTCTATTTGGGGTGAAGCAAATACAGATTTTGGTATAGATTTTTATATAAGAACAAATGAAACAGATACTTTTTTTCTAATAAGTGCTAATACTAATGAAGATAAATTGTTAGATACCCAAATTATATTAAATATAGATGATAAAGAAATAAATTATGATATTATTTTAAAAAGTTCTAACAAACATATTACAAATAATAGACCTAATTTACATTTTAAAATATATAATGAAGAAAAATTGCAGATTGATTTTACAATTTTTTCTTATCAAAATACTACAATTCATGGCTGGAATAATGATCGCAATAAATTATATTTTTATTCTGACAATGTGAAAAATAATTCTGACTATACAATTTCCTGTCCTGCGACTGCCGAAAATGTTATCTCTGTAGTGGGATATTTTAAAGTGTATGATGAAAATTTTCAAGAACAAGATGCTACTGTTTTTAGTTCAAAAGGACCTTTAACAAGTGGTAAAATTAAACCTGATATTACAGCAACTGGTAACATACTTTCTGCTTTAAATGGATTTATAACAGTGGGAGCAATACCAGTATATGATGAAACTACTGATGGCAAACACAAGTTTGGTTATGCTTCTGGCACTTCTATGTCTTCGCCGATGGTAGCAGGAATTGTTGCACTTATGCTTGAAAAGAAGCCCGATTTAACGCAAAAAGAAGCAAAAGAAATTATTAGAATAACCGCAATTAACGACCAATGGACAGGAAATGCAAAAGATAATAAAAGTCCCATTTGGGGTTGGGGCAAAATTAACGCACAAGCAATAATGAAGTATTTAGAAGAAACAAATATAAATGAAGAACTAAATA
>WRLB01000048.1 GCA_009777815.1 Bacteroidota bacterium
ATGAAGTTTGTCGCGTTCCTACATTAGTTATTTATTTTAATAATTATGTTGGTAAAGTTAAATGCGAATCACAAGATTATCCCGAATGGCAATGCAAAATATATGACGAACTAATGTGTGCTAACCTCTAAAAATTAAGAATTTCCATATTTTGTCATGCCGTACTTATTTCAGAATCCCCTGATTTTATGCGAGGAGATGCTGAAATAAGTTAGGTATAACATTTTCATAGTTTGCCATATATTAAAAACCAATCTTTGGCACAGCATTTGACATTTATATAGAAAATATGAGAATATATAATGAAAATGTGTAAATATATTTATTTGGTTATTATTATGTTAATCCTTAATACAAGTGGTCTATATTCAGCAAGGATTAAAGATATTGCTAATATCAGTATTCCTGGCGAGGGTCCAATTACTAATCAGGTTGTCGGCTATGGCATCGTCACAGGATTAAATAATACAGGCGATAATATGCAAAACTCACCTGCTACGCAAAGTGTTATTAGTATGCTCAAAAAGTTCGGAACAACGATAGATGCTAATCCAAGAATTAGAAATGTTGCTGCTGTTATGGTCACGGCTACTGTTCCGCAATATATGAAGCGGGGAAGTAAAATAGATATAACTATATCTACATTAGGTAATGCTAAATCATTACAAGGTGGCGTTTTAGTTTTGTGTCCGATAGCAGACCAAAATGGAGATATTGTAGGAATGGCACAAGGTCCATTAGCAGTTGGCGGCTATGATTACGAACATTATGGTGCAAGAATAAGAAAAAATGAAACAACTACAGGACGAGTCGCAGGCGGTCTTATATTAGAAAAAGATATAAACCCAAATGTAGGTTATGGAAATGAATTCCTAATAAACCTGAACGAACCTGATTATACTAATGCAAATAATGTAGTGGCAGGAATACAAGCAATGGGCGGAAGAGCATTAATTGTTGATGCAGGAACGGTGCAAGTAGAAGTCCCTAATGGCATCCCGCCGCAACAATATATAGCACAAGTAGAAAGTATAAATGTTATTACAGACAATCCTATTGCAAGAGTTGTTATTAACGAAAGAACAGGAACGATAGTAATTGGCGGAAATGTTGAAATATTCCCTGTTGTAATTGCACACGGCGGTTTAGAAATTGTTATAGATAAATACTATTCTAACCACAGACCAAACAATCATTATTATGGCTATTATTCAGGTTGGGGATATGGAAGAAGTGCATCGTTTCCTTATTATGGCGGAGCAAGAATACCAAAGCCCGAATGGAATTATTTAGACACTACAGTTAAATATGATATTAGAGCGATAGAAGATTATGAAGCACCACATAGTTTAGAATATAATGGAGCAAATGTTCAGGATTTAGTAGCGGGATTGCGTGCTTTATTTGTTAAACCACGTGATTTAATATCTATATTTCAAGCACTAAAAGCACAAGGTGCATTAAGGGCTGACTTAATTATACAGTAACATATATTAGGTCATACAGAAACGAGTTCTGTATGACAAAGAAAAAAATATATTTTTTTCTAAAAAAAAAAGTTTTTTTTAAAATATTTTCATTATTTTTGTAATTCTATAACATTGATTTTTTTTTATAATATATTTTTAATAAAATGACTAAAAAACATTTTAATTCATTTTCAGGCAAAAAAGACCTGACAAACAACACCTCCTCCTATGCCAGCGTTTGTAGTGATATTACTACAAGCAATGTAGTAGAAACTGCTACACGGGGGGGAGATTTCTACTACAAGCCGCTGTAACCCTCTTTTTGGCTTTCCTTTTTATGTCTTTTGCCGCTAACGCTCAAAACACCCGCGCCGTAATGAATGGTGATAATGCTGGCAATGGAACTCTGCGATGGGCAGTTGATGAAGCGATTTCCGCTTCGGATGGTGGCGCTATCCCACAAACTATTACAATCGATGCTGCTACCGTTTCTGCTATCACTCTTACAGGAGACCATATCGCCATTAGCAATCTCGATTTAACAATCCAAGTCACAGGCACAGTAACTATTACGAATAGTAGCACTACTGCTGGTTTTAATACCCGAGTGTTTGCTGTTGATGGTAGCAATAGCAAACTTACTGTAAATGGAGATGTTTTGGTTTTCCAAAATTCAAAAGTAGCAATGATTGGAGCAGCGGTGGTAATTAGGGGTGGTGCTAGCTTTATCGCAATTAATACCACTTTTTCTAATAATGAAGTCATAGATGGTGTTTTCGGCGGGGCAAATGGCGGTGCAGTGTATGTTGAATCTGGTAGTTTTTTTACAGCAATTAACACCACTTTTTATAAAAATAAAGCTAATAGTTCTAGTGCTGGAAGAGGCGGTGCGGTGGCTGCTGAATCAAATGCATACTTCTATCATTGCACATTCATTGAAAACAATGCGAGTCATATGAATGGTGCAGTTCAAGCCAACGGCACAATGTTTGCGTATAATTGTATATTTGTTGGTAATACAGTTGGCGGAACTGCGACTGCGACAAACCAATTTAACGCTACTAATGTTGTGGGAACTAATTTAGTGCAAAGCGATGCTAATACGCTTCTTACAGTATTTGATGATGCCGCTCCAACACTAACAAACGGCAAAGTCGCACCGCTATGTATAACCACAACGGCATTGGCAACAAATACAATACAAACCGCAGGAGTTACGGCTGCTTTTGTGTTGTCGCATCTTGCCAAAGACCAAGCAGGCAAAACTCGCACAGGAACAGTAGCATTCGGTGCAGTTGAAAGCCAAGAAACATTTAATTTGACGGTTGCGAGCAATGATGCAACTATGGGAACAGTGAGCAACAGCAACGGCAATTTTGTTTGTGGCTCAAGCCATATAATAACGGCAACTCCTAAAGAAGGGTATAAGTTTTCACATTGGATGCAAGGCGGCGTTGAAGTATCCAGCAGTGCATCTTATACTTTTAATTTAGTGGAAGACAAAACATTAACAGCGGTTTTTGAAGTCCGAAAAATAACACGCATCAAAAAAATTAACGTTAAAAAAGGCAGGTTGATAATAACACCCCAGCCGTAAGAGGTGGTTGCAAGACATTTTAACACGGGGGCTTGCCCCCGTGTTGTTTTATAATAAAATTCATTATTTTTGCATTCTGTATTATATGAAAACTATGAAACATAACAAAATTCTAACTATAATTAAACACGAATATATGCTGAAAATTAAATCTAAAGGATTTATTATTGGCACTATTCTTATGCCACTTGGATTCCTTTTATTCGTTGTAGCAGTAGCAGGAATTACTTACTTTTCAATGCTTAATGAAAATAATAATGTGCAAATTGCAATAAATGATAAAACAAATAAAATTGCAGCAAATATCATAGAAATAGATATAGAAAAGTATTTTAAATCAAATGATAATGCTGATGTTCTTAAAAATAAAGTTCTAAATAATGAGATACAAGCAGCAGTTTTTCTTGATGAAGATGCAATAACAACAGGCAATGTGCAAGTATTTATTAATGAGCAATCAGGATTAAATTTTTTAGATAATTTAAGAGCAAATATAGAAAATGAAATAAAAAATATTCGCCTGCTTGAGTCAGGAATAGACGTTGAAACGCTAAATCAAATATATGCAAGTGCTAATATAAAAACAGATAAAATAACCGAAAAAGGCACTCTTAAAGACGATACAGAAATGAAAACTATTATCAGTTATATTATGGGATTGGCTATGTATATGATGATGATTATTTATGGTTCTATGGTTATGCAGGGAGTTATAGAGGAAAAACAAAATCGTATTGTTGAGGTGCTTGCATCGTCAGTTTCGCCGTTTCAGATTATGTTTGGCAAAGTAGTAGGACTTGGTGCTGTTGGATTAACACAAGTAGTATTTTGGATAGTTTTAATTGCGGGAGGAATGCTATTTGCAGGAAACATTTTTTCATCTCCCGACCAACTTAATGAAGTAATGTCATTAGTAGAATCATCTCCTGAATTAAATAATAATATGTTAAATTTAGTAAAAGATATAGGCATTCCAACAATAAATATATGGCACATATTTGGATTTTTATTTTATTTTTTATCGGGCTATTTTATATTTGCTACTTTATTTGCTGCAGTCGGTTCAACTGTTGACCAGATGCAAGACGCAAATGCTATGTCAATGCCGCTAACTTTAATAATTATTGTTCCTATAATGATGATTTCGCCTACTGTATTAAATCCCGAAGGCACTTATATTGCTATATTTTCTTTATTTCCGTTCTTTGCTCCAATACTTATGGTAGCGAGAATTATGTCTATTAGCATCCCGATATGGCAAATATTACTATCAATAGTTTTACAGATAGCAACGTTCCTTTTATGCTTAAAAATTGCAGGCAAAATATATAGAAACGGTATGTTAAGATACGGCAAAAAAGCAAGTTATAAAGAAGTATTTAGTTGGTTAAGATTGAAGTAAAGTCATCTCTAATATCCTGCTAAACTCATTTAGACACCCCTTATTTTACTATGTTTAGACGCTATTTAATCTTAAATTATGTAAAAATTACATTAATCGGATGCGGAATAAGCAGTGTTTGAGACTGCTTAAGCAGTGTTTGAGACTGCTTAAGCAGTGTTTGAGACTGCTTAAGCAGTGTTTGAGACTGCTTAAGCAGTGTTTGAGACTGCTTTTTCAGTATCCGATTCAAGTAATTTTTACATAATTACACATTTTTTAATATAAATAATAGATTTAAATTATATTGTCACTCTATTTTTAGAGGTTATATAATTTTAATTAAAAAAAGTTTATATTTACTTTTAATAACGTGTAATATTAATGAAATCAAAAGATAATGAAGAAAAAGCAAGTAAAGAAGAAGATAAAAAAGTAATAGCATTAATACTATCTGGCGATATTAATAAATTTGCTATATTACAAAAAAAATATTATTATCTTGTTCTTTCGCTTGTTCGCAAAATAATTAAAAATGA
This sequence comes from Bacteroidota bacterium, assembly GCA_009777815.1. Taxonomy (GTDB): domain Bacteria; phylum Bacteroidota; class Ignavibacteria; order Kapaibacteriales; family UBA2268; genus WRLB01. The sequence continues at coordinate 4,987 of WRLB01000048.1, forward strand.
TGACGATGCCGAAGATGTGATACAGGAATCTTTTATTAAGGTTTATAATTCTTTAGCATCGTATAATTCGGAATATGCGTTTTCTAGTTGGCTATATCGGATTGTTTCTAATGCTTGCATTGATTTTTTTAGGGTGAAAAAAGATTTATTATATTATGATGAGGACGAAGAGTTTGAAGATAGTTCTTTAATTCCTGATAATAGTATAATAGAAAGCGAGAAAACAAAAATAATTGAGGATGCTATTAATAATTTACCACCAAAATATAAAGAAATTTTTATACTAAGACATAAAGAAGAATTAAGTTATGAAGAGATTTCTTTGCAATTAAATATGCAATTAGGAACAGTAAAAACTAATTTATTTAGAGCAAGAAAATGTATAGAATTATTTCTAAGAAAATATCCTTCAGTGTTTAATTTTTCTTAAAATATAGGATGATTTATGAAAAATGCTGTAATAGAATACCAAGAAGAGCCTCTAATAGAACTAATTGATGACATTGCATTTGGGACGCGTGTTATACTCTTTAACGATGAGATACATAGTTTTGATGAGGTTATTAACCAACTAATAAAAGCAATTGGTTGCGACTTAAATAGAGCAACAGATTTAGCAAATGAAGTCCATAATACGGGTAAAGCCGCCGTCTATGAAGGCGATTTAGATGAATGTTTGCAAGTCAGTAGCGTTTTAGAAGAGATAGGTCTGCTCACCCAAATTGAATGTTAGTTGAAAATATAAAGACGTTTTTAGATATTGCTTTTTTATTTTATTAAAGTTTCTGCAGGAATAGGTGTAATATCAGGAATAGCAGATGCAATTAGTTCTTCTTTTGTGGGCATAGTATTTTTTTCTATGTTTTGAAGTTCGCTAACTAATTTAGAAAATTGTTTGCTAAATGTTGCATCTATTGTGCCAATCGCAGTGTGCAAAATACAACTACCCTTATCAATTTTATCATCTTTAATAAAAGAAATAGCATCGTTGTTAGCATTTAACAAATTAGATTTTGCTTCAATTAAAACATCATAATCGGCAGGATTTATTTTGATAGTAAATACTTTTTCGTTATTAATTTCGTCCATAATTTTTCTTACTTGCTGTATAATTATGTTATTATCTTTTTCTATTTCTTTTTCTAATATAACTTCCGCCAATGTAATTGCTATATTAGTGATTTTATCTTTGGCACTATTTATTTGTTCAGCGTAATGTTTTCGTAGTTCGAGCATAAAACTATCAATTCTTCTAATAAAATTATGTGCTTCTATAATTTTACCTTTCGCATCTAATAGAGCGACTTCTTTTGCATCATTGTATCCATTTTGATATGCTGTTTGTATATGTTCTGTAAATTTTTCTGCATTTATTAGGTTTTCATCTTTTATATTAGTTGTAATTTTTATAGGTTCTTTTTCGTTAGTAATAGTATATATTTCAGTAAATATGGCATTATTAGGAGTTTCTTTATATTCCTCTTTAACTTCAATATCTTCTATTTTTATAATATTAGGTTCGGGTTTTTTTTCTGTTTCAAGTGTTAAGTTAGCAGATATTTCGTTGCTTATATTTTTTTTTTCTTTAGACAGGTCTATATCAAAAATTACTTCATCTTTATTTTTTTCTAATTTTATTTCTTCTAACTCTATTTCTTCTAAACCTTCAGCAGTATAAACAATAGGGGCAGGTAAAAATTCTACAACACCATATTTTTGTTTAATTTTTTCTTTTTTTTCTTCCAAGAAATCGTTTAACACTTCTTCTGATTTAATTATTTGGAGATTTTTTTTTCTTTTAGGAACATTTACTATAATTTCAGACATAATTTTGATATTGTATTTTGTGCAAAAATAAAGTTTTTATAAAATATAAAAAAATACTTTTAATTAGGAGATGCCGAAATAAATTCGGCATAACATCTTTACTTTATATGAAAAATAAAAAAATGTGTAAAAAAATTAACATTTTTAATATTTTTTTATAAAAAAATAGTAATTTGCAAACATTATTATGTTATGGAATTGTTTTGAACTATCTTTGGATATTAAATGCAAATGAAAATAAAGAAAAAGTATCTGAATTATCTGAAAAATTAGCAATACAGCCAACATTGGCAAAAGTATTAATAAGGCGCGGCATCAATGATATTGAAACCGCTAATAAGTTCTTTAATCCGAGTTTAGATGATTTGCTTGACCCGTTCCTGATGGACGATATGGATAAGGCAGTAAATAGGATATTAAAAGGAATTGAAAATAAAGAACAATTTTGGATACACGGCGACTATGATGTTGATGGAACATCAAGCGTATCTATGATAACTCTCTTTTTAAGAGAGAGTGGGGCTATTGTAGATTATTTTATTCCTGATAGATTCCACGATGGCTTCGGTATTAATGACAGGTCTATACAAAATGCAATTAAAAATAATGCGAAAATTCTAATTACCGTAGATGTAGGAATAACATCGTTTGAAATGCTTGATTTAGCGGCATCACACAACATAGATACAATTATTTGTGACCATCACGAACCCGCTGAAATACTTCCTAAAGCATTTGCTATACTTGACCCATTAAAACATAATTCTAATTATTCGTTTAAATCGTTATCTGCTTGTGGGGTAGTATTCAAACTTATTCAAGCAATATCAACTAAATTAGGTAATCCCGATATGGCACTAAAATATCTTGATTTTGTTGCTCTTGCTACAGCAGCAGATATGGTGCCATTGATTGATGAAAATAGAATTATGTTACATTATGGATTACACAAAATTAATACTAATCCGAGAACGGGCTTCAAAAGTTTAATATATTGTTCGGGGATAAATCAGAATGATATAACAACTTCCAATATAATTTATTCTATTGCACCTTTAATTAATGCTGCAGGACGATTGGGACATGCTAATAGGTCAGTTGAATTGATGACTAATCCTAATGAAATTAAATGTTTTCAAATAGCCCAACAATTAGAAGATGAAAATAGGAAACGAAGAGCATTCGACCAAAAACTTTATGATGCAGCATTGCCTATTGCAGAAAAAGATTATAATTCAGGCAAGCATTCATTAGTAATTTATGGTGAAGGATGGCACACGGGAGTCGTAGGAATAGTGGCTTCTCGGTTAGTAGATAGATTTCATTCTCCTGTGGTATTACTATCTAATATAGATAATTATGCAAGAGGTTCAGCACGATGTCCCCATAATTTTGATATGTATGCTGCACTTAAAAAATGTGAAAACTTGCTCATAGAATTTGGCGGACATAAACACGCCGCAGGTATTACACTTGAATTAGATAAAATTGACGAATTCAAAAATACGTTCGAAGATATTGCTAAAGAAGCACTATCTAAAGATATGTTGCTCCCTAATATATTAATAGACGCTGAAATTAATTTCAATGATCTATCCCCAGCGTTTTTCAAAATAATAAATAAGTTTTCTCCTTTTGGTTTTGCTAATCCTAAACCTATTTTTCTTACAAAAGGAGTGCAAATTAATAATGGAATTAAGCAACTATCACCCAATAAAATTAGATTTAGAGCAATACAAGGTAATTTTGTTATAGACGCAGTAGCATATAATTTAAATAGCAAATTAGATATATTACGTAAAAACAACTTTTTTTCTGTTGCATATAATTTAGAAACACATAGTTTGAATGGCAGACATATCCCACAAATTAACATAAAAGACATCCAAATAGAAGAACGTGATTAATAGCAAATAGAAGATGCCGAACAAATAGTTCCTATGTATTTGCTTGCAATTTATTTTTAATTGGTTTAGAACTTTTTACTTTATGATAAATAACTTTTGGACTAATGTCCATAGTTTTAGTAAATGGAGGAATTTTCAAATTAGGAACAAGTATTCCTGTCGTATCGTTCATTATTTTATCATAATCTATGGTTAGTTCTATATCGGCGTGAGTAATTTTATTTAGTAGTTCTATTCCGCCGATTAATGTTACTTTAAAATTATGTGGCAAAAGAATATGATTATTAGGTATTTGTCCGCCAATTATTTTTAGTTCTATGTCGTCAAAAGTAATTTCTGCATATTGTTGTATCTCGCCATTAATTTTAATTTTATTCGGCTCCACATTTATAATAGAAGCAAGATGGTCAGATACATCTAATATATAATTAAAAGAAGCATTAATATTTTTGAACTCATTATAGGTTGTCTTCCATTGATTTATATTTTTTAACGACTTGCTATTACCACTAATAACTACTGTGCTAGGTTCAGTCCGCACACCACCAACTAAAATAAAACCCTCTTTAACTTTAAGCATAACATCGGGCTTTATATCTACTTTCTTTTCTACAATTCTATCGGTAGTTATATTAAGACGAGCAGGATAAAACTTTCTCGGTATAACCTTATTAATATTTTCTAAACCTTTTTGAAAATCTACGCTATTAAGAATATATGAAGCAGTATCTTCTTTATTTCTTTCTATATTATCTAAATGAACGATACATTTCTTGCCCTTATTAATATACATATAATTAAAAAGATTCCAACCACTTCCTTCTATTTCTACATTGATAAAATTATTTAGTTCTTGTTCTATTGCCCGTCCTTTCGGCGGAACAACTGTTATAGGTATTTCTAACATTGTAATATAAGTATCACTAAAACTTATATACACCCAAAAAAAGATTGTTAAAAACAAAATAATCCAAAAACTTTTGTTTTTGAACCAACTAAACTGCTTAATTTTATCTAATACTATCATCGTTTTAAATGCATATTTGTATCAAAAATAAGAAAAAAATAAGAAAAAAACAATCTGTTCATACCGAACTTGTTTCGGCATCCCCTTCTTTTGTTAATTCCGAGCAAAAATTAGCACGGGGATTAATCCCCGTGTTAAAGTATATGCTGAAATAAATTCAGCAGGACATTTTAAGATGTTATATAACATATAAACCACTAATTTACAGCAACTAATATCTCATAATTTCTATAATTCGTGATAGTTCGGTATTATTATGTTTTATGGATATTTTGTAATCAATAGTTGGTATTAAATCAAAAGAATTTTCACACCATTCAATAAAAAATATAGAATCTTTGTCGTCAAATAGTTCCTGAAATCCCATATTTAATAATTCATTCTGTGACTTAATTCTATACAAATCTATATGATAAATAGCAAATTTATCACTAAAATATTGGTTTATCAATGTAAATGTAGGACTTGTTATCGGAGATTCTATGCCCATAAAATTGCATATTGCTCTAATAAATTCTGTTTTGCCGACACCTAAATCTCCTTCAAATACAATAACATTGCCACGTTCCAACTCTTTAGAAAAAGCAGCAGCAATACTGTATGTATCCTCTAATGAATTTGAATAAAACAATCTATTCATCAAAACTTCCTTATAGCATCTATTCCATCATCGGGGCATTTTCCACTTAATTTGTAAGAAGCAGAAAGAGTAGTTGTCGGAACGGCTAATAATCTTTCTTTTGCTATCAAACAGCCACAAACTCTACAAATGCCGAATGTTTTATCTTTTACTCGTTCTAAAGCAGAGTTTAATTTTTGCAAAAGTTCTTTTTGTCTTTGTATCAAATTATAGGTTTTTTCTTTTTCCATTGCATCACTACCTTGTTCTGCCATATGCATAGAATATGTGCTGGATTCAGAAAAATCTATATTATTAAAATCCTCTATACGGTCATAAAGAGTTTGCAATTCTTCTATTACTTCTTTTTTGTTATTTTCAATCAGTATTCTAAACTCTTCCAAGTCGGCATCGGAGTATCTAACATTAGTTTTAGGTTTAATAAAAGTAATCGGTTTTGGTTCTTCTGCAACAACTTTTTGTATTTTTATCTTTTTTATTTTCTTTGGTGTAACTTTTTCTATATCAGTTGTTTTAGGTTCAATCTTGCTTATTTCTGGTTCAGTAGAAATAATTTTTTCGATATCAATTTTTTTAGCAGAAGGAATAATTTTTTTCTTTTCTATTTTTTTCACCTCACTTTTCTTTTCTTCGACCTTTTTAACTTCCTGCTTCGGTGCAATTACTTTTTTCGAAGGAACGACTTTTTTCGATTCGACCTGCTTTTGCTCGACTTTTTTAACTTCTTGCTTCGGCACAATTACTTTTTTCGAAGGAACAACTTTTTTAGATTCTACCTGCTTTTGCTCAACTTTTTTAACTTCCTGCTTCGGTGCAATTGCTTTTTTCGAAGGAACAACTTTTTTCGATTCTACCTGCTTTGCTTCGACTTTTTTAACTTCTTGCTTCGGCACAATTACTTTTTTCGAAGAAGCGACTTTTTTCGATTCTACCTTATTTATTGACGGCGTAGAAACAACTACTTTCTTATGGGAAGATTTTTTTACAGGTGTTTTTAACTCCTCTATTTTCTTCACTAATGCCTTTTTATATGCTTTTTTCAAAATAATAGAAGGCAGTTTTTTCTTCTTTACAATTGGCATCGGCATTACTAATTGTTCTGCAGTTTTATTTACTTCGGCGACATTTTTTTTATTCTTAATAGATGAATCTTTAGCAGAAGATTTTTTTATAACTTCTTTTGTTTTTGGGTTAACATTTTTTGCTTTTGCATTAGTTGTTTCTTTTGCTTTAGTTACTTTTTTATTAAGATTTTCATCTTTTATTTTTGTTTTATCAGCACTATTTTTAGATGGTGCGGAAGATTTTATTTTTATCTTTACATTTTTTGTTTCCATCTTATGTGCAGGTTTTTGTATTTTAGACATTATAATTTGTTCCTTCTGTAAAAAATAATTTACAATAATAACTTTTTTTGTTACAAAAATACTATTTTTGTATAAACTTTATATAACATTTTAATTTTATGAGTTTTTTTGATAGATTAAAAAGCAAATTTACAGATAAATCACCTGAACAAAAAATAGAAACAAATAATGAAGTTTCAGAAAATATAATACAAGAAAAAACAAAAGAAAATACTAATAAACAGCCAATAACATCAGATATATCTGATTCAAAAAACAACAATCCTGTTGCCGAAATTAAAACAGAAGAGATTAAAGAAAAAAAATCATTCTTTTCTAAAATTACGTCCAATGTTAAATCTGCTCTCGGTATAGAAAAAATAAAAGAAGGATTAACTAAAACACGCAAAAGTTTTTCCGATGGTTTAAGAAAAATTATTGGTATCGGCAGAAAAATAGATGATAACTTGCTATCCGAAATAGAAGAACTACTTATAACTGCTGACATCGGCGTAGATACAACAGAGCAAATTATTGATGCACTACGACAACGAGTGAAAAAAGAAAAATATGAAAACTCCGAAGACCTATATAAATTGCTTAAAGAAGAGGTTCAAAAAATAATGATTGAGTCCCCTTCTGCAAATAATGATAAAATATATGATATACCTGAAGGCAAAAAACCTTATACTATTCTTGTTATAGGTGTCAATGGAGTAGGAAAAACTACAACCATCGGCAAACTTGCTTATAATTATAAAAATGTTGGTAAAGAAGTAATAATCGGTGCTGCTGATACTTTTAGGGCAGCCGCAAATGAACAATTAGAAATATGGGCAGAACGTGCAGACGTTGATATAGTTCAGCAACAACAAGGTGCCGACCCTGCGGCTGTTGCTTTTGATACGCTAAAATCTGCTCAATCTAAAAACAAAGATGTAGTTATTATAGATACTGCAGGAAGGTTACATAATAAGAAGCACCTTATGGATGAGTTGGAAAAAATATCTCGTGTGATGCGAAAATTACGTCCCGAAGCACCCGATGAAGTGTTTTTAATTTTAGATGCTACGACAGGACAAAATGCTATCTTTCAAGCAAAAGAGTTTTGCAAAGTTGCTAATGTTACGGGCATAATTCTTACTAAACTGGATGGCACTGCAAAAGGTGGCGTAGTTATTCCTATTGCTAATGAACTTAAAATTCCTGTAAGATATATAGGCGTAGGTGAAAAAATTGACGACCTGCAGCCCTTTGAACCTAATGTTTTTGTGGATAGTTTATTTGAAATGTAAATGCTTCTGATAATAATTAGGCGATGCTGAAACAAATTTAGCATAACAAGTATTTTAACAACTTTTTACTCGTATTGCAAAGTTATTGGATAGTTCTTTGCTAAGAGAATCATATCACAAACTTCTCGGACAGCACCTTCACCGCCTTTTTTATTGCAAACATAATTAACTTTTTCTTTAACTATATCCATCGCATTTGATGGGCAAGCAGAAAAACCACATATTTCTAATAACTCAATGTCATTAATATCATCTCCGATAAATGCAACTTCATCTATTGATATATTTAATGTTTCAAGGCATTCCAACAGAGCAGTTTTCTTTCTTTTAACCCCTACCAAACTATAAGTTATTTTAATTTTTTCTGCCCGTTTAAGAGGGATTTCTGAATCATCACTACTCATAATCATTGTGTTGATATTACTTTGATTTAGCAATGATATTCCCATACCATCATAAACACAGAATTTTTTTAACTGCAACCCTTCCACAGAATAATAAATTCCGCCATCTGTAAGAGTTCCATCAACGTCCATAACAAATAGTTTTATTTGTGAAAGTTTTTCATAAAGTTCGTTTTGGTTTAGCATATAAGCGTTTTTATTATTTGTTTTCAAGTTGTTGGTCTTTTATTTCTTCATCTACTTCGTGTGCTGCTTTTTTAAATTCTTTAATTCCGGAGCCGAGTCCTCGCATTAAATCAGGAATTTTTTTAGCACCAAAAAGCAAAACAAGTGCAACAACGATAAGAATTATTTCGGGTGTTCCGAGTCCAAACATAGTTATCTCAATTTTATTAAAACACAAAAATAGTAAAAAATATTAAAAAATTATATAATGCTGAACAACTTTTTGCTCGTATTTAACTTAATAAGGAGATGCTTAAATAAGTTTAGTAAGGTAAAGAAAATATAAATTTTTGTTTTTAGAGATTAACAATATTAACTTGCTTTAATAAAGCATTATGATTGCATATATCAAAGGCACTACAAATATAATGCTATCAAATCGGTCAAGTATTCCGCCGTGTCCTGGAATCAAATTACTACTATCTTTTACTTCTACTATTCTTTTAATTTTTGATTCAACTAAATCACCTAATTGCCCGAATATTCCTATTGTTATGCCTATTAAAATTGATAATAATAATGACATATTTTCTATTAGTAGCATTGATGTTATTATGAAAAATAATGAGGATAAGATAAATCCTGCTATTGCTCCTTCTATTGTTTTTTTCGGGCTTACACTTGGCATTAATTTATGTTTTCCGAACCTTCTTCCTATAAAATATGCACCCGAATCGCATATCCAAATAGATATAAATGTTAATATAGTGTAAAAAAAGCCGTTATCTAAATTCCGCAATAATACTAATATGAAAAATGGTATTGATATGTAGAAAAAGCCCGCAAAAAAGATGCCTATTCTTAATAATATGTCTTCTTTTTTATTAAATAAAAAATATATTAAAATAATGATTATGGATATTGCAATAATATATATTAGATACAAATATATTATAGCCATTGCGAATAATGGGAGATAAGATGTTATGTATTGGAATAATGTGCATTTAGAACTTCCTGTAATTATTAATACTAATATTGGGATAGTGCCTATGATTGTTCCCAGTATTATATTTATTTTATAATTTTGTTTTAGTGTGATTTTGTAGAATTCATATAATGCGATAGATGATATTATTAATATCAAAACACTAAATACTAATCCACCTATATAGATTGCTAATAGTCCTAATGGTATTCCTATTAATGCTACAATAATTCTTTTTTTTAGTTCGCTCATATTTGTGTGCAAATTACGTTTTTTTTTTGAAAAAATGCTTATGCATTTTTTTATTTATACTTTCCGCTGTTATATATTATGATTTTTGAATGTATAGAACTTTAGATTATAAAAAACTTGTCTATTACATATCTATTTATACTCTCCTCTGTCATAGATTGTTATATTTTTGTTATATTTTTATTATTTTTGTATAATTTTTAATATCAAATTAATTAAAATTATGGTAAAAGTACCTATCAATGATACAGATAAAAAAATATTTCAAACAGAAATATTTAACCAATTTCATCCCATAGTGATGCGCAAAATGGATGCATTGCGTCTAAAAAGTTTTGGATTAGATAACTCTCTTATTTGCAAAATACTTAAGATTCATTATAATACGCTTCTTAATTATTTTCATCAGTATTTAGAGGGCGGCATAGCACGTTTGCAAGAAATAAAATTGTATCGTCCAACGAGTTCATTGAGCGAGCATTCTGTGACTATAGTATCTTATTTTGCGGAAAATCCGCCGAGTTCT
>WRLB01000049.1 GCA_009777815.1 Bacteroidota bacterium
GCTGTTAAAACAATCAATTTTTCCATATAAAATTGTAAACTATATTATAGTTTATACAAAAATACACTTTTTTATATAAATAAAAAAAACAGCAAAACCGACGCCCTGCTGTTAAAAATATAACTAAAAAATTATTTATGTAAACTTAAAACTATACAAAAATAATAAAAAAAATAATTATATTGCACAAAAAAATGGTATATATTATGAAAATTGTTAAATATATTTTTCTGTTTTTGATAATTGCTAATCTAAATGCTAACGCACAATACTGGCAAAAAGTAGAACTACCACCACAAACAACTCTAAATGCTATTTGGCTTGATATATTTTTTATTGATAGTTTATATGGATGGGTCTGCGGACAAAATACTAATCAAGTGTTAAGAACTAATGATGGCGGGAATACTTGGCAAATAACTACTATTCCTGTTCCGTTTGGTGTTAGTTCTTTTTTTGAACATATTCATTTTATAGATACTATGAATGGATTATGTTCTGGTCCTGCGGGACTTTATAAAACTACTAACGGCGGAAATACTTGGAAACCAATCACTTGCATAAATAATTTAGTTAATAGAGACGATTATGATACAAGTAAAGTTGAAATGTGGGGAAGTTGGCTCCATTCTAAAGATACTATGTATGCACTCGGCGGCGGATGTTTTAGAAGTGTTAGAATTAGAAATGAAAATATTCCATCTGGTTTTTATGACTCTGTTTATGTTAAAAGGTTGGTATGGCGTAGCACCAATGGTGGAAATACTTGGACATTTTTTGATTTAGGTGATATTCCTATTCCTAATTATGGAACAAGTTATTTTTCGGGATTAACTCATATTATGATGTATAAAACGGGTATTGGCTATATTGCTTCAAGTGGAATTATTTATAAAACAACTGACTTCGGCGATAGTTGGTCGCTGCTATCTCTTACTAATAGAAGTAGCACGGGTGGTAATTTATTTGCTTGGCAAGAACAAATTACTAATATAGAAAATACTAATATAATACTTGTGCCTTATTCGGGGACTACTTGCACGGGTGGTGGTATAGATTTAGGAAGTGATGATAGAGGTGGCGTTATTTGGAGCAACGATGGAGTAAATTGGCGTAAATATTCTACTAATGCACAAATGTATGGAACTGCTTTAATATCTCCAACAGAAGGATGGGGGAGTGGATTTAATGCAACTGTTGTCCGCACACAAAATGCAGGAACTACTTGGGAATTATTTAATACGGGTATTGATACAAATGATAATTTAGATGATATATTTTTTCTAAATGAGAGATTCGGATGGGTAGTTGGCAGAAATATTTATCGGTTAGTGTTTGATGAAACTGAAATATATGTAGAAAAACATAATTTTGATACAACTATTTGCAAACCCGCTATTATTATTGATACTACTACTATAATTACTGCAACTAATAATGATGTTAGATATAGCATTGAAGTTTTTATAAATAATGATTTATTTAATTTTGATGTAGCCCCTAAACCATTTATTTCTAATATATATCCTGGAGGAGAGGTTAAAGTTATTGTTACTTTTATACCTAATAATAATGCTTACGGAACGCAAAAATATGCTATAATTATTAATACACAGCCCGAAAATGAAAACAAAACTTTTATTGACACCATTTATTACACTATTAATATTAAAGATTCTATTACTACTTCAAGCGATACGATTGACTTCGGAACTATTATGCTTGCTAATAATTATCAAGATTCTATAACTCTTTATGCTAATGCAAATGATACACTAAAACTTGTAAATATTGAAGGAAATGAAGCAAGTTTTTGCACTATTTCGCACCTTAATAAGGTAATTAATCACCTTGATAACATATACATTACACACGAAAACAATAACACTATTACATTTAATATAAACCCGCAAGATACAGGCAATTACCTTATTAAATACACTTTTCAAACGCCTGAACCTTGCAATCAAATTAAAGAAATATATGTCAAATTTAATGTTATTCATCTGCAAGCAATAATGAAAATTAATGATTCTATTTATGCCGAAGTTATTTGCAAAAATGATACAATTATTGCTATTCCGATTGAAAATAAAGGAAATGATTCGCTTATTATTTCTAATTTAATTGCTGATGAAAGCATTGATATTCTTGGATTTGGAACGCAACTTAAAAGCATTCCGATAACTATTGCTCCTGATTCTACGGACACATTATTTATATCTCTTACTTCTGATATTGATACTATTTTTCACTCTCATATTTCTATTTTTCACAATGATAGTTCTATAATTTCGCCTGCTCAAATTACTATTACTACTGCGTTTCGCAAGGTTATTATTGAAGCAAAAGAGATAATTATTGATTTTGGAACTATTTGCGTTGGAGATTCTGTTATAAGGACTTTTAATTTTATAAATACGGGTAATTTGCCGGTTAATTTCAGTATAAATGCTATTGAAAGTCCTTTTTATTTAGTTGATATTGGTGTTATTTCAGAGAAATCTGCTGTAAAACCTATTTGTCATGCTGAAATAAATAACCACCCCGTCAGTTTTCTTACGAAAACTACCACCCCTCCACAGGAGGGGAACAGTAATACTATAAAGTTCCCCTCCTTTGGAGGGGTGGCATTTGCTTTAGCAAATGTCGGGGTGGTAAAACCTATTTGTCTTGCTGAATTTATTTCAGCATCTCCTGATAAAAATATTGGGATGCCGAAACAAGTGCGTAATGACAAAAAAATTAGTAACGAAATAAGAGAAAAACCTCTAAAAACGTTACTAATTAGTAACGAAAATGGAGAAAAACCTCCTAAAACGTTACTAATTAGTAACGAAAATGGAGAAAAACCTCCAAAAACGTTACTAATTAGTAACGAAAATGGAGAAAAACCTCCAAAAACGTTACTAATTAGTAACGAAATAAGAGAAATCAGTAACGTTTTTAACACAAAAAAGAATGATTCATTTACTTTTTCGGATAGTTTAATTGCTAATTTTATGGATACGGTTTGTATTACAGCGTCTTTTAAAGCAATAACGGCGGGGAGTTTCGTTGATACACTGCGAATTATTGATAATACTTGTGGCGGCGAAGTTATTTTTATTTTGCGTGGCAATTCTGTTGCGAATATCGTTGATTATGCACCGAAAATGATTAATGAACGAGTGAAAATTAAAGAAGAAAATATGCAATATATTGCTTTTTCTATTGATTTTCCTGATAGTTTGACGCTTGATAGTGCTATTTTTATTAACAAAAGTAAAGAACTTTGGCACGGGGCTGAATTGCCGATGACTATTGGTGGTAGCGGAGTTGGGATGATTGCAATTCATTATTATTCTGATGTTGTTACGGCGATAAATGATACTTTTTGTCTGCATTACACGGGTATTTGTAGTGGTTCATTTTGTATTCCAATTAGTATTGATTTTTATGAAGATACTTGCAATATAATTATTCGTTGGGACAGCGTGATAAATAAAGAGCCGAATGAAATTGTTTCGCTGCACGCTATTATTGAGAGCATTGATATTCCTCTTTCTTTTGAAAAAATTGATATAAATATCGGTATGGATTATAAATTATTGATGCCGATAAATCTTTTTGTAATTAGCGAAGATATTGAATATCCGCTTGCTTATAATTTTGCATTTGCTAATGGAATTAGTGCTTCTATTGCTCCTCAAGAACTAAAAAGTGGTGCAAAATTGCTTCGTTTAGAAGGTATGACATTGATGTCTTTACCTACATCTACGCCTGTATATTTTGATACATTTGATATAATTAGTGAGCAAACATATCTTTTAACATTGCTTTCGGGTTTATTAGATGTTAGTAATTTTTGTGGTAGTGATTGGCGTGGTGGGATGATATTTTTGCCTAATTTTGATGCAAATTTAGAGCAAAATCCTGTATATAATGACATATTAGAAGTTAATTTTAGTGCTTCGGGCGACATTGTTATAGACATAGAAATTACAGATATTGAGGGCAATAAACTTATAACCGATAAAATTAAATTGCCACAAGGAGATACCATAAAAGAAATCAATTTAGGTGCTATTTCATCGGGCAAATATTTTATAAACTTCTCCACATTTTACCACACAATAGCAAAGCAGATAGTTATTGCGAGGTAGAAATATTTATAATTATTTAAAAAAAAAAGTTATTTTTGTAATTATTAAAAAGATTTAATTTATGAAATATATAACAGAATGCAAAAACACGTTTTTTTCTAAAAAAATACTATATTGTAAAACTACACTAATTTATATAAAATATATTATGTTCCCCAAAATAATGGCTGTTATTAATGTTACTCCTGATTCTTTTTCGGATGGCAACGGAAAGTTAGATTTAAATGAAAAAATATCTTTTGCTGAACAGATGATTAATGATGGCGCAGATATTATTGATATTGGCGGCGAAACTACCAAACCCTACTCTAAATCAACTCCAGCTAATATAGAGTTAGATAGAGTTTTGCCTGTGCTAAAACAAATTAAAAATAAATATCCTAATTTCCCTGTTTCCATAGATACTCGCAAAGTTGAAGTAGCAAATGAATGCTTAAAACATAATGCTAATATCATAAATGATGTTTCCGGCTTGCAATATAATCCTGAAATTGCAGAAATTGTTGCAAAATATAATGCTAAATTAGTTATTATGCACAGCAAAGGTAATCCACAAAATATGCAGAACAATCCTTTTTATAAAGATGTTGTAGAGGAAGTTTTTAATTTTCTTAAAGAAAAAATATCTTTTGCTAAAAGCAAAGGAGTTGAAAAAATAATTGGCGATATTGGTATCGGTTTTGGTAAAACATTAGAACATAATCTTGCTTTATTAAAAAATATTAATCGGTTTTCATTGTTGGATGTGCCGATGTTATTAGGTATTTCGCGTAAAAGATTTATTGGCGAAATTACAGAAATAGAAACACCTTCAGACAGAGATTTTGCAACTATGATTTATCACTCTTTGCTATTAAAAGAACAATCTATAAGTATAATAAGAGTTCACAATGTGCGACTTGCAATGCAAATGAAAAAAATATATTTAAGTGGTATCTAAAATATCATACCGAATTTGATTCAGTATCCCTCGCATATAATAAGGCATACTGAACTCGTTTTAGCATCTATTTTTACAAATTACATTACAATTGTGCCTACGTCTTCACCTGAAACTACTTTAAGTAAATTCCCTTTTTTATTTATATTCATTACTACTATAGGCATATTATTTTCCTTGCAAAGAACAAATGCAGTTCTATCCATTACTTTTAAATTTCTTTCAATGCATTCTTGATAACTTATCTTATTAAACATTTTAGAAGTTGTATCTTTTTTAGGATCCGCACTATATATGCCATCAACATCTGTTGCTTTAATTAGTATATCTGCACCTATTTCTATTGACCTAAGTGCAGCAGCCGAATCGGTAGTAAATAAAGGATTGCCCGTTCCGCCTACAAAGATGCAAATTGTATTTTTTTGCAAATCTTGAATTGCTTTTTCTTGTTGAAAAACATCGGCAATTTGAGGCAAAAAGATAGCAGAATAGATTTTTGATTCTGTGCCGTTTTTTTCTAAAACATCTTTTAACGATAAACCATTCATTATAGTAGAAAGCATACCCATTTTATCACCCGTAGTATTATTTATTCCTATATCTTTTGCATTAACGCCCCTATAAAAATTACCACCACCTATTACAATAGCAACCTGAACACACAATTTATGTAGTGTTTTTATTTCTGATACATAATCATTAATCGCTGTAGCAGATATACCGTAGTGCTTATTTCCCATAAGCGCTTCGCCACTTAATTTAAGTAATATTCTTTTATATTTTAGTTCCATTTTTTTGTTATATATTTATTTTTTTCTTATTTTCCATATTTAAATCATATAAAATTGCTTATTTAATTCTTTATCTTTTTTGCTGATGTTATAATCTTCGCTTTCTATATCGGTGTAGTTGATATAGAGGGTGTTGGCATCTACTAATTCTAAAAGCAATTGGCGCTGTTCCTGCTCTGTTAGTGCTTCGAAGCCATTAAATTCCTCTGTATTTACGCGATAACTCAAAAACGAAGAATGCTTTACTTTTTCAAATAAAATAGGCAATTTTGCGGCATCTGCTCGCCGGACTTCATTCCTAAAATCCTCCGAATCATTTGCTAATTCTAAATATACAAAGTCGCCATTTTGGTGATTTTCTATAACTTTTTGCACTCGTTTTGTGGTCACGTTGTGAATATAGTTCATTTGCTCGCACAAAATAAATTGACGACTCCCGCCATCTTCTTTATTTAATTCTAAAACTGCGTGTGCGGTCGTCCCGCTACCACCAAAAAAATCTAATATAATATCATCGTCTTCAGACAAAATTTTTATTGTGTCTTTAACTAAATAAACTGATTTCGGATAAGTAAAAACTTTTTCTCCAAGAAGTTTTTTTATTTCATTTGTGCCAGTCATTCCTGCATATTCTGGTTTCATCCAAAAACTTTTAGGTTTTACATTACCATCACCTAATCTATCTTTTACATATATTTTATATTTTTCATTTGTTTTTTTTACTTGTAGTTCTGTCTGCCAATCTCGTGAAATTTTAGCAGCACTCCATCGCCATCGGCGTTCAATACCATTTCCATCTATTGGTAGTATTTCAATTGCATTTGCTTTTTTTTCAATAGAAATAATATTATCTTCTTCCAAATAATAAATAGGATAAAAAAGGTTTGGTCTATCTTCTCGTTTTGAACCATCCCCTGTTCTTTGAAGTGCAGTTAATTTATACTTGCCTAAACCATCTTCTAAACTATATTGTTTTTTTGAAGTATCAGAAATATTAAAATTACCAATCTCTGCCAATCTTTTGTTTTTTGCATATATCAATTTATTTTCGTGTGCAGAAGCGAAAAATTTATTATCTCTACCTGCTGGATTTGTTACTACAGAAATTACACCCAATCTATTATCTCTTCCGAATATTTCATCAGCAAGAACCCCAAGATAAAATAATTCATAATGGTCAATATCAATCGAAATAAATCCATCTTCTCGCAATAAATCCCTTGCAACTTCCAGCCGATTTTTCATAAATGTAAGCCAAGTAGAATGGTTAAAATTATTGTTGTATGCAAAAGTATTTGCATCGGTTTGCGTGTTATACGGCGGGTCAATATAAATCAACTTAATTTTTCCTGCAAATCGCTTTTTTAACGAATGCAAAACCACCAAATTATTCCCCTTAATTATCATATTATCATCGTTTTTAAGTTCCGCCAAATCGTGAACACCGTTCTTATCATATCTCTTAAAATTAGTAAAAACCTTATCGTCAAGCAAGCGATTTATCTGGTCTGGAGCAAGAATTTCATTAAAAAATATCTCCTTCCTTTTTTGGTCATCTTTAGTTTGTCCGCCCTCCAAAATACAATCTTTATATGCCCAATTCAGCACAACATTTTGGTTATTTGCGAGATAATTATTGTTATTTGTGGCGAGTCCGATTTTCTTTTTATAGATGGTAAAACTATCAGGAAGATACTTATAATTACTAATAAACGCAATAAATTTTTCAAGTTTGAATATAGTTATCACGGGGGCTTGCCCCTGTGTTGGAGCGATTGTAGAGAAGAAATGATTTTTAATTTCTGTATTGATTTGCAGTAGTGCGAGGAGTTCTGTGTCATAATTTCTTGCACACTCCATAATTATTGTTGTATTTAGGACGACAATATCTTCTTCGGTTACTGCTTTAAATTTTTCATTTTTTAGTAATATTTCTTTTAATTTATTTTTGATAGCCATCATATTTTAGCAAAATAAGTTTTTTCAAATAATTTTAACACGGGGGCAAGCCCCCGTATGCTGAAACAAGTTCAGAATGACATTTTTAGATTTTATCTTTTTTTTCATAAAAATCCTTATTTTTGTATAATCCTTTAACAAATAAAATAGAAATTTTATGAAAGTATTGGTCTCTGATGGAATCGAAAAAGTAGGTTCCGAACTAATGAAAAAAGCAGGATTAGAAGTCGTAGAACAAAAACTCTCTCCTGAACAACTATTAAAAGAAATTGCTAATTACGAAGCAATTATAGTTCGCTCTGCTACAAAAGTAACCAAAGAAGTTATTGATGCAGGAACTAAATTAAAAGCAATCGGCAGAGGTGGTGTCGGCGTTGATAATATTGATGTAGAATATGCTAAATCAAAAGGTATTCCGACTTATAATACACCCGGTGCTTCTTCAATATCTGTTGCCGAACTTGCTATCGCACATATGTTTGCTACATCTCGTTTTCTTAATAACAGCACTGCTGAAATGAGAAAAGGTAATTGGCCTAAAAAAGATTATGCCGCAGGTGTTGAACTAACAGGTAAAACACTCGGGCTGCTTGGCTTCGGCAACATCGGTAAAGAATGTGCTAAAAGAGCAATAGGGCTTGGAATGAAAGTAATTGCTTTTGACCCATTTGTAACTTCTACAGATATGGATGTTAAACTGGTATCAAAAGACGAAGTGCTTGCAAATGCCGATTATATCTCACTGCATCTTCCTTTAATTAAAGGTGAGCCGATTCCTGTTTCCACTCCTGAAATTAGCAAAATGAAAAATGGAGTTATAATAATTAATTGTGCCAGAGGTGGTGTAGTTGATGAAAATGCTCTATTAGATGGTCTGAAATCAGGTAAAATTGCGGCAGCAGGAGTAGATGTGTTTATTAACGAACCTACTAATGAAGCACAAAAAGAACTTCTTAATCATCCACGTATATCTGCTACTCCGCATATTGGAGCATCTACTAATGAAGCACAAGATAGAGTAGGATTAGAAATAGCACAAAAAATAATTGATGCATTAAAATAATATCAGAATGCTTTTTGATATTCTATAAAAAACACAGGTAGAAATTTTAGTTCTGCTTGTGTTTTTATTATCATTGTATTCTTAAATTGAAAAAAATAAAATAATAACAATGAAGTTGAAAATCGTCATACCAAATTTACTTACGCATCCCCTAATTTATTATATTTAGACGCTATATAATCTTAAATTATGTAAAAATTACTTAAAACGGATGCTGAAAAAGGTGTAAAATTCACACTTAATTTCGTATCCGATTCACTTTTTTTATGAAAGAATGAAGAGATTGTTCCTGCTATATCTCTGATGCCAATGCCACGCACTATCATTAGTAATATCTTATGTATCAAGCCATAAAAACATCACTTATAGGTCAAATTATTTTTCAGAACATTTTTTACTATATGTTTATAAATAGTTCATAAAACATTATTTTTCTAAAAATATTTTCGTATTTTAGTATTCTTATAATAACGAAATTTAATATAAAAATATAAATATGTCTACAGTTAAAGAAAAAATTGAATTACTGCACAAAAAAGATGCAGAAGCAAATTTAGGCGGTGGAGCCGATGCTATAACTAAACAACACGAAAGAGGTAAATTGTCCGCAAGAGAACGATTGCAATTGTTGTTCGATAACGGATACTACCAAGAATTTAACAAACTCGTTGAAAATTCAGGTAGAAAAATATCATCTATTGCAGGTAGAAAAATGCCTGGCGATGGTATGGTCACTGCTTGCGGTCCGATTAATGGTCGCATTGCTTATGTTGCCTCACAGGATTTTACAATTATGGGCGGGTCGCTTGGTGAAATGCATGCTTGGAAAATGTCCGAAGCAATGCTAAAATCTCTCAAAAATGGATGTCCGTTTATTGCTATTAATGATAGTGGTGGAGCGAGAATACAGGAAGCAATATTCTCTCTTCGTGGCTATGGTGAAGCGTTTTATCATAATACTGCTTTGTCGGGAATAGTGCCACAGATTTCTATAATAGCGGGACCTTGTGCAGGAGGGGCTGCTTATTCGCCTGCACTTATGGATTTCATTATTATGGTGAAAAACACGGGTAAGTTATTTATTACAGGACCTGCTGTAATTAAAGGTGTAACGGGAGAAGTCGTAAGTGACGAGGAACTTGGTGGTGCTATGGCACACGCTACAAAAAGTGGTAATATACACTTCGTTGCAGAAAATGACAACCACGCCATAGAAATAACTAAACAATTATTAAGTTATCTCCCGCAAAATAATACTGAAACAACACCAAGTTATGGCGATGGTTCTATTGATATTATTGAGTATCCTGACCTTAATACAATAATTCCTGATGACCCAAAAGAACCATATAATATGCTTGATGTTATAAATAAAATTGTGGATCCTGGTTCTGTTTTGGAAGTAAAACAATTTTGGGCGACTAATATACTTACTTGTTTTGCTCGTATGAATGGTGAGACAATTGGTATTATTGCTAATCAACCTTGCGTAAAGGCAGGATGTTTGGATATTGATGCATCGGATAAAGCATCGGAACATATTCGTTTCTGTAATGCGTTTGATATTCCTATTGTTACATTCGTTGATGTTCCTGGATTTTTGCCTGGTGTTCAGCAAGAACATGGTGGAATTATCAGACACGGTGCTAAGATGCTATTTTCTTATTCTGCTTCTACGGTTCCGAAAATTACTGTTGTTATCCGCAAAGCATATGGTGGAGCATATCTTGCTATGTGTGCTAAATCGCTTGGTGCAGATAGAACTGCGGCTTGGCCTACAGCAGAAATTGCTGTTATGGGTTCTGAAGGTGCTGTTGCTGTTCTTAACGCAAAAGAACTAAAAGAAGCATCCGACCCTGCTGCAAGAAAAAAAGAACTACTAAAAGAATATGAAGATAAATGGCAAACTCCATATCCTGCAGCAGAGTATGGTTTAATTGATGCAGTAATAGAACCCGTGAAAACGCGAGAATATATTTCCGTATGTCTACAAACATTAAAAAACAAACGCGAAGTAAGACCCGCTAAAAAACATGGACTAATTCCAATGTAGCATTTAACAATTGCAAATGGACCAAATATGCGTGGCAATCTATTTATACTTTAGATTGCCACGCAATTTCTTTGAAATTGCTCGTAATGACGGAGATTTTTAACACGGGGATAAATCCCCGTGTTGCATAATTTTTACTCGTTTTTACTCGTAATTTACTCGTTTTTACTTGGATTTATATTTTTTTTAATTAAAACAGTAACTTTTACTTTTTGTTCTGAATGAGCATCAGGATTTAATTCATTAATTTTCGCTTCAAAAATGTCTTTGTGACCTAAATTAAGTAATTTACTTATAGTTTTATTATTGGAATGAGGCACATAGCCAAGTTTATAGTCACCATAATATATTTCTACAGCATATTTATCATATTTATTTTCTGATTCAGCAATAAGTTCTAACTGCATACCTACTTTAAGGTTACAAAAAACTTCTTCGCCATCATAATATGTAAATCCTGCTATATTAAAAGTTTTGTAGTATTCTATATTAGGGTTTTCTTCTTCATAGTTATATTTGTTGTAGTCATCATAATCATAATAATCATCGTCATAATCATATCTTATATCCTCATCTTTGCAGTCATATTGTCTAAATTCTCTATCGACGTATCTGTATTTTTCATCATCATATGTTAAATCGTATATGTCTGTATATATGAAGTTCTCTACCTTGTTTCCGTATGCATCTATTAATCCCCATAAACCTTTTTTATTCATTACTGCTGCTAAACCACCATCAAATTTAGTTATATCTTTATATTTACATTTAATAACTTCTTTACCATCTTTATTTATAATGCCCCATAAATTATTTCTATTCATTACTGCTGCTAAATCACCATCAAATTTAGTTATATCTTTGTATTTACATTTAATGACTTCTTTACCAGTTATATCTATAAAACCATACAAATCTTCTTTATTTATAACTTGAGACCAATCTTCTCTAAATTCATCAAAAGGAAATATTTTTTTGTATTTACATTTAACAACCTCTTTGCCACTTATGTTTATAAAACCATACAAATCTTTTTCATTTATAACTTGAGACCAATCTTCTCTAAATTCATCAAAAGGAAATACTTCTTTATACTGACATGGAACTAATTCCTTGCCTGTTATATCTATAAATCCCCAAAAACCTTCTTTGCCTGAAACCCTTGCTAAACCACTTATAAAATCATTTGCATTATTATACTTATACGGAATAACTTCCTTGCCTGTTGTATCTATAAATCCCCATAAATTATTAGTATTTTTTACTTTAACTAAACCACCACTATGTTCACTAAAACGACCTGCATCTTTATATTTACATTCAATTATTTCTTTACCTTGTTTATCAAAAAAACCATATAAATTTGCTCTATTTTTTAATTTTACTATTCCATTATAAAAAATATCTAAATCTTTGTAATCGCACGGAATTGTTATTTTACCTTGTTTATTTACACACCCGCAAAGTCCTGCATTGTTCTTTACTTTTCCTAATCCACTATAAAAATCTTCTAAATATTTATATTTGCATTGCACAATTTCTTTACCTTTATTATTTATATAGCCCCATAAATTAGAATTATCTCTTACTCTTGCTATTCCTTCACTAAAAGGTTTTGTCCAGTTATACTTACAAGGAACGACTTCTTTGCCTTTCATATCTACAAAACCATATAAACATATATTAGTATCTATTTTATCTCTAATCATTACTAACATTAATTCATCTCTAAACTCACCTACCCATTCATATTTACAAGGAACGACTTCCTCCCCCGTTTTGCCATCTATAAAGCCATACAATTCCTTTGAATTTAGTGTTTGCAACCAATCTTTTTTATATAAATTATAACATCCCATCCATTTATATTTATTAGAAACTTCTTTGCCATTAGTATCTATTAAAACATAAAAGCCGTTTGTAGTTTCTACTTCTGCAAGATTTCCACCAAGTTTGCCAAAATCCCATACATTTTTGTATTTGCATTCAATAACTTCTTTACCATCTTTATTTATAAATCCCCATAATTTATTTTTATTTTCTGCCATTGCTAATCCTTTTTCAAAACCACCTATATATTTATATTTACATTCAATAACTTCTTTACCATTTTTATCTATAATACCCCATAAACTTGTTTCTTTGTTACTTACTACATATAAATTTTCACTTTCTTTCCATATAAAATAGTTGATAAATTTATTATCAGCAGACATTTTTATATTTATATTTAATCCTTTATTTGATATGTCTATTTTCATAATTATAATTGCAAATGTTTATGGTGCTAATATACTTTTTTTATTAAGAATATTTTTCATACTTGGCAATAATTTATTGTCATTGCAAGTAAAATCTTTGAATTTGCTCGCAGTGATATAAATAATTAGCAAACATTTGTATGGCTATGCACATAGTTATACATATTAACTATCATTTCAATAAATTTTTCTGCATCTGATAATGGAAGTTGTGTTTCTGTATCACTTTTTGCATTTTTAGGGTCGGGATGTGTTTCAAAAAACACGCCATCTATACCTAAACTAATTGCTGCTTTTGCTAATGGAAAAATAAAGTGTGGATTGCCACCTGATTGCTCGCCGATAGAAGGTTTTTGCACAGAATGAGTAGCATCGTAAATAACAGGAAGTCCGAACTCTTGCATTGTAACCAAAGAACGGAAATCTACTACTAAATCGTTATAACCGAAAAAAGTTCCTCTTTCGGTTAGCCATACATTATTATTTTCAGTAGTAAGAACTTTTTGTGCTGCTTTTATCATAGCATCGGGGGTAGTAAATTGACCTTTTTTTATATTTACAGGAAGTGATGTTTTACCCGCTGCAACAAGTAATTCTGTCTGTCTGCAAAGAAATGCTGGTATTTGTAAAACATCTACGTTTTTTGAAACTATATCTGTTTCTTCGGCAGTATGAACATCGGTCAAGATGCGAACATTATATTTATTTCTTATTTCATTAAACCACTGTAATGCAATATTGTCTCCTACTCCCATAAATGAATTACTACTTGTTCTATTTGCTTTTTTGTATGATGCTTTGAAATAGAAATCTATATTATTATATTTAGAGCATATATTTAGCAAATGCTCTACACATATAGTTAGCATTTCTTTTGATTCAGCAAGGCAAGGTCCAGCAATTAATTTTAGATTTTCCATAACATAAAAATAACTTTTTTTGAGAAAATAAAGGTGCCCTAATACTAAAACAAATTCAGTATGACATTTTAGAGGTGCAAAGTATTTTATTAAAAAAAGTTATTTTTGTAGTTCTTTATTTAAGATATAAAATATGTTTAATTTTAATTTAAGATTAGTTTTGATAGTGCTGGCTATCGGTTTAATATTTGTTGCTTGCGGTGGCAATAAGCAACAAGAAAATACAGAAGCAACTCCTGAAGTAGTAGAGGAAGTGGCTGAAAGTCAAGAAGGCGATTGGCCCGATAATGAATATACTAAACAAGTTCCAAAACCTGACATTACTATTTACAGTGCAGATGATGGTCCTAATGGTTTTAATGTAGATTTTCCTGGTTCTACAACTATAGAAGAGATAAAAGTATATGCTGACAAAGTAAAAGATGCTGGCTTTAATCAAAATATTTATGTAGAAGACGAAGATGGAAGATTTAACTTTAATGGATTTAATGCTGCGGGTTGGCGTGTAATAGTTTCAAAAGCCCCTGGTGTAGGCTCATTTATGATAATAT
>WRLB01000050.1 GCA_009777815.1 Bacteroidota bacterium
ATTATTAAAGACAGTCCGGAAAGAGAACAAGGATGCATTAAAAACATTGTTAAATCTAAAATTCCAGACATTCAAAAACCACAATCTATGACAGAGGAAAGTATAAATGTAAGATATGAATGGTATGCTATGCATCGTTCAAAAATTGAAATTATGGATGAATTAGAAAAAGAAAAAATTGCTTGGGGAGCTTTTAGCAGAAATATAAAAGATAATTCATTTGTTTATGTTGGTAAAGAAATGTGTTTACTTGCTCCAATGTATTTTCTAACTTTTAATAAAAACAATCACATTAAATATCTTTTATCCGTTTTAAATTCTAAATTTTATAAAGTATTTTCTAATTGGTATTTTCCTCGTTTATCAGATAATTCTAATATTGTAAGAACAGTATATTTAGAGCAAATTCCCATTCCTATTCCTGCTACAAAAGTAGAAGCACAATTAGAAAAATTAGTAGACGAGATTTTGCACCTAAAAGCATTAGGAAAACGAACAGAGATATTAGAATTGCAGATAGACGAGATAGTTTATGAGATGTATGATTTAAATGACGAGGAAATTCGTTATATTTGTAAAAGTTAATTACGGAGGACTTAAAATGTCACAACAAATTAACATCGGTGATGTTGTAAAATTAAATTCAGGTGGACCAAAAATGACTGTTTCGTATGTAACATGCTCTGAAGATAAAGATGAAAATGGAAATATATGTCCATTAAATTCATTTATATGTCAGTGGTTTATTAATGAAGAATTAAAATCAGGATGCTTTACATCTGATAGTTTGGAAAAAAAGATATAACTTTTAAATTTAATTCAAACAAAACATAGCAGGGCATAACTACCCTGCTTTTTTTTATAAAAAATAACTAAACTTCCCTATTTCACAACACTTTTAGCACTTTTAGATACTGGAATTCCACTATTTTTTTCTTGTTATGCCGAACTTGTTTCGGCATAATAATATAATTTAGTAGATATTGGAATAAATTCAGCAGGACAGATATTTTTTTATGGAATTACTCTTTATATATCCTGAATTCTATTAGATTAGGACTATTAGTTTTTATAAAATTAGTGCGAATGTTCTTTATATTTAGTTTATTTATTATATCTGAATACATTTTATTAGAATTAGCAACAATAGCAACTTTTTTGTTAAAATATATAAGTTCTTTGAGATTAGAAGTAATATCTTTGTTAATTTCCTCAAAATCATTGCTATATTTTGCTATAACTTTGTAAAAAGAATTATTATTATCGTTATGCAATTTAGGTTCTTTTTTCTCATTTTTAGTAATTTCTAAAGGAAGGGTAATAGTATCAATACTATTGTTAATTATCTGCAAAAAGCAAGTATCATATAAGAAAACTTTGGGAGTAAATCTAATAATAAAAGTGCTATCATTAATGATGTTTTCTTCTAAAATGTTATCATCGGCAAATAATTTATAATAAAGATTATTTATAGAATCAGAATGTATTTTAAACTCTATACTATTCGGCGAGAGAATATAAGAAGTGTCATTAATTACATTAATTTTAGTATCAATATCGTTTTTTATTACTTCAGAAATTAAGTCATATTCTATTATTTTAGTAATATTTAGTTGATAATTAGTGGCAGAAATAGATAAAGTGTTTTTATAACTATCATCTTTATAGTTATCTTTATTTTTAGCATAATACAAATCATATCCTCCCTTTCCTCCAGTTCTATTAGAAGCAAAAATTAGATAATTAAATACAATATGCGGGTCGGTTTCATTATATTCTGTATTAATATCTCCTAATGGCAGTGGTTTAGTCCAATTGCCATTAACATAATGAGCATAATATAAGTCATATCCGCCCTTTCCTTCAAATCCATCGCTTGCAAATATTAACGTAGTATCATTAAGAAAATAAGGCGTAATTTCATTGCCATTAGAATTAAGTTCATCAATAGGAATTAACATATCCCAAGTTCCATCGGGTTGCAAATTAGCAGACCATAAATCAGTAGTATTGTTATGTGAATGCTTTGTAGAAGTAAAAATTAGAATACTTTTATTAGGCGAAATAGCAGGATGTCCAATAAAATTGTCTGTATGAAATTCAGGAATAATAGTAGGTTCAGTCCAAGCATTTCTTTCAAAATTTGTCTTTTTTATATTAACAAAATTGCCATTTCTGAACATAGAATGTGCATTAACGAATGCTGTTTTATTATCAATTAAACAAAAGTAAGCATTGTTTTTTCTTTTTTGATTAAGATTAGAATTAAGAATAACAGGTTTTTGAAAATCAATAATAGAATCCATCTGATATTCTACAATAGAATAAAAGTATTTAGAATATTTATTAACGTTAGAATTAAACATTAACATAGAAGATTCTTCTATAAAATATGGAGCAAAGTCATCATCTTTAGTATTAATGTTCCAAATATTTAGCGGAATATGAAATCCATTTTCTAAATTAATGTCATTAGAAAGTAAATATATGTTTATTAGTAAAAGAAGTATAAACGTTGTTGTTAGTATATTTTTCATAAAAAAATATAGTTTTATGCAAAAATAACAACTTTTTTGAAAAAAAGTCATGCTGAACTTGTTTTGGCATCTCCTCGCATATAATTATGTCCTGTCGTGCTTGACACGGTATTACAGAATATTTATTCAAAAATTGAAAATAAAAAATTATTTTTGTATATATTTATTTTATAAAAACTTGTTATTATTATGCTATCAGAAGAAAATAAAATTACAACTTATACTTTTGAAAAAGTATGGCAAATGTTCGCAGAATCAAAAAAAGAAGCAAATGAACTTCGCGAGCAAATAAAAGAAATGTCTATTGCCGCAGATAAAAGGTCCGCCGAAACTGACAAAATAATTAAAAGGCTTTCTGCCGAAGCAGATAAAAGGTCCGCCGAAACTGACAAAATACTTAAAGAACTTTCTGCTGCCGCAGATAAAAGGTCAGCCGAGACAGACAAAATACTTAAAGAAAATTCTGCAGAAACAGAAAGAATGATAAAAGAAAATTCTGCAGAAACAGAAAGAATAATAAAAGAAAATTCTGCAGAAACTAATAAAAAAATAAAAGAACTTACTCGTAATATCGGTGGAGTGTCTGAATCTAATGGACTTGCAGCAGAGCAAATGATTTATAATTCATTAGAAAAAGATATGAAATTCGCAGGAATTGAATTCCATTACATAGAAATAAATAAACATAAAAAAATAAAATCACTTAATTTAGAAGGCGAGTTTGATATAGTTTTAACTAATTGCAATACTATTTCCCTGATTGAAACAAAACATAGGGTCCGCAGGCAAGATGTTATTAAACTTGCAACCGAACAAGTAGATAATTTTAGAAAACTTTTTTCAGAATATGCAAAATATAATATAATTTTAGGTATTGGTGGGGCAAGTTTTGATAAAGACGCAATAAAAGAAGCAAAAGAATATGGCATCGGTGTTATTCAAATTATCAATGATAAAGTAGAATGTTGGACGGGCGGAATAATGATTTATTAAAAAGTTATAAATATTTTCTTTTAACAGTATGGCTTCGGTTTTGCTGTTCGCATTTTTTATATATAAAAAAAGATTAATTTTGTTGTAATACTAATTAACTTTTATAAAATTATGAAAATAATATCAATAATCGCAATAACAACGTTTTTGCTTCTGTCTTGCAAAACAGCAAATACAGAAAATACGGATAGCAAATCGGATATACACGCTGCTAACTACACCCCTTCTAAAGCAGAAATAGATGGTTTATTGGATAGTTTAATGAATAGCGATGAATTTGATTTAGATGAAAACACTAAAAAAATAGTGTCTGACGTTGTTAAGGAATTTGTTAAGATAGCAATGGAATCACCCGAAACGTTGCAATCTATACTTGAAAATATGCTTGAGAATATGTTATATGTTTATCCTAATCCTACTTCAGGTGCAGTGACGGTGGAATTTGCTCGTGATTTTCCTTTTAAAAGCATAGATGTGAATCTAAAAAGTGGTATCAGTTTAGATTTATATTATATGGGAAATAAGATAAATACTTTAGAATTTTCCAATGTTAAAGATAACAAAGTTATTATTACAAGCGAATATTTGCAAGAGAATGGAACATATACAATAACAATTGCAGGATTGAAAGATTTTTCAACTTCTTTTGTTGTTAGAAAGTAAAAAATGGATTGTAAGGACGGAAATAAACCATTAGCAACATATAAAAAC
Organism: Bacteroidota bacterium; assembly: GCA_009777815.1. GTDB lineage: Bacteria > Bacteroidota > Ignavibacteria > Kapaibacteriales > UBA2268 > WRLB01. The sequence goes on from WRLB01000050.1 coordinate 4,242, forward strand.
GTCATACAGAACTTGATGTCGGTAATGCCTTATTGCGAGGAAGTCCTATAAAATAAGGAAATACTATGTCAAGCACGGTATAACAGAATAAAATATAAAGATTTACAAATAGATTATTTTTATTATTATATACATTTTATTATGAAAAAGTATTTTTTGATTGTAGTGCTGTGTTGCTTGAGTTATAGCAACAATTTATATCCATGCACTAACTTATTAATAACAAAAGGGGCATCAGCGGATGGTTCTGCTATGCTTACTTACACTGCCGATGCAGGTGGTTTTATGGAACCACTATATTATCATCCCGGCGGAACTCACAAAGAAGGTGAGATGGTTGATATTTACGAATGGGATTCAGGTTGGCTGAAATACCTCGGCAAAATACCACAAGTTAAAGAAACCTATCGCGTAGTTGGAAATATGAACGAACACCAACTAACTATCGGCGAAACAACCTTCGGAGGACGTGATGAATTAATAGATACCACTGGTATTATGGACTATGGGAGTTTAATTTATATCACTCTCCAAAGAGCAAAAACTGCTCGCGAAGCAATTACTATAATTACCGATTTAGTTAAAGAACACGGTTATCATAGCGGTGGTGAATCTTTTTCTATTTGTGACCCGAACGAGGTCTGGATTTTAGAAATGATATCTAAAGGTAAAGTAGAAAAAGGTGCCGTATGGGTTGCTCGCCGAATACCTGATGGTTATATTTCAGCACATGCCAACAAATCACGCATAGATGAAATAATTGAAGGCAAACCTGATGAATTTCTTTATGCACCTGATGTAGTGTCTTTTGCAGAAAAGATGGGATATTATGATAGGTCAAAAGGAATTCCTTTCTCATTTGCTGATGCTTATGATCCTGCAACGCCAAGTTCATTATTTGCTTGCGAAGGCAGAGTTTGGTCACTATTTCGCAGAAGTGCGCCATCGTTGAACTTGCAACCTGATTATTTTAGAGGCGTAAAAGGTGCAGCAAAATATCCTCTGTATATCAAACCCGATAAACTTTTAACCTTGTCTGATGTTACTGACTTAATGCGTGACCACTTCCAAGGAACAGAGTTTGATATGACAAAAGGTATTGCAGCCGGACCATACGGAAATCCTTATCGTTGGAAGCCATTATACTTCAAAATTGAAGGTGATACCACTCCTTATGCTTGGGAACGTCCTATATCTACGCAACAAACTGCTTGGTCGTTTATTGCACAGATGCGTTCTAATATGCCGAGAGAAATTGGCGGTGTATTTTGGTATGGTGTAGATGACACCTACTCTACTTGCTATACGCCACTATATTGCTGTATTACTGAAGTTCCTGCTCCATTTAAAGAAGCAAACGTTACAAAATTTAATTTCAATACTGCTACTTGGACGTTTAATTTAGTTGGCAATCTTGCATATAATATGTATTCGCACATTATTAAAGACATTCAAGTAGAACAAAAAAGAATTGAAAATAAGTATTTTACTTTCCAAAAACCAATAGAATCAGCAGCATTAGAACTATACAAAACTGATAAAGATTTAGCAATAGAATATTTAACAAGTTATTCTAAAAATCAGTCAGATTATACTCTGAAATGTTGGCAAGAACTTTGGGAAAGGTTAGTAGTTAAATACAATGACAGATACATCAACGATGTAAATAAAGAAGGGAACGAAGCAGGTAGAAGCCCTGGTAGTGCAGGTTACGGAAACGATTTCTTCAAACAAGTAATAAAAGAAAGACCCGGCTACTACGAAATGAAATGGAAAGAACCCGTTAAAACAAAGAAAAAATAAGAATACAAAAACATTTTCTAACACGGGGGTTTTAGCCCCCGTGTTGTTAATTGTGAGATATTATTAGCAAATACGAGTAAATTATTTGTAAAATTAATAGATGATTAAGTAAATTCAGGGACATACATTTATTATAAAAAAAATGTATATTTGTAATATTATAAATAAAAAAGATATGAATATTATAAACTTAAAATTTAAAGTTCTGTTACCAACATTTATAACTATAATGTTGTGCTGTAGCATTATATCTTGTAAACAAAATTATAATGAAGCAACAAAAAAAGAAAATGCAGAAGTAATTCTAAAAGATTATGGTCCAGAGCCATTGGTGTTAGATATAGAAGATTATACTGAGGCAAATAATAATTTTAGAACTGCATTATGGACAGGAACAAACTTACAACTTACTTTAATGTCTATTCCTGTCGGTGGCGAAATCGGTTTAGAACTACATTCCGATATAGACCAATTTATAAGAATTGAAGAAGGAAAAGGAAAGGTATTAATGGGCGATAGTAAAGAATCGCTTACTTTTAATGCTATTGCAGAAGATGACTATGCTATAATTATCCCTGCTGGAAAATGGCATAATCTAATAAATATAGGCGATAAACCATTAAAACTTTATTCTATTTATTCACCAGTAGAGCATCCTCATAACACAATTCATAAGACATTTGAAGAGTCAGAGGCAGCACATCATTAAAAAATTATGGGGAATATATAAAATGTCATACCGTATCAAGTGCGGTATGACACTTTTATAGGTTATTTATAATTTTTAATAAAAATAATAATGCTTTTTAAAATAGAATAAAAAATATATACTAACATCGTTGGGAATATAGATTTTCCTGTTGTAATAACCCCTACAACAATAGCAATAATAACTCCCAAAAACATAATAGAATTTGCTTTAAAGTTTTTAATAGTAGGACGAGGAAAGTTATCAAATTTAATCTTTGACACCATACACACTCCTACCAAAATAGTAACAATAATAGTTAATGTTTTCGTTGTTGCAGTGCTAAAAAAATTAGTATTAACATAAAAATAAATGTATGACAAAATTGTTAATGCTCCTGCGGGAATAGGAAGACCCTTGAAATATAGTTTGTCGTTGAAAGAGTTAAGTTGCGAGTTAAACCTTGCTAATCTATATACTCCCGCTAATGTAGGGATAGATGAAATTACTATTCCAATATCACCAAATTGCTCAAAATATGCTTTATACAACAAAAAAGATGGCGCAACCCCGAAAGAAATTGTATCACAAAGCGAATCAAGTTCAGCACCTAATTCGCTTGTTGCATGTAGTATCCTTGCTACAATGCCATCAAACAAATCAAATATTGCAGCCATAAATATATAAAACAACGCAAATCTAAAATTGCCTTGTGCTATAAATACTATTGCAGCAAAACCTGAAAATGCATTACCTAATGTTAATAAATTAGGAATTGCTGTTCGAGTTATTTTTATATTGTTTATAACTTTTTTTCTTTTTTTCAAATTATATTATAAAAAATTATTTTATTATGCAAATATAACAAAATAATTTTACTTTTTTATTGTAATATCTAAAAATAAAAATTTCTGTATTATGTCATTACGTGCTTGACACGAAATCTCCTAATTAAGCAAGAAGATGCTGAAACAAGTTCAGCATAACATTCTTTATAGGTCACTTGCTTTCTATTTTATCGGTAACAATCCAACTTTCTTTTGGACTTTGCGAAGTGTTTTGAATGCCACATTAGAGGATTTTTCAGCACCTGTTGTAATAATTTGCATTAAGTAATCTTTGTTCTTTTTTAAATCAAAAAAACTATTTCTTATTGGCGAAATGTATTCTACTATTTTTTCACCAACTGCTTTCTTTAAATCACCATAATTACTACCAACAAACGTTTCTTCAACTTCTTTAAGTGTTTTTTCTGATGCAATAGAATATAAAGTTATTAGATTTGTTATGCCGGGTTTTTCATCGCTAATTCTAATATCTGCCCCACTATCGGTCACTGAACGCTTAATTTTATTGATAATTTGCTCATTTGTATCTGTAAGAAAAATTGTATTTTTTTCATTCACATCAGTTTTAGACATTTTTTTTGTTGGTTCTTGCAATGCCATAATTTTTGCTCCTACCTTTGGAATAAATGGTTCAGGAACTTTAAATGTATCAGAATAATAATGATTAAATCTTTGAGCAATGTTGCGTGTTAATTCTAAATGTTGTTTTTGGTCTTCTCCCACAGGCACTAAATCTGCTTGATAAAGCAATATATCTGCTGCCTGCAAAATAGGATAAGCAAACAAGCCAACATTAATATTATCACTATGCGATTGCGACTTATCTTTAAATTGTGTCATTTTAGAACACTCACCAAAGCCCGTATAACAATTTAGTATCCATTGTAATTGCGAATGATATGGATTATGTGATTGCACAAACAAAGTAGAAATATCAGGATTTATGCCGCAAGCAATATACATTGCAAGCGTATCAAGTGTTTTTTCTCTTAATACTTTTGCTTCTTGACGTATTGTTAGCGAATGCAAATCTGCAATCATATAAAAGCAATCGTATTCTTCTTGCATTTGCCGCCATTGACTTAACGCCCCTGTTAAATGCCCTATTGTAAGATTGCCAGACGGCTGAACACCGCTTAATATTACCTTTTTATTATTTAATAATTCAGTCATAATTTTTATATTCTTATTTTTATTTAAATTATTCTGTGGTGTTTGGAAGCGAAACATAAAAACTCTCTCCATCCTTCCATACATATGCATAACCATCACAAAAATATACGTAATCTACATAATCATATTCTCTTTCCTTCAAATATTCCTTGCCTGTTGTAGCAGAAGCAAGATAATATTAATCTTTTTCATAATATTTTTATATTACTTCTATGCAAAAATATATTTATTTTATAAAATGTTTGTCCTGCTGAATTCATTTCAGCATCTCCTTGCATAAAATAAGGAGATGCCGAAACACAAGCACGGCATAGCATTTTTAGATATCCTTAATCTTCTAACTTTTTATCAAAGCCGTCTAATGTCATAGGTAATGACATTGTGCTAGGATAATCTGGCACTGGATTTTCAAGTGTTAATAACACAGTATTAGCAGGCGAATAAATTCCTAATAAACCTTTCTTTTCACCTAAATAAAAATCAATCTTTTTGAAATCTATTCGGACAGGAACAGTAAAAGGAAATGGACCAATTGCAAGTGTAGTAGTGCCTTTAAAAAAGATATTTAAAGAAAAAGTATGTGAATTTATACTTTTAATAGTTGTATCTTTTTCTCGTATTCCTGCGAACTTCAAATGCCCATTCAAAGTTATAGGCATCCCAGACGGACCAGGTAATTCTACTTCAGTCAATAGAAAACTATCTATTGTCCATTCTTTAGTTGCTTTAGCATCAGCAAGAATATACCACTTTTCAGAATCAAAAACTATATCCAAAAATGATTGCAAATACTCTATAACAAATATTTTCAAAAACTCGTCATTAACATAGAGTTTGCTGTCACTTTTATCTTCTGCCATAGCATAATTTGCTACCGTAGAAGACGACATTATAGGATTAATAAAACGATGACGCATAGACATTGCATCCTTGCCTAATACAACCTTATTAGCACCTTGCGTTAAGGTATCCTGCAGAGCCAATTTTTGTATAAATGTTTCTTCTTCATCTTGGGTTATAACATAATTATCATATACCCAAGAAGTTCCTTCATTATTTTCAAAATAGGAAGCAAAAGTAGGATTTGTATCAGTACTACCTTCATCTTCGCCGCAAGATGTTATTAGAATAGTTGCTGCAAATATAATACAGCAGGTTAAAAAATACTTTTTCATATAAGTTTCTATAATATGATTAATAAATAATTGCAAAAATACGTTTTTTAAGTTATAATACAGCATTTGATACTATATCTCCACGAAATAGTAAAATATTATATTTATTTGAAAAAACGTATATTTGCTAATGGAAAAAATTATTTCTACGAATAATAAATCGTTATCAATGGTTGGATATCTATTAATTGGAATTGCTATTGTCTTAATAGTTAATTCTATTACTCAAATCTCACCAACAGAAAATTATATTTATAATAATTTGTATCTTGGGACTTTTGCCATTTTGGTGGGGGGAATGTTTATAATTTTTGGCAAAAAGAAGAAATATATTATATTTAATGAAAACCAATTTAGTTATAAAATATCTAAACAAACTTTTACCGAAAAATATACTGAAATAAATCTTATACGCACTTTTATTGACAACAACAATCATTCTAAAAACTTGATGATATATTTTGATGATAATAAATGTTTGTCGTTTTCATCTTCTTTTTGGTCGGAAGAGAAACTAATAGATGCATATAAAGAATTTATTAACAGAAGCAGTGAATTTATAAACAAAAACGAAATAAGTGTAGAAAATAATCTAAACTGGTAAAACTAATTATATACATAAAATATGTTTATTTCATTTGAAGGAATTGACGGATGCGGAAAAACCACACAACTAAAACTACTTAATGATTATTTAAATGAATTAGGGTATAAAGTAATTGCTGTCCGAGAACCCGGCGGAACTCCATTGTCTGAAAAAATTAGAGAAATATTACTAAACAAAAACAATAATATTAGTAATATTGCAGAACTACTTTTATTTGAAGCAGCAAGGGCAGAACTAATTCATAATATTATAAAACCTGCCTGCAATGAAGGAGTTTTTGTTTTAACTGATAGATTTATTGATTCTACGCTTGCTTATCAAGGATATGGAAGAGGATTAGATACTAATTATATAAATATACTAAATACAATAGCTACGGAAATGCTTATTCCCGATATTACATTTTATCTTCAACTTCCACTTTCAATAGTAAAACAAAGATATAGTATAAAAAAACTTGATAGAATTGAGCAATTAGGCGAAGTATTTTTGCAAAAAGTAATTGATGGATTTGACATAATAGCATCAAATAATACCGAAAGAATTATTATAATTGATGCTACACAAAGCATAGAAAAAGTATTTCAAAACATAAAAAATAAATTAAAAATATAAGATACCATTTTAAAAATGTCATACCGAATTTATTTTAGCATCCCCTTATTATATGTAAGGGGATGCTGTATAAAGTGCGGTATGACATTTTTTATAGGTAATATAACAATTCTAATTGTTTTCTACACTTATTATACTATCAATTAGTTTTTCTGTTGCTTCAGGATTCATACTACTATAAACTTCATCATTTATTACAACTATCGGAGCAATACCGCAAGCACCAAGACACGAAACAACTTCCAATGTAATAAGTAAATCATCGGTAGTATTTTTTTTGTTATTTAGTCCTAATTTTGTTTGCAATGCTTCTATAATTGCAGTAGATTTTTTTACATGGCAGGCAGTTCCATCGCATACTTTTATAATATATTTACCTTTTGGCACAAGTGTAAAATGTGAATAAAAAGTTGCTACTCCATAAACTTTAGCAGGCGAAATATCTAACGAGGAAGCCACAAAAGTTAATATATCTTCAGGCAAATACCTATATTCGTATTGGACTTCTTGCAGAATTGTCACCAATTTATTAGGATTATAGTTATATATTTCTAAAATATCACATACTTTTTGAAACTGCCTGATATTAACAGCAGAGTTGTTTTTTTTACTTTCCATTATATTTTGGATATATTCTAATTAAATTTTTACAAAAATACGTTTTTAAAAGAAATTATATTCAACGAGTATCGGCGTAATACAAGTTAGTTTAATCTACTATTCAAAACATATTTCTTAATCAACTATTTTAATTTGTCGCAACAATCTGTTATTATGTGTGATTCGTTTATTAACTTGGACCAGTTTGTTTCGCAAAGTGTTTTTTCTTTCTATAATCCAATGCTCGTTGCTCAATTTATCTTTAAAACAATATGGTTCCTGTGTTTGCAAATATTCGTTATCTTTATGCTGTTTTTCTATATAATCCTTTAATTGATTAATTTCATTTATTAGTGCTTCAATTTTTATATTACCTTCATAATTGCCACACAAAATTAGATAAAACATTTTTAATCGTTCTGCGTCTTGGTTTTGATAACAAAACTGAACATTAGCCCAACATAATTTAAATATGTTGCTTTCTTGGATTATATCAGGATGCAGTTTTTTAACTATATGCCTATATATACTTACGATGTCTATTTTATCATTAGCAGTTGTATCTAACTTTTTATTAATATCTCTTCGAATAAAATAATTTTTAGGATTAGTATATGTATTTTGTTTTTTAAACTTGGTGTTATCATTATTAAACAACAACTTGTCTATAAACTCTATTGATTGGCGTTTAACGGGTTCGTTGTTTTCTAAATAGGTAGATAGTATTTTAAATTTTTGTTCTAATTTTTTAGCATTTTGTTCCTTTTGTTCTATTTCGGTTTCTATGTTGCCAAAAATATTTTCATACAAGAAAAGTATTTCTTGCAATAATTCTGTTTGCGACTTATACCAAATAGTCAACAAATGTAACAACTGCTCTTTTAGAGCATCAATTTGAACTAATAAATCTTCCTGCTGCATTTTATAATGTATATTTTTACATATAATTTACAAAAATAATAAAAAAAATAAAAATTAGTTATCTTATCGAAAAAACATTAATTTACATTCTTTTAAAGTTTTAACACCACAAAAATATATATGCAAATAATAAAAAAAATTAAAACCTTTTCAAAGCAATTTTATCTAATTAATATAATACAAACAATAGAACGACTCGGCTATTGGGTGATTCTTTTACAGATGCCCGTATATATAGCACAAAAAGATATAGTAGGTGGTTTGCATTGGGAACAAGCAACAAAAGGTATAATTTTCTTTTGGTGGGCGTTAGTTCAAAACCTGTCGCCTACGATATTGGGCGGAATAGGTGATAAATTGGGTCGCAGAAGAGTTATGTATATTTGCGTAATGATGATAGTATTAGGTTCTTTTTTATTAGGAATGACGCGTGAATTTTATTCTTTTTTATTTAGCACATTATTACTCGGATTAGGTATGGGAATATTCAAACCCGCATTACAAGGCGTAGTATCAAACGAAATAAATAACGATAGAAAAAAAGATAATAGCCGTCATACTATCGCATGGGGAGTATATATCACTTTTGTTAATATAGCATATTTTTTAGGTCCTGCACTTTCGGTTAAATTAAAAAGTTTTGGATGGGAATGGATATTTTATGGCAGTGCGATAATTCACTCGCTAAACCTATTATTACTCGCATTTATAGTGAAAGATGATGTTAAAATTGATAGCAAAATAACTATAATGTTTTTCTTCAAAGAAGCAAAAAAATTATTAAAAGATATGGTTAAAAACCTAATTCGCCCCGAAATAATACTATTTATAATATTCATATCCTGCTTCACACTAAACCACATGCAATTCTACGAAACATTACCCAATTTTGTATCCGATTGGTCCGATACAACAGAGTTAGCAAAACATTTACCATCGTTTTTTTTAGTAGAAACAAGCAGAGGACAAATGATTTCCTTCGAATGGATTTACAATATCAACTCCGCAATGTTAGTGCTTTTTGTCCTTTTATCATCCTATTTAACGCGAAACAGAAACCTATTACGAATGTGCAGCATAGGTTTATTTATGGTTGCGGGAGGATTATTTTTAGCAGGAAGCACAATGAATGGAGCAGTATTAATAGCAGGTGTATTCATTCTTGCAATCGGCGAGATACTAATAACCCCCCGAATATCTCAATACTTCAGCACCATTTCTAATGAAAGAAATAGTTCACAATATTTAGGATATGCCAATTTATCTTGGACTATCGGGCTATCAGGTGGAGGAATAGTAGGCGGATTTTTATATCAACATTTAGGCGAAAAATCATCTTTTGCAATCAGATTTTTAGCAGATAACTTCGGATTAACTGACGTAAAACACGGCGAAGCAATTTATATTTTATGTAGCAAAACAGGATTAGATATTCACGCAGCAACAGAACTATTATGGCAGACATATCATCCGTGGCGGTTTTGGATACCTTTTTTAATCATCGGAATAATAGGTGTAGTGGGCTTATTTTTATTCAGCAAATCTAAAAAGGGGATTCCGAAACAAGTTCGGAATGACAGAAGAGGTTAATCAGTCATGCTGAACTTGTTTCAGCATCTACATAAAATTAGGAATTATACCACCCCTACCCCTCCACAGGAGGGGAACAGTTCCCCTCCGAGGAGGGGTGTCATTTGCTTCAGCAAATGACGGGGTGGTAAATTGTATATCTAATTTATTAACAAAATTGACATTTTGTCAATTGATTTACCGATTATTAAATCGGAAAAGCAATTATATAATTGGAAAAGCAATTATATAATCGGAAAAGCAATTATATAATTGAAAAAGCAATTATATAATTGAAAAAGCAATTATATAATTGGTTTTTCAATTATATAATTGGTTTTTTGGTAGCAAAATCGCTTAAAC
>WRLB01000051.1 GCA_009777815.1 Bacteroidota bacterium
TAACAAATTTATCGTTATGAAAAGATATATATAAAGTCTGTTAAACATTTACAATATATTTTAATTATACTTGTATTTTTCTTGTATAATGTGTGCAATCTTATTGTAAATCTTTAAAAGATATTATATAACTTTACTCGCTATAATTTTAGCAATGCAAAATGCAAACTCACAAGAAAATGAACAAAACATAATTGAAAATAAAAATGATAATACAAGGACATCTATTTATTTTCATCCTGCTGCTCTTATAACAGGTGCTGCTAATGATGCGTTACTGCTGTTTTCTACTATTGAAGCACCTATAAATTTATTCCGATCAGTCATAATTAAACCGAGTATATGCTATATTAGTGGATATAATGAATATGCTTATGACTTTGATTTACATTTAGAGGATCCAATTAGAATAGGAACTGATGTAGGTATGCGTTTTTATCCAGGAGAAAAAGGTGATGGATTGTATTTACAAACGCAAATAGGTTTGTTTGTTGTTTTTGCTAAAGAATATACATGGGGATATAATGAGTATTATGACCTTAAATTCAAAAGAACTAATAAATTTTGGCTTGATGTTATGGGTTATATAGGATATGCAAAGAAATATTCGCGTTTTAGTGTATCTATTGATGCAGGAGTTGGTCTGGAATTTATAGCAATGAAACGAGAATTAATTGGTGATGTTAATTTGAGTATTGGTTTCCCCTTAAATAAGAAAAAATACTAAAGTGACTTCTAAAATGCTGTCCTGCTGAATTTATTTCATCATCTATTTTAACACGGGGATTATTCCCCGTGCTAATAGTAATGTAAAAATTAGTAAGGTGAGAATGTATTTTTCATAAAAAAAATGTTATTTTTGTAAAAACATTTTAACAATCTAAACAATATAAAATGGCAACACTAAGAGATATTAAAAATAGAATTGCAGGAGTAACAAGTATAGAAAAAATAACTTCCGCAATGAAAATGGTCTCTTCTATAAAATCAAAAAGAGCCCAGAAACTGACTGAATCTGCACGTCCATATACTCAAACAGTAACAGATTTGTTGCAACTGCTAGTATCATTAGATAATTCATTATTGGCTGAACATATATTTTTAAAGCCGCGTGTTGAAGTAAAAAATGTGCTTATAATCGTAGTTGCAGGCGATAAAGGAATGTGTGGTTCTTTTAATAGCAATTTAATAAAATCGGTAGATGCCTATCTAAATACAGAATTTATAGAAAACTATCCCGAAGCAACTCCACATATTATAACAATAGGCACAAAGCCAACAGAATATTATAAAAAGAGAAAATATAATATTATTGGCGCATTTCCTAATGCTTTTCAAAAGATAGATTTTTCTATAGTAAAAAAATCAAAAGAGTTATTTCTTACCGATTATGATATAGGAAACATAGATAGAGTAGAGATATTTTATAGCCATTTTGTTAATCTTATGCGGCAAGAACCAACAAAATTACAAGTTCTTCCAATAAAATTTGATTTAGAATACAATAATGACAGAATAAAAAATATATATAATTATCATTATATATTGGATTCTGATAAAAAAATTATTTTTGAAACATTGATAAACCAATATTTAGATATAAGTATTTGGAGACCAATATTAGAATCTAATGCCGCAGAAAACTCTGCTCGGCTGTTAGCAATGGATAAGGCAACTCAAAATGCTCGCGACTTAATTAAAGAACTAGAATTACAATATAATAATGCTCGCCAATCGGCAATAACTACCGAAATGCTTGAGATAGTCGGTGGAGCAGAAGCACTAAGCAAAGGATAGATAATTTCTATAAACATCTGTCATACCGAACTTGTTTCAGCATCCCCAAGAAGAATAAAGTGATAACGAAATTAGATTTTTATAGATAGCCATTAAACAATTATTATTGTAAAAATGTTATTTTGCAAGTAATTAATTCACATTTATTAAAAAAATTATGTTAAAAACAATTTGCTCTGTCGGATTAGCAATATTAGGTGGGTTTATATTATTAAAAATTATAGGATTTTTATTTACGGTAATGTGGTTCGCAATGAAACTTGGAATAGTTATTGTGTTTGCAATACCGCTTTTTTTTGTAATTAGATATGTGTTATCAAAGTTGTTTAAATAGAATATGGCAAATAAGAAAGCAAAAATTATAATATCGGCTGTAATAAGTATTTTCATTTCAGTATTTTTAGTATCTGTAAGTATCTATCTTTTAGCATCGTTTGAACTGAAAATGATACCAAAATTGATAATACCTATATTGATAGTATTCTTACCTACGTGGATTTTTGTTTATTATGCGTTGTATAAAAGAAAAAAATAGTTATTTTTGTAATAACAAAGAAATTAAAATTAGATGCCAAGGTTCCAAAGCGCACGGGCGGATACATTTAAATTTGATTTCTTTTTTTTAATTTGGTTTTTTATTAAAAAAGTTTATTTTTGTAATTACAACATAGACGAATACCTACATTAAAAGAGTAGAATTACGCAGAGAAACGGATTGGCACTTCTATTGAGAACCCCTAATTGTTGTAATATTGGTATAAGTCGTAGGGTGATCCATCGGTAATTTATTCTTTTAATTGCTATTCTATGAAAAACCAAAATATAATAAAAGTTTTGGTTTTTCTTTTTTTTATTTTAAAAATAGTTGTTTTCGTAACAACCATATACTTATAATACTTACACCATCATGCTTTGTGCATCATCAACAGTTATTTATTAAAAACTACTCTTCAAATAAAGGTTTCATATCCAAATGATTAAAAACAATGTTGCTATAATTTGCTTTAATATGTTGCACGGCTTCAACTAAATCAGGGGAAGTAATACCAACTTCAATAGATTTTTTTGCCTCCATATATGCCGAATATTTATCAGCAAATTCTATTATTTTCCCGTCAAAAGGATTAAAGTTATCTACATTATATTCTTTCATTTTTTCTGTGCTATCTATTTTTTTTATCTTATTATCTACAATTATTTTGTTAGAAAATTCATTTTGTGAAAAATATTTTATTTCTTCTATCCATTCTTTTTCAATATATGGGAATATTTCTTTTTCTGCTAATTCTATTTCTATATCTGATATTAATTTGTCTAAAATTTCGGAAGAACGTTTTATAGGCGAAATTATATCTCGTGTTACTGCTTCAGGCAAATCGTGAAACAATCCACCGAAAAAGTTATTAAATAATCTTTTATCACAAACATTCAAATCGCAAGATATTAAATAAGTAATTGTTGCAACAAATATACTGTGTCCTAAAACAGATGTCTTCGGCAATCTTGGAGTTTGTGCCCAACGAGTTTGAAATCTTAACTGCCCACATAAATCTATAAAATTAGTAATAGAATGATTGTTTAACAAGTTATTAATTCCCGTTAAATCAGTATATCTATCTAATTTGTTTCTAATTTCGTGGTCAACTTTTTCATTTTGATAGGGGAAAGGATTAAATTGTTTGACGACATTAAACTCCCAAAAACTTGCATAAATATGTGCAGCATCTACTATTTTATATTCTATTTTTTCTCTATTATTTTCGCTAAATAAAAAATTACTAAATTCATTTTTAAAATCTAAATTAGATATAATTTTGTCATATTTATTAAAAATGTATTCATTTAATTTTTTAAATACATCTTTATTACTTTTTATTTTTTGGAATATAGGTGACTTAATATCCGAGGTAGCAATTCGCCGCAGGAGTTCAAAAATAGCATCTTTTAATATACAATTCCAATCGATTTTATTATTTTTTTCTTCATATTTTCCTATGCAATACACAAGCACTAATTTATGCGAATGCTTGTCCATTTCAGTAAATGGCATATTTCTAACTTTTTCGTTCCATCTTTCTATATAGAATGCTCTAAACAATTCATTTGCAAGTTTTATGTTTAATGTCATAGTTGTATTTTTTTATGTAAAATAAGGATTATTTATTATTAAAACTAAAAATATTATGGTTCTAAAAAGTAATGCACAACAGATATTAAATATTTTTCTAATTGTCACATAAAGTGAACACTGCCAAATAGTGCCGCCGATTAAAACATAAAATAATATAAATACTTTTTCATAAAATAGAATCCAAAATAAAAATGTAAAAATAAACTTTTTATTTATAATTCCCAAGCAATAACTATAATTATTTTTTTAATATTTTAAAGACATTATGCTAAATATTTTATAAAAAAAACGTTATTTTTACAATATGAGAATAATTTTTAATATTATATTGCTATTTTTAGTTGCTTGTAATAGCAAAACAAATAATAAAAATGAGCAAATTAAAATAACACCACAAGTTAATGCTTCCATTATTCATAAATATGGGTTGGAAATTATTGATACTTTGTCACATAATGTTGCTTATTATACTCAAGGGTTTGTTATTCATAATGGTGTATTATATGAAGGAACAGGGCATGAGGGACATTCGGCTTTAATTAAATACAAAAAAAATAAAATAGATACCGATAAAATAGTGAACCTTGATGCACATATTTTTGGCGAAGGCGTAACTGTTTTGAACGATAAAATATATCAAATATCTTGGCTTAATCAATTATGTTTTGTATATGATTTAAGTTTGAAAAAAGAAAAGGAAATGACGTATTCAGGTGAAGGTTGGGGCTTAACTAACAATGATTCTTTTTTAATTATGAGTGATGGCTCTGCTACGATTAGATTTATTGAGCCGAGCAATTTCACGACTATTCGTTCCTTAACTATAAAGCGAGAGAATGTTCCTGTCCGATTTATTAATGAATTAGAATTGGTAGATAGTTTGCTTTATATGAATATATATATGACTGATTTGATAATGGTTGCTAATGTTAATACGGGAGAAATAGTAGCAGAAATTGATATTTCTATTTTACGGAAGCATTTGCGAAATAATCCAACGCAAGAAGTATCTAATGGAATTGCTTACGATAAAAAAAATGATTTATTTTATTTGACCGGGAAGAATTGGAATAAGATTTTTATAGTGAGGTTTCATAATGATTAATTAGGATATTGAATAGAGGATTCTAAAAATTTCATACCGAACTTGTTTCACATAATATACAAAAACATAACACGGGGGCAAGCCCCCGTGTTAAAGTCCTATTTTGTTTTACTAAAAAAACTAAAATTTTGTATTACGCATATCACCTGAATCTAAAAACTCTACATGCATATTAAATGCTTTAGATAATGTATGTGGAGTATGCTTGCCTTCAGATAATTTTAAGTAATCCCATAATATTTCTTTATAATCCTCGTGGGCACAATTCTCTATTATTTTTTTTGCTTTATCTATTGGGCTTAAACAACGTAAATCAGCAATTCCGTTTTCTGTTATGAATATCATAGTATCGTGTTCTGTATGGTCGGTGTGCGAACACATAGGCACTATTGCACTGATATTTCCGTTCTTTGCAACGGATGGTGCTGAAAATATTGATATATAAGAGTTACGCGAAAAATCGCCACTACCACCGATTCCGTTCATCATATCTGTCCCTGTAATATGAGTAGAATTAACATTACCGAATATGTCCATCTCTATAGCAGTATTCATTGCTATTACACCTAATCGGCGAGCAATACCAGAATTATTAGATATTTCTTGAGGACGTAAAATCAATTTTGTTTTAAAGAAATGTAAATCAGAATATACTTCTTCTAAACAATCAGGAGTTAGCGTCAACGCACAAGCACTAGCAAATGTTACTCTACCTTCGCGAATCAAATCTATTACAGAATTCTGCACTACTTCAGTATACATTGTAAAATTAGGAATTTCTTTATTAGTTACTAATGTTCCTAATACGGCATTTGCAATATTTCCGACTCCTGATTGGACAGGCAAAAACTCTTTTGGTATCCTGCCTACTCTTAATTCATTAAGTAGGAATTTTATTACATTTGCACCAATCTTACTTGTTAAAGGATCGGCAGGTGTAAAAGGTGATACTTCGTCGTGCAAATCTGTATTCACTATGCCAATTATTTTAGCAGGATCTACTTTAATGTGATCATCGCCACATCTATCATTTGGTTTGTTGATAGGAATAGTTCTTCGGTGCGGCGGGACAGATGGAACAATTATATCGTGGATACCTCTTAGAGTTTTCGGATGCTTGGCATTCAATTCTACGATAATTTGATCGGCTAAATGGCACCCTGTTGCTATAGTTCCACAAGATGTTGTAGGGATTATAACTCCATCCTCAGTTATATCGCATGCTTCTATTACTGCATAATTAATTTTCCCTAAAAAGCCATATCGCATAAACTGTGATGTATAAGATAAATGCTGGTCAAAAAACTTTATATTGCCTGCATTTACCTTTTTTCGCAAATCAGAGTTAGATTGATAGGGGGTTCGCCATCCTATAGCATCTGCTTTAGCCAGTGCGCCATCTAATGAGGGACCTGTCGATGCCCCTGTAATTACATTTATTTTAAAATCTACACCATTTTCGTGAAGACCTTTTGCTCGTTCTGCGATTGCTGTTGGAACTGCTTTTGCTGCTCCTGCGGGTGTAAATCCACTAAACGCAATAGTATCGCCGTTGTTTATAAATTCGGCTGCTTCTTGTGCTGTTATAAATTTCAAAGCCATTGGTTATTTCTCTTTTTTATATACTAAATTATTACAAAAATAATAAAAAATAAAAAAATAAAAAAATAAAAAAATTTGGAAATTAGAAATAAAAAAGTTATTTTTGTAATCTTATTTGTTTAAATAGTTATTTTTTTAGAAATATTAAATACAATAATAATGAATGCAATAGTAGAAATAGCAGGGCAACAATATGAAGTTGCACCAAATTTAAAATTAAACGTTCCACATTTAAAAGGTAATTCTGGCGATAAAATATCTTTTAACAAAATATTTTTAATAACGGATGGCGAAAATATAAATGTAGGAACTCCAACAATAAGTGGCATTGTAAATGCAACTATTTTAGAACATGGAAAAGACAAAAAGATATTAGTTTTCCATAAAAAAAGAAGAAAAGGATATAAGAAGTTAAACGGACATCGTGCTGTTTATACTCGTATCCAAATAGATAGCATTGATGCTTAATTTTTTTTTAATTTAATAACAATTTTAGAGGTGTATAATGGCACATAAAAAAGGTGGTGGATCCACAAAAAATGGTAGAGATTCCCAATCGCAACGAAGGGGCGTAAAAAAATTCGGTGGCGAGATTGTAGATGCAGGGAATATTATAGTTCGCCAATGCGGAACTAAATTTCATACAGGAGTCAATGTCGGAATCGGCAACGATTATACAATTTATTCGCTTATTGCAGGGCAAGTAAAGTTTGAACCGAAAGATAAATTCAGAACAAAAGTTTCTGTTTATCCTGTTAATTAGAACTTATTTTATATATATTAGTTCTTTTGATTGCCACGCAAAAACTTAATACAAAATACGTCTTAATTGTGTAGCAATAACTAAAAAAAAATGTATTTTTGTATTATATAACATAAAAAATGGTCAAGTCCTGTGCGGCTAAAGTGTACCCAACTCCGTCAGATCTGGAAGGAAGCAGCGGTCAGTATTACTTTAGAGTGTTTCAGTAAGCTTGACCTTTTTATTTGTTCATTTGAATGTAATACTATTTTTGCCCGTCTTGTTAATATTAATAAAATCTTGGTTCAAATAATAAAAATTAGTAGATGCTTAAATAAATTTAGTATGACAGAGTAATGTGTTATTATTTTTCTTATTTTTACATTACATAAATAAATTATTACGATATGAAAGCAAAAATTATTATTATACTATCGTTTATTTTGTCGGCAAATGTATTTTGCCAGCCGACTATTAAAAATCACCTTGTAGATGATGAGGTGTTTTTTGTTAATATTATTGTTACTCCAAGTTACTACCCGAGTGCTATAAATATTTATGTATTTTATACTTTTTCTTATAGCGGTATAGTTTTTCAAAAAACAGATAATAACAAGTATTATGCTATACCTGAAATAGAAGTAACCTTTAAGGATAGCGAAGGAATTACACGCAAAAGATTTATTTCTAATGATACAATTCTTGTTGACGATTATGAAAGTACGCAAAAGAAAATATATTTTTCTAATTCCACAGAATTTGAATTAGCAAAGGATGATTATAAGGTAGTAGCAAAGTTTAATAACTCAAAAACACGCACATCACC
Organism: Bacteroidota bacterium; assembly: GCA_009777815.1. Taxonomy (GTDB): domain Bacteria; phylum Bacteroidota; class Ignavibacteria; order Kapaibacteriales; family UBA2268; genus WRLB01. The sequence goes on from WRLB01000051.1 coordinate 8,204, forward strand.
AATAGAACATACTATTTCAAAACCTTTAGGGGATAATATGTTCATTTTGACTGACAGGTCATCTAATAAAGGTAGGGATACATTATATGTTCCTTATTCTACTAATTGTGTGCCGTATAACGCATCTTCTTTTGATATATTTATACCACATGGTATGGGTAAATATGAATATAGAGATTATATTTATATACCACAAATAAATAATATAAAATGCGTTATAGAAAAAAAAGAATATAGCAAAAATGAACTAAATTGGGGAACTTTTGAAAAAATAGAAACATCTTTTAACCTTTCAGAATATGATATAGTGTATGGTCCTCCCAAAGGAAGAATAGTTGTTTTAGGCGGTAATGATTATATTGTTGCTTGTCTTAACGCTAAATTTCAGATAGATTCACATAATTTTACTCCTGGAAAATATACTTTAAGCGTTGTTAGAAATGAAGAAATAGTAAAACAATTTCCTTTCGAAGTTAAGTGGTATAATATGCCGAAGTCATTATCCGACCCTATTTATGCACTTGAACAAATGCACCTAATACTAACAGACGATGAATATAAAAATATGAAAAGCAAAGACAAAAATGAAGTTTTTGCTAACATTATCAAGTATTGGAATAGCCGTATTATTGGTGTGCCGAAAGGCAACTATTCGACTGAAATGGTAGAGTTTTTTGATAGAGTAGATTATGCTGAAATTAATTTTAGAACACTTACGCAAAAAGAAGGTGCTAAATCGGATAGAGGAAAAGTATATATTCTTAACGGCAATCCAAACGAGATAACTACCACTATTAAAGATAAAAAAACAAACGAAATCTGGTACTATAACAAATTAAACAAAAAATACATATTTGAAATCGTTTCTGTCGGGAACTATCAATTAGTTAATATAGAAGAATAGGTGACTTCTAAAAATATGTAGATTCTAAAACAAGTTCAGCAGGACATTAATCTTTTATGCCATCATATAAATATATTGGAGAAGCACCAACTTTACTTGCATCGGTATGGTCTAATACTTTTAATTGAGGATAAAGAGATTGTATTAAAGTTGCTCCTTCTACATAAGTCCAATCATTATCGCCAAGTAAAGATGCTAACTTTCTACCAACCATATTCCTTGTTAAATGACCATAAACCCCAGAAACATCTGCACCACTTACTCCTTTATGAATACAAAATTGTTTATCGTAATGGCAATTTGTAACATTTGGATTTGGAGTTCCAACAATAGCACCTACATTTCCATTTCCTTCTACAACATTTATGTTAATGCAATTAACTATTATTGCTTTTTGTGTTTGAACATCTGCTCCTACGATACCACCTATATTATTATCACCTTTTACATAACCTGCATTGATAGAATTAGTAATAGTTGGGCGTGATGGATTTGTATTTGCTCCTGCAATTCCACCTATTCTATTTCCACTACTTTTAACCGTTCCGATATTCAAACAATATCCAATATAACCATTAGCACTATTAATATGTCCTGCAATTCCACCTGCTATACTATCAGCACTTATTTCACCTTGATTTGTAGAATTAGAAATATGATTAATATTTGCTCCCGCAATTCCACCTATATTTTGTATGCCAGTTATTGTTCCATAATTGGCACAAAAAATAATCCTTCCACGATTATTTCCCGCAATTCCACCTCCTGTGCTAAAAGTAGATACTGAAACATAACTATTACAATTATATATTAAACCTTCATTATAACTGACAATTCCGCCTGCTTGAACACCCTTATAAACAACACCATCTACATTTAAGTTTTTAATAACTGCACTGTCGCCAGCATAATCAAATAATTGCATATCCAAAGTAATTTTATATCCATTTCCATCAAAAACACCATCAAAACATCTAACTAATACACTTAATCCTATTGTTTTTTGTGGAGGATTAGTAATATTATTCATCAAATTAAAATACTTATATCTTGTATAATTATATGGTGCGATTAGTGGTGTTCTATTAACACTATCAGCAAGTTCTTCTAAATGTTCTTTAGTTGTTATTAGATAGGGATTAGATTCAGTTCCATCACCTCCACCGAAGGGTCCTTGTGCATTTGCTATTTGGCTTGCTAAAATTAGAGTAAGTAGAGTTAAATATCTTTTCATAACTATTAATTTTTTAATTATTAAATGCAAAGATATAAATATTTTGTTAAATAAAATGTATGTCCTGCTGAACTTGTTTCAGCATAGTAAAAAAAATAGTAAAATATTTAAATATTTTTACTTTTATTTTTTTTATCAAAAAAACGGCGTTTTAACGGATACCAATCTAAATGTTATCCGAATATTTTAATACTTGTGTTATTAATGTTAGTTGTCTTTTTTAATCTATAAATACTTATTACTATTGCTAAGCCGATAGCAGCTTCTGCGGCAGCAACTGCCATAACAAAAAATACAACAACTTGCCCGAATGTATCTGCCGAAAAAGAAGCAAAAGTGATAATACTTAAATTAACAGCATTAAGCATTAATTCAATAGACATAAAAATAACTATTGCATTACGCCGAGTAAGAACTCCAATAGTTCCTATCGTAAATAAAATAGATGACAATACTAAATAAAATTCTTGTGATACAATTTCCATATTACAAAAATAAGGATTTTTTGTAATAAAATTACTTTTTTCTGTAATTCTGTGCTTGTTTCTACATCTGTTTTTCTCTCTTTACTCTCCGATTTATTGGCGTGGCAATCTATTTTTTAGATTAGCACGTTGATAAAAAGTTTACTATTCTATATCGTATCCTATATTTTCTGTTTCTTCGGGGTCTTCTACATCTTCTATTGGGATGACTATTGATTCGGGTTCTCTGCCGAAAAACTTTTGTAGTATGCGTTTTGCGATAGGTGCTGCAACTACCGAACCAAATCCTGCATTCTCTACAAATACACACATAGCAATTTGTGGATTATCTTTAGGGGCAAAACATACGAACCAAGAATGGTCTCTACCTTTAGAATTTTGTGCTGTTCCTGTTTTTCCACATACATTAAGTCCTGAAATATAAACCCCGCTGGCTGTTCCGCCTGCATTTACGACTGACCACATTCCATCTTTAACAACATTAAAATAGTATGGATTTATAGGTATTTTTTTAGAATCCCAATGAATGTTTTCTACTTTTCCTGTGGCAGAATTGATAACTGATTTAACTATATGGGGCTGATAATATGTTCCACCATTGGCTATTGTGGCTGTATATGCTGCCATCTGTAGAGGAGTGCAAAGCAGTTCGCCTTGTCCTATTCCTAAATTTGCCATTCTGCCACCTAAATTTTTTGTTCCAGGAAAAGTTGTGTCATAATACACCTTGGATGGCAATAAACCTTTTGATTCGAAAGGTAAATCTATTTGAGTTTTTGTTCCGAAATTAAACATAGAACCATATTTTTCGAACCTATCTATACCAAGCCGAACACCTAAATCACAAAAAAAAGTATTGCATGAAGAACGCAAAGCATTACGAACACTTAATGCTCCACAGCCGTGACATCGCCAAGTTCTGCCGCCAATTGTGTAACCGCCATTGCAAGCAATAGTAGATTTATCTGTTATTATTCCTTCCTGCAAAGCCGCCAATGCTATTAGCATCTTCCAAGTAGAGCCAGGTGGATATCGTGATTGTGTTGCACGAGATAAGAGTGGATTGGATTCATCTGTATTTAATTTATTATATATATCGTAAGGAACTATGCCACTGAACAAACTAGGGTCATAATCGGGTTTATTAGCACAAATTATAATTTCCCCATTATTTGGGTCCATTGCTACTACTGAACCACGTCTACCTGTCAATAATTTTTCTGCCAGACCTTGTAATTCTATATCTATACTTAAGTTCAATGCAGAACCATTTTGAGGTTTTATATCGTATTCTCTATTGGCAAAACTATCTACTTGACGACCATATTGATCAACTAATACAAAATGTATACCATTCCTACCTCGTAAAATATGTTCATAGTTTTCTTCTAAACCCGATACACCAATCATATTTCCTTGTTCATAATATGGATATTTTTTTAGCAAATCTGCTGTAATTTCTCGCACATATCCCAGTATATGCGACATATTGCAATCAAAATCATAAACACGTTTAGAATCTACAACTAAATCAATACCCGGAAGTTTATCTAAATATTCTACCAAACGAAAAATTGTATTTTCATTTACATCGCGAGATATCTTAAATGGAAGCCGTAGTTCTTTTTTATCTTCTTTCTGCTTTATCAGTGTATATATGTTGTTTGAATCTAATTCAGGAATTATTTTAATAAGCAAGGGCATTGTTTCTTTTTTGAAATCATAGGGAGTGAGCGTAACAGAATATGTAGGAATATTTTGCACGATTAATTTACCTTTTCTATCATAAAGCACGCCTCGGATGGGCGTTACAGTTCGTTGTTTTATAGTTTGCGATTCGGCACGGGCATAATAGGAACGGTAATCTATTATTTGCAATTGCACCAATCTGCATGTAAGAAACAAAAAAACAAGCAAAATCAGATATTTTATTGCTTTATATCTACTTTCATCTGCTATATTTGTTTTTTTCCAAAAATCATTGTTAAACATACACAAAAATAAAGAAAAAATAAAATTATTGAGGATATACACAATATTCTACTAAATGTTGTTATGCCATATTAAATACGGAGTGACAGAAAAATATTTTTTTCTAACAAAAATAAAAAAATGGAAATTAGAAATAAAAAAGTTATTTTTGTATTCTAATAAAATTGATACTAACTTTTTAAAATAAATATTAAGGATTAAAGCAATGTTTAAATCAAAACATTATCAAGGGAACGGCACCCTTGCAAATGCAAAAAATACCGACACCTCCTCCTATACCTGCATTTGTAGTAAAATTACTACAAGCAATGTAGTAGAAACCACTACACGGGGGGGGGTAACTACTACAAGCCGTGTAGTAGAATTACTACAAACAACCCGTATTGCTGAACTCGTTTCAGCATCTACTAATTTAACAAGAGATCGGAAGAGCAC
>WRLB01000052.1 GCA_009777815.1 Bacteroidota bacterium
CTTAAAGGATTTTCAATAGTTAAATATAAATACACACCTTCTCCCTGAAAAGCACTTATAGAAGAAATAAATATACCAGAAATAGGATGTATATACACTATCGTTTCCATATTTTCTATCATTTCATTTTGCTCATTTTCTTCTGCAAAACAAAAAGTATTTGCAGCAATAAAAATTACTATTATAGAAATTATTCGTTTTATTTTTTCCATATTTTTCATTTTTTCCTTTATCTTTTGCATATTAGTTTTTTCATAACACTCTAAATTTCAAAAATACATTTTTTAAATAAAAAAAACAAATTTTTCTGTCCTGCTGAACTTGTTTCAGCATCTCTGTATTCAGCACGGGGATTCCGAAATAAATTCGGTATGACAGATTAATTTTTAGAAGTAACATAGTGTGTAATTCTATTTGGTTTTGATAGTATTTTCATATACGAAATCTATATCTGTGGCACCTTCGGCAGCAAGTTTGCAAATAACATCGCACCGTTCATTTCCTTCTATTCCTTTATGTCCTTCAATCCAAATAAACTTTATATTATGTTTTTTCAATAATGGGATTAGTGCTTGCCATAAATCTATGTTTAAAACACTTTTTTTGTCTGCCTTCTTCCAATTATTTTTTATCCAATTATTAAGCCAGCCCTTATTAATAGTGTTAGTTATTAGTTGTGAATCAGTAAAAATGGTAACATTATTACAAGGTTCTTTTAGTGTAGTTAGTGCTTTAATTATTGCTGTTAGTTCCATTCTATTGTTGGTAGTCATTCTATATCCGCCTGATATTTCTAATGTTTTGCCTTGTGTCATTAAAATAGCAGCCCATCCACCTTTTCCTGGATTCCCCAACGAACTTCCATCAGTATATATAATAATTTGTCTATTGTTCATAATATTATATATTATAAAAAAATTGTTTGCTTATTAGTTATTTCTTTTATTCTTGCTTCTGCCAATTTGCAATATTCTTTTGATGTTTCAAAACCAACATAATTTCTTTCAGAGTTTATTGATGCTATTGCTGTTGTTCCGCTTCCCATAAATGGATCTAAAACAATATCATTTTTATACGAAAATAATTGAACCAACCTATATGGTAACTCAACAGGAAATGGTGCAGGATGCCCGATTTTCTTTGCTGATTCTGTATTCATATTCCAAACCGATTTTGTATATTCCATAAATTGTTCTTTTGTAATTGTATTTTCTTTATCTTTTCTATCAAGTTTAAAATCGCCTTTAGAAAAAATTAAAATATACTCGTGGACATCTCTTAACACAGGATTAGAAGCCGATTTCCAACTTCCCCAAGCCATTGATATTCCTGCACCTGCTCCTTTGTTCCAAATAATTTCGCCTCGCATCAAAAAACCTATTTTTAACATTATATCTGTTATATATGCCGAAAGCGGTATATATGGCTTCCTTCCTACATTTGCAACATTGATACACGCCCTACCACCATTAATAAGCACTCTATATGTTTCAGCAAATACATCCTCCAATAATCCTAAATATTCTTTTAATGTTAAATCATCATCATAATCCTTTGTTACATTATATGGCGGCGAAGTTATCATTAATTGCAAACTATTATCAGGTATCACCGACATATCTTCACTACTGCTATTTATTATCTTATTAAGCAATTCCAAAGGAAAACTATTTTCAATAACAGAACTATTTTTAGATATTTTAAATTCTTTATACAAATTAGAATTATAAAACTTTTCTGCATTATGTCCTATTCTGCTAATTGTTCCAAATGAACTCGTTTCTGTTCCTGTTCTTAATCTTTCCATAGTTCCACCCACTATCTTTGATAATTTTATTTCTTTTCGGATTTATAGGCAAAATATTGACCTACCATTATTGCAGTTCCAAATCCTATAAGAAAACCTACCATACCTTTATAAGATTTGTTCATTTCTTTTCTCGGTACAAAAACTTCCATTCCCAATAAATCTGCTCTCGCTATTGGAAGTTTATCAATTTGAAACTTATTATTTTTCTTGTTAAAAATGCTACTACTTCTAAAAAAAGTAGCAGAAACAAAAATTGAATCAGAATTAAACGATAACAAATCATTTATAAGTAACTGCCAGGTTGTTTGAACAGATATGGTATCAACTTTTTCCCACAATACATAATCATAATGATATTTATTTCTAATGGAATCAATAATATATTTCTGACAAAAAACCATAACCTGATTGTTTATAGTTAATTCTAATTCCTTATTTTTTATATCAAGAAGAGCAACCCTACCACAATGTATTTGTTGCAAAGAATCAATTTTGGCATATTCACTAGGAAATTTAATCCCCATTCCAAATAAATTTATATTAATACAAAGTAAGATAGCAAATATTATTTTTATACATATCTTTTTCAAAATAGATATTAACACGCCGACTTCCATACCTACTTTTCCTGCTCGTGAACTTTCAGCATTTGCCATTTGAAATAATTCGGGAAGTTTTTTCTTTATCCGTTGAATTATTACCTTATCATTAAATATTTTGTTTATATATTCTGCCATTCCATTATTAAAAAAAGTTAGTTTGTTGCAAAAATAATACTTATAATATATTATAAAAAAATGTTTGCTTATTATTTTATTTTTATCAAAATTAACTAAATTTTACATAATTATTTACATTTTCTTTTTTTATTTATCAAAATCAGTAACTATTTAGCAACTTGCTAACATAATTAGGGGATGCTGAAACAAGTTCAGCAGGACAGGGATTTAATGTATGTCCTGCTGAACTTGTTTCAGCATCTTTATCTTTTTATTATTGAGAACACTTTACTTGCTGTGCTATAAGTTATTCTAATGAAATATACGCCTGAATTTAATGTTTTCATATCAAAGTTAATTTCGCCGTTATGTGTTTCTGTATTATCTGTGATTTCTATATTTTTTGCGTCTATATTATAATTAATATCTATTGGAGTGCCAATTATATCGTATAATTGCAAAGTAAAGTTTTTGCTCATATTAGCATCAGGTTGCGGGATGTTATTATTAGAATAAGATTTTGTAATATTTGGTTCAGGTTTTTCAATAATTATTTTATAACTAATTTTACTTTTATTATCTGTCGGATTAGGAACAGGAAGTCCAAGTTTGATAATTTCTTTTTGCGTAATAGAATGTGTAGAAATAGCAATTGTTATATCGCAAACGCCAGTTGTAGAATCAGCATTTGGCTTGCCAAAACCACTTAAAGGAATATCTAATACGCTGCAATTATCATTTATATATATTGTATCATACTGCAAATTAAGATTAGTCGGCGAATAACAAATAATTAGTTCTGCCGAATCGTTTGGCAAAATTGTAATAGGAAATTGCGACATAGGAGTAGTAAATGCAAACTTATATCTAAAATTAACTTCATTTAGAACAAATTCTTTATTACTTATATTGTGTAATATAAACTTACGATAACTTTCCTTGCCATAATTAACAGAATCAATAAAAAATGTAGAATCCATTTTTATTTGCAAAGCATCTCTTTCATCAGTTATAGTTATTGCTACAATATCGGATGAATCGGTGCAATTTCCGTCTATTGAAGCAACTACTTTATATGTTCCTGATTGTGTTGGTTTAAGCGAAGGAACATCTTTTGCAATTTGATTTTCTTCTAAATACCAAGTATTATTAGTAAATAGTTCTGCATTTTCTATATATAGAGTTCTAATTATGTTATCACAAAAAGTAGTAGCACCATCTGTTTTTAGTATAGGTTTTACTCGCTCTTTGAAAGTAATATCAAACCAAAGTGTATCTATGCAATCTTCTTCTACATTACCATACACAAAACCAACTCTGTTAATATCTTCTGAATAATCAGTCAAAACAAAATTATTATTTTGTGGAGGAGTTGCACCTGTATTTGAATATTCAATTTCAGGATTAAAAATTATTTCTAAAATAGTATCATTTATATCTTTAAAATCAAAAATTATTTCATCACCGAAACAATATGTAGTTAGTGTAATATCGGGCTTATTTTTCCCTCTTGATATGGTAAATGGTTCAGAATACACATAATAGCAATCATCTACTTGAATACCTTTAACAATATATTTTCCTGCATTTTCTATAACTACTTCTTTTCCTTTTTTATTAGTTGGAATAGTATCGCCTTGGCTTGTTATTTGATACCACTCATATTGTTTATAGTCGTTATCTGCTTTTAATATAACATAATTTGTTTGGCAAGCGAGTGAATCGCCTAAAATACTAATACTACCTTCTTTTTTCTTTAATTTATATATGCCTCCTTGTCCACATATAAATCCCGTAGTATCATTGATGAACCACAGGTCATCCATATGAGAATTGTTTTCTATTCCGCAATTCATTAAGTGCCAATTTTTACCATAATCTCTTGTATAATAAACTTCTTTATAATATCCACATACCCAGCCACAAGAATCGTTTGTAAGCCAAGTTCCAAACATAGAACCTTTTGTTTTAAAAGTATTCCAAGTTAGTCCCATATCGGGCGAAAATAATGCTGCACCTTGACGATATCCATAACCTCCGCCATAACATCCTCCCGAAGCAGGAATTAATATGCTTCTATTATATATGTTTATATCTTCGTGCCAATTGATATTAGTTATATCTAATGGACTACTTGTCCATTGTATTTTTTCTGTATTACATAATTCATACCAACTTTCGCCACCATTAGAGGTCATAAATATAGCACCACTTCCAATAGCATATCCTTTGTTTTTATCGAGCATTTTAAAGTCAGTAATATGATTATTAGTAGAATTAGGTATTGTTGAGATTTGCCAACTATTTCCACCATTAGTAGAACTATACATTTTTTGACCTAAATTAGAACAATTTCCTTCGGCAATCCAAACATTATTATCTATTGCATAACATCCCCAAGAACCATTAAAGTTTCTTACAAGATTCCAACTTGTTCCACCATTAGTTGTCTTATACAAAGAGCCAGGTCCAGAACAATATCCCGTGTTTATATCAATAAATACAACTGATTCTGCGTGAAAACTGCCTCCCGAAATATATGAAGCGTGCCATGTATTACCGCTATCATATGTTTTAGCAAAAACACCACTGCCACCACTATTAGGATTCGTGCCTGCTGTTCCAACCGCAAAACCATATTGGGGATTATCAGGCAAGAAATAGAACTCTAACCAATATGATGTCGGGAAATCATTAGGAACAATAGTCATTTTTTCCCAATAATAGTCATCCCAATTCACTTCAGCATTAGTAGTTAATGTTGCAAAGAATAGAATTATAACCAATAAAATTATTTTTTTAGCCATTATACTTTTAATATTTTATGCAAAAATACGTTTTTCTCTACTCTTTTCTCACTATACTTCCGACATTTTCTTTGTCATTCCGTGCTTGGTATATGTCACATAATGATATAAACACACATCATATTTTTAATCAAACCTGTATCTTATTCCGAGTTGGAAGTTTGTAGGTGTATGTTTCACATTGTAAAATGAAAAATACATAGGAAATGCCTCACTACCATAATTTGCTCGGCGATATTCCTGTGTTGTATAAACAAATGAAGCATCTAATATCAAATTATTAGTTAATAGTAAGCCCACTCCTGCGCCGATAATACTTTTATCACTGCATAATGTTTTATTTTTATAAGGTGAGGTCTGCAATGTATAACTTCCTCGCAAATACAATGGGATATTAGGAATTTTATATTCTAAACCTGCACCAATCGTAAATTGCGTAGTTAATACTTCTTCTATTATTTCGTTCAATTCATCAAAATACAACAGAGCATCATAATCTAAATTGATATTATTTTTATCAACAGAAAAATATGTGCTTGCTGCATTTAATATAGAACCGGATACAGAATAAGATAAGCCCGAAGTATTGCCTGATGCCCCCAAAGTAATTTCAAAAGGAGTAATTATTTTATATTTATTAAACATTGTTCCTGTAGGATATTTATCAAATTCATCATTGTCAAACAGGACTTCATAGTTGGTTGAAAAATATTCTGAATCGTGCATCAAAGTTGGGAAACGTACCGATAAACCTAATCTACAATAATGACTTAATCTTGCTTGAAGCCCTAATACACCTGTTATTCCAAACAAATCTTGTGTTAATACTTCTCTAACAGTTAATCTATGCATATCATCAATAAAATATTGGTTATAAATATTATCTTTATCTGTTTCGAAGTATTTGCGAGAATAATCAAATGTTCCAAATTTCATTGTAAAAGTGCCTCCGATAGCAAATATTGGATTAATATCACAAGCCATGCCGAATGACAGGTTGTGCAATCCACCACTTTCATAAACATATCCTTCTTGATATATATTATTTTTAATTAAAGCATTATAGTTGCTGTCCACGAGTCCGAAACTTCCCACCCATTCTTGCTTTTGGTGTGCTTGTTCTGCAATAAAAGAATTTAAAGGATTAAATCCACTATAAACAGAATTTACCACAAAGTCATTACTTATATGGTAATCAAATCCACAAGACACCTTAATTTTATTTTCTGGTGGCGGGGTTTCGTAATACTCATCTGAATTTAAATTAATACTGGACCAAACAAAATTTATATTAGTAAAATATAATTCGTTTGTTAATTCTTTTTTAGTATTGCCTAAAAAATTAGTGTTTGTTTTATGGTTGGTAAGGTTTATTCCCATTCCAAATTCGCCGACAGGAACTAATGTCATCCCCGCAGGATTAACAACTACAGCACTGCCATCATCAGCAAAGCCAAAATACGATACACCTAATGATGATGCTCTAACAGATGGCGACACATTAGGACTTACAAATCGCAACGCATCTTCTACAAATTGTGCTTTCACAGAAAACAAAGATGCTAATAAAATAATTACTATAAAAACAATTTTAATTTTCATAAAAAACTCTAAATAATTTAATAAAACTTTACAAATATAATGAAAATAAATTAAAAAAATTATACCCCGCACGGGAATGAATCCTCGTGTTATTTCCTTTCAGCACGAGGGCAAGCCCCCGTGTTAAATAATCGTCTTTTTAACACAGGGATTCATCACTGTGTTGCATAATTGCTAATTTTATGTAGATGCCGAAACAAACACAGCATAACATTGTTTTTTATTTTTTTAATGTTACACAAAGAATTATTCAGTCAATCAATTTGTTGCCGCTAAAACGATAGACATAAATTTTGACCTATTACTATCTGCCCTCGAAGTAAGAACTATAGGAACTTTTGCACCAAGTATGTTGCCCGCAATAGTGCCTCCTGCAAGATAACTAAATGATTTGTATATAGCATTTCCTACATCTAAATTATAGCACACAATTAAATCAGCATCACCTCCAACATCAGTAACAATACCCTTATGTGAGCATGCTTCTTTAGAAACAATATTGTCTAATGCTAAAGGTCCATCGATAATACAATTTTTTATTTGACCTCTTCTATTCATTTGGGTTAGCATTGCTGCTTGAATAGTAGATTCAATTTTTGGATTAACTACTTCTACGGGTGCTAATACAGCAACTTTCGGTTTTTCAATACCTAATTTATTTAGGCATTTTACACAACTATTAATAATTTTAACTTTTTCTTCGAAAGTTGGTTCTATATTTTGTGCAGCGTCTGTGATGGTCAATAATTTATGGTATGCAGGCAATTCAAATACACCGATATGGCAAAGCATATCATTTGTTCGCAAACCCGTTTCTTTATTTAGAACGGCACGTAATAGGTCGGCTGTGGCAACAAGCCCTTTCATTAGTATTTGTGCTTCACCAGTTACACAAAACTCTACTGCTCTTTTAGCAGATATAGCAGGATTAGGTTCATCTACTATTCTAATACCTGAAATATCAATGCTTTCGCTTTTAGCAATTTCTTTAATTTTTTCTGTATTGCCAACGAAAATTGGTTCAACGATACCTGCTTTTTTAGCACTACTAACAGCATTAAGGACGTGGTCGTCTTCGGCAGCGGCAACGACTATTTTTTTTACGCCACGCGAGGTAGCGATTTGGACTAATTCATCTAATTTTTTTATAGCCATAATTTTTATTTATTATAAAAAACAATTTGCAAATATACGTTTTTTTTATAGCACTTTACCTCACCACTGCGAACTTCTCGCTTGCGATTTGCTTATTTTTTGCGAGCATTCGGCAGATGTAGTTGCCACTTAAAAGGTCGCTTGTATTAAGGGTTTCTTTATGCTCACCTGCATCGTAAAAGTTAGAAATTGTATATAAAACATTCCCTAAAACATCGCAAATCTCAAAAGTTATATCGCAACTCTCAAGCAAACAAAAACTTATTATTGCATCAGAATAAGTCGGATTTGGCGAAATTGTTAGATATGTTGCGATAGTTTTTTCTGTTATACCTAATATTGTGATACTTTTCCAAGTATAGCCATTCCACTTATTGCCATCTCTTTCGGGCAGAACAAACTCCCCTAATATTAAATCCGACTCTTCGGTTTTTACAGCATAAAATGGTCCCAATTCAGTACTATCTGCTTTTATTAATTTAGGAATTGTAAAATCTGTGCCTAAAACTACTGATTTTAATGGATTAAACCTAAATGCTAAATTTCCAATCGTTGTTACATTTGGTAAAATAACTTCTGTGATTTGATTTTCTGCAAATGCAATATAGCCAATAGTTACTACATTCGACAAATTTAATTCTGTGATTTTATTGGAAGCAAATGCAATATCGCCAATAGTTACTACATTCGGCAACGATAATTCTGTGATTTTATTGGAAGCAAATGCACTTCTTCCAATAGTTACTACATTCGGCAACGATAATTCTGTGATTTGATTGCCGCCAGAAAATGAATGATCGCCAATCACCTCTACATTCGGCAAATTTAATTCTGTGATTTTATTGACAAGAAAAGCATAATCGCCAATCACCTCTACATTTGGCAAATTTAATTCTGTGATTTTATGATTATATGCAAATGCAATATCGCCAATAGTTACTACATTTGGCAAATTTAATTCTGTGATTTGATTATATTCAAATGCACCCATTCCAATTGTTTCTATATTCGGCAAATTTAATTCTGTGATTTGATTATCATAAAATGCATAATCGCCAATAGTTACTACATTTGGCAACGATAATTCTGTGATTTGATTGGCAAGAAAAGCATGATCGCCAATCACCTCTACATTCGGCAACGATAATTCTGCAATTTGACCACCTGGATAACAAAAGAAAGATTGACTGCCAATATTTACTACATTTTCGCCAATTACCCCTGTAATATTATTGCCACCTCTTTCAGGGTAGTAATCTGTACTATATATACTATCAGGTATTTCTGTAATACTTTCATCAAATTTTATGCAAGTAGGTTCTGTGATTACAGGTGGGTTAGTAACGTCAGTAATAACTAATGGGTTAGTGCAATCCGCATTCATTTTTGCACTAAAACTTACAGCAAATATTATTGCTACGATGTTGATTTTAATTAAAGAGTTCATAATTTTTACTTTATTTTTATTTAACATATTACAAAAATAAGAAAAATATTTTAAAATAAAACAAAATTGTTTTTTATATATTCTTATTCCTTCTATAAAGTATTCACATTTTCGGTGATTACTTTTTATCATCCTAATTTTATTTCTATAAATTATCGTATTTTTGCATTCTTTAATAATTTTAATTGCAATGCTAACAGCAACAGATGTATCAGTTCAGTTCGGAGGTAGGTATTTGTTTGATTCCTTCTCGTTTGCACTTAAACCTAATGATAGAATAGGTTTGATTGGAAGGAACGGGTCAGGTAAAACTACTTTTCTAAAAATTATTGCAGGTGAAATGTCACCTGAAACAGGAAAAATTAACTTCCCCAAAGGATATAAAATAGGTTATCTACCGCAAGATATAAAAACTCAATCTGCACTATCCGTGTTTGAAGAAACTGCAACCGCATTAGTGGAAATCCGTAATTTAGAATTGCGAAGAGAAGAAATTGCCGTAGAAATTACAGAACGAACTGATTACGAATCCGATGAATATATGGCACTTTTGCACGAATTAAGTGATATAGATGAGCGATTTGCTATAATTGGCGGACATAGTAGTGATGCTGATGTTGAGCAGGTTCTAATTGGATTAGGTTTTTTGAGGGAGGAGTTTGGCAAGTTAGTATCTGAATTTAGTGGTGGATGGCAGATGCGTATTGAAATTGCAAAGATATTGCTTTCTGCTCCTGATTGCATTTTACTTGATGAGCCAACAAACCATCTTGATATTGATTCTATTCGTTGGCTTGAGGTTTTTCTGAAAAACTATTCGGGCAGTGTTATAATTGTTTCACACGACAAGGCATTTCTTGATTTTATTACTAATAGAACGATAGAATTTTCTTTAGGCAATGTTTATGATTTGCCGTATGCTTATTCAATGTTTATGGAACAAAGAAAGCAGCAAAGAGAGTTACAGATGAACGCATACAAGAATCAACAACGTCAAATAGCACAAACAGAGCGTTTTATAGAACGATTTAAAGCAAAAGCAAGATTTGCATCAAGGACGCAATCTAAACAGAAATTATTAGATAAAATTGAAAAAATAGAAGTAGAGGTAGAAGATGTATCGTCATTAAAATTTAAATTTCCCGAACCTCCTCGTAGTTCAAGATTAATAGTAGAAGCAAAAGAATTAATAAAGTCCTACGATGGCAAAAAAATAGTTTTAGATAAAATTGATTTTGCTGTTGAAAGAGGTGAAAAGATTGCTTTTGTGGGAAAGAATGGTGAAGGAAAAACTACACTTGCAAAAATATTTGCAAAAACTGAAAGTTATGATGGCACATTAAATTATGGTGGTAGTGCTGAAATTGCTTACTTTGCACAGCATCAAGCAGAGATGTTATCAGGAGATATGACTGTATTAGATATTATTGATAAAGCAGCAATTGGTGAGATTCGTCCTAAAATTCGTTCATTATTGGGAGCATTTTTGTTTAGTGGTGATAGCGTTTATAAAAAGGTGAAAGTTCTTTCGGGTGGCGAAAAAGCACGCCTTGCGCTATGTAAATTGCTCCTCACTCCTGCTAATTTTATTATACTTGACGAGCCAACAAATCATTTAGATATGATTTCAAAAGATGTATTAAAACAAGCATTATCCGATTTTACAGGTGCATTAATTATTGTTTCTCACGATAGAGAATTTCTGTCTGGGCTTACAGATAAAACCATTGAGTTTAAAAATCACACGATAAAAGAATATGCAGGCGATATAAATTATTATTTAGAAAAAAATAATTTGGAACTTTTAACACAATTAGAAGAGCGAATTAAAAATGAAAAATATACTCAATACCAATCTAAATCCGATGTTTCAGCATCACAACAAGATAGGCAAAGTAAGAAAAATCAACAAAAAGAAGAAAATCGTTTAGCAAAACAAATTGCATTTTTAGAAGCAGAAATAATAAAATTAGAAAAAGAATTAACAGAATTAGAAAAATTATTTCAGACACCTGAATTTATGTCATCATCAGAATTAGCCAGCAAGAAAAAAGAATACGCCAATCTACAATCCCAACTTAAAGAAAAAATAGCCAATTGGGAAAGTAAATCAAAAGAATTAGAAGAGTTTAGATTATAATAGCAATAGTAAATATATAAGTTTTATGTTAAAAAAAAATATTATAATTAAAATAATTAATATATTAGAATATATTTATCCTAACGCAAAAACAGATTTGCAACATTTATCTCCTTTTGAATTGCTAATAGCAACTATGCTTTCGGCACAATGCACAGATAAAATAGTTAATATAGTTACGCCTGTTTTATTTTCTAAATATCCTACCCCTGAAGCACTTTCTATTGCAAATGTTCCTGATGTTGAAAACATAATTATGTCTACGGGATTCTATAAAAATAAAACAAAAAACATTATAGAAACAAGTAAAGTTTTAGTTAGCAATTTTAATTCGGCTGTTCCACAAACAATGGATGAACTTACTACTTTACCTGGTGTTGGAAGAAAAACTGCTAATTGTGTGCTTGGAAATTATTTTCAGCCACAAGGAATAGTTGTAGATACTCACGTCATTAGAATTACCAATTTAATTGGAATAGTTAGCACTAAAAACGCTGAAAACATAGAAAAACAACTAATAGATATTGTTCCTAAACAATATTGGGTGAAGTTTACACATTTGCTTATCAATCATGGGAGAAGCATTTGTATTGCTCGCCGTCCTAAATGTCCGCAATGTTCTATAAATAAGTATTGCCAATACTATATAAAAAAAAGTTTCTAATATATAATTATGAATTTATTTCAGTGCTTATTTAATAAGGGAATGCCGAAACAAGTCCGGCATAATATTTTTATATGTTACAATAATTTTACAGAACAATGAACAATCTTTTTGCTTTTTCCAATGAAAAGACATTATGTATAATATAATTTAGTTGCATAATAATAACAAAAAGTAATCCAACTAAACACCTATTTATAGCACCAACAAACAAACGGCACGCATATTGTAAATAATTTTTTATGACTGAACAAATGATAATTAATATTGTCCGTGAAGCTTTTTGGTATGTATTGATGACTGTCGGTCCTATTTTAATTGCATCTTTAATAGTAGGATTAACTATTTCCATTTTTCAAGCAGCGACTTCAATACAAGAACAAACGCTCACTTTTGTGCCAAAACTAATAATAACTTTTGTGTTAATTGTGGTATTGTTGCCTTTTTTTATAACTAATTTGAAAGCATTTACTATACAATTATTTCAAATGATTCCTACATTAAATGCCTTCGTAGGATAAGCAAAAATTACATCTACTTTAACACGGGGGCTAGCCCCCGTGCTAATAAGTTTTACTCGGAATTAACAACTTTTTACTCGGAATTAACAACTTTTTGCTCGTACTTAACAATATTTTGCTCGGAATTAACTAAATGCTATTTGAACTTAACTAAATGTTATTTGAAGTAAAATAAAAAAAGCAAATTATATACCAAATTATCGTAAATATCTACGAAATATCAAAAAATAACAAGTGAAAAGGACTTGATAACAAGTGAAATCACTT
>WRLB01000053.1 GCA_009777815.1 Bacteroidota bacterium
TTTCTATTTTTTTATAACTTCCTATTTTACAAATACTTACATATTTTTATAAAAACATTTGGAAATTTCATTTATTTTTATTATTTTTGTAATTAGTTAAGCAATGGAATGTATATTATGCATTATTCAAGACAAGAACAATATTTAAAAATTGCAGTATTTTGTGTGATAATTGCAATTTTTCTGGCAGCGTGTAACACTAAAGAGCCAACGGAACCAAACCCTCCAAAAGAAAAGGAAGAAATGTTTCCTTTTCTGAAAATTGGAAACAGTTGGACTTATGAAACAGGATTAAGCCCTATTAGGTTTAATACATTTATTATTGATTCTATTGAAATTATTAGCGATAATGAAAGTAAATATTTAGGAACTTCTAAAGAGTATTCACCTTGGGATTCCGATACAAATACAGAAAAAAATATAGAACTGTTTTATTTGAAGGATTCGCTTTTAACTGTTATTTTAAAATATGTAGGATGTAAAATTAATTATAATTGGAAAGAAGGTGAAGTAATAGATTCTTTATTAGGAACAAATCAGGATGATGAAGCAGAATGGTTTCCTATAACAGTTCAAAGAGGTAATTATAGCAATCAAACTTTGTGGGGATATGAGGATTATGGTGAAGATTTTATTTATTCTGATTGTATTATGTTTGAATGTTCTTGGTTTAAAGATTATCCAAATCATCCAAATGGTGGTAATGGTGCTAGTATAAAAACTATATTGAGCAATAAATACGGTTTGATTCATTATAGAAGATGGGGAACAGACGCAGGAGGTAGCAGTGGCACTAGTTATTACTTATTACATAGAAATTTTTAAATTGATTATAATTAAGTTACAGGGTTACAAACTTTTTTATACCCATCAGTGAATTGGATGCATTTTATAGTCATCTTATCAGCATCAAACGGCTCATTATTAAAGTTTTCTGCATAATGAATAAGCGTTATTTTACCGCTTAAACTATGACTATAATCAGCCATCAGAACGTGCCAAAGCAGTTGCGACCTGTATTTTTCGAACACCACTTCTATCGGCTCTTGCGAAGTTTTTACTTCTACTATTTCATAATAATCATCATATTCATCTTCATGGATATATTTAATAACAATATCAATATGAGAGAATAGTTTAAAGCCGTGTGTTTCAAACAAATCAACACCATTGCCTAATTCTATGCGTGGATTGTGCTGATATTCTGCTTTCGGATTTGTTTTACAGAACCAATCAAAAATCTCTTTTTCGCGTTGATGCCCTGCTTCCATATACTTATTAGTGAAGTTATCAGGTTCTATCAACCCTTCTAAAACGGCGAGTCGTTTAAGGTGTTCTGTTTTGTGGATTTTGCCTTTCAGAGCGATATCCATTATCATACCTGCATCGCTGGAGCCGAAGCCCATTTTTCTTGTAGCGAGTATTTCGGTTTTGTCCGTGTTGGCAGATTTAGTATTTTCTGCTTGTTCACGTTTGTTGTTATATAGCGCGTCGGCTATTTTTTCGTTATTGCATTTCATTTAGGGTTCTCCTAATTAAATATTATAAAAGTTTGCTCGGCGGGAGGAGTCGAACCTCCCTGTGCGCCAGCACCGAAGGTTATAAAAAATCTTCAATATAGCGGTCACTTAAATACCACTCTACTGCTGTTGATTTATTTATGTTGTGTTTTTTCATCATATCAAGTAGAATAATGCAAGTATTCACACCTATATATGATTCTAAATTGTTTGCAAGTATTACAAAACCACCTGTTGCCTTTTGGGTTTTTTCGTCTATATCAGGTTCGCATTTGTATTTGTTAATTAAACAATGCTCAAGCACATAACACAACATTTCTTCTTTTGTAATGTTAATTTTTGTTGCAGGAACGTTATTGTTTTGTGTTCCTTCGGCGTTACTTTTTTTAGTTGCCATTTTGATTCCCATTTATTTATGATTAAAATATTTTCGTTTCCCGTTTTTGCTTTTTTTTATAACAAAAGCAATTTTATAATTACAAAAATAAACTTTTTTTTTAATTTCCAAACATTTTAAGTGAAAAACAAGCAAAAAAAAATATTTAAAAAAAAAGTTTTTTTGAAGTGTGATATTTTTTACACACTTTTAGGCATTTGTATAGGAAAAATTGTAGTTTTGTAGTGGTTTTTTGTTATTTTGTAGTAGTTGGACGTTTTTATAAAAAAATGTGAAAATATTTTTAGTGGATGGTTTTTTATGTAATTGTTTTTTTATTGCATATTAAAATGCCGTCAATACTAATAAATATACGGCTTCACAAGTATTTTTATATTAAAAAACGTATAAAAAAAGTAATGAAAAACATATAAAAATGTGTTTTTCCAAAAATGTAAGTATATTAAAAATATATAACTTACATAGTATTATAAAATGAAAAACTATATAAAAACGTGTTTTTTAAAATATAACTACTAATAAAATAAGATACTTACAAAATAGTTATATATAAAAAATTATATAAAAAATACATTTTTCAAAAACATAACTATTTGAAAAATAATATACTTATAACATTTATATATATTAAAAACGGGGAAGGAAGTTATATAAATACTAATAAAATGTATAACTTATAAAAAGTAGTATTATTAAAAAAACATATAAAATATATTTTTGTAATGCCGTCAATACTAATAAAATAAGGAGTCCACGGGACGTTGTGTAATAAAAAAATGTATTTTTTTGTGAAAATATAATTTATATGAATTAAAAAGTTGTATTTTTTAATGTTATTATGTATTTAATTATGGGGATTCAGAAACAAGTTCGGAATGACAAAATAACCACCCCGTCATTTGCTAAAGCAAATGTCTCCCCTCCCGTGGAGGGGTGGCAGTGCAATTGCACTGACGGGGTGGTTATTTTGTCATTCTGAACTCGTTTCAGAATCCCCTATTTTACTATAATTAGCAACTATTTAAATCTTATTGCTTTGATTGGAGATATGCGTGTGGCTATTATTGAAGGAACTAATGAGGCAATAAATGAAAATAATAAAGATAAAAAACTTACTATAATTACGTATTTCCAAGTAATTTCTACGGGTAATAAGTCAACGAAATATATTTTGCTGTCTAATTTTATTAAAGAAAAAGTGTTTTGCATAAATGCGAAGCCGACAGATAAAATTATTCCCAAAGACGCTCCAATAAATGCAACTCGCACTGATAAATATATAAATAGTTTTAAAATACTTTTGCGATTTAGCCCTAATGTTCTTAATATTCCGATAGTATTTGCTTTTTCTATAATAGTTATAATTAGCATTGTTATTATGTTCATAGCCGCTACGATACTAATAATAGCAAGGACTAAAGGTATAGGTTGTTTTTGTAATTCTATCCAAGCAAAAATGGAGCGATTAATATCATAATATGAGATTGAGAAAATAGGATACCCTAATATTGCATCTATTTGCTTGCAAATTATATCAACTTTATCTATGTTTTGCAGCGATATTTCTAAATATGTAGCAGTATTATCTGGCTTTTCTAAAAATGTTTTAAGGTTATCAATCGGCACAAAAACTACACTATTATCATATTGATACATACCCGTATTATATATACTTTTTACAATAAAATTGCCATAAGTTGCAGAAGAAAAACTAATATGTTCCTTGTCTTTAATAGCATATATCAGTATTTTATCATCTATTTTAAGATTTAGTTTTTTTGCTAAATGTTGCCCGATAATAATTTCATTATTGTTATTAGAAAAATTAAGATTGCCATCAATAATCTTATCTTTTAGAGCAAATTTTTCTATATCATTAGGGATAGATTGCATAGATATTCCATCAATATGTTCGCCGACAGAAAGTATTGCTTCGGTTTGTATAACAGGATTGATATTAGTAATTTCTTTTATATCATTTAGCGTATTTATTTTCTCATTTATATCAATTAAATCAGTGCCGTTAATAGTTTGAACAGAAATATCAGAAGTAAATTTACGAGCAGTATTGCGTAATTCATTATCAAAACCATTTAAAATAGAAAGCGAAACTAATAATGCTATAACTCCCACAACTACACTTAAAAGAGCAACTATATTAGCAAAATTAAGGAATCTATTATTAGTTTTAGAAATGGGTTTAATGAAAAAATTAAGTTCTTTAAGTGTCATATTATTTATTTTTTTATATATGAAAATAGAAAAAAAAAGTTATTTTTGTATAAAGTTAAAATTTAAATTTTTGTATTCATAACTTAAACATATAGCTTCGGCTATATGTTTTTTTTTATTATTCTATTATGCTGAACTCATTTCAACACCCCTTATTTTACTATGTTTAGACGCTATTTAATCTTAAATTATGTAAAAATTACATAAATCGGATGCAAAATAATTAGGAACTTTTCCTGCTTAAGCAGGAACTTTTCCTCCTTAAGCAGGTAAATTTCCTGCTTAAGCAGTATCCGATTCACCTTTTTCAGTATCCGATTAAGGTAATTTTTACATAATTACACATTTTTTAATACCCGTTACACATTTTTTAATACAAATAACATATTTATTATTAGCACGGGGGCAAGCCCCCGTGTTAAAGTAGATAATTCCCGTGTTAAATAATCATCTTTTTAACACAGGGATTTATCCCTGTGATGTATAATTACATAATTTATGAGATGCTGAAATAAATTCAGCATGACGATGTTTTTCTATTCTGTCATTCTGAACTCGTTTCAGAATCCCTAATTTTTAATTAGTAGATGCCACATTAAATTTATGTGGTTTTTTTGAAAAATATGTATATTGCATTTGTTTATAAAAAGTTACAAAAAATATAATAAGATATAAAATGTATAATAAAATAATTCTTGCTATAGAAACATCAGGGAAAATATGTAGTGTTGCATTGGGGAGGTTTCATCCTTTAGAAAATGCTTTGAATTATGAATTAATTGCTGAATATAGCATTTATGTTGGCAATAAACACGATAAATTTTGTGCTGATTTGTGCAATAGAATCATTAAAGATAATAATTATGATATTTCTAAAATTGATGCAGTTGCAATTTCTATAGGACCTGGTTCTTGGACGGGCTTGCGTATTGGCGTATCTATAGCAAAAGGTATTACATTTGATTCTGAAAACAAAATTTCTTTAATTGCTGTTCCTACTTTATGTGCTTTATCTTATAATGCTATTAGTTTTGCAAAAAATTTAGGTGCAAATATTCTTTCTATTATTTCTTCGCATAGTAATTTAGTTTATTATCAACTTTTTGATAATACAGGTATTAAACTTAATGAAGCAGAATTAATTAGTTTAGATTCGCTATACGAGAAATATCTTAACGAAAATGTTATTATCACAACTAATTATCCGATAGATATTAAAATTGGCAAATATGTTTCTAATTTATCTTACATAACTGCCAACACAATAGCCGAATTTGGAGCAAAATTATATATGAATAAAGAAATAAGTAATTCTATTGACATTCAGCCATTATATCTGCAAGATTTTATGGTTAAATAAATTTTTAGTATTTTTGTATTTGAAATAACTTTAAATAATATGTCAGAAAACTTTTTATTACTCATCTTTGCTGTTGTTATAATAATATGTCTAATTTTTGATTTAGGAGTATTTAACAAAAAACAACACGTCTTATCTACCAAAGAAGCAACTATATGGACTTTAGTATGGATAGTATTAGCATTATTATTTGGCGTATTTATATTTTATGAATTCGGAAATGTAAAAGCAACCGAGTATTTTGCAGCATATCTAACCGAAAAATCATTATCATTAGACAATATTTTTGTATTTGTATTGATATTTAGTTATTATAATGTTCCTGAAGAATTTAAGCATAGGATATTATTTTGGGGAATACTTGGAGCAGTAATACTAAGAGCGATATTTATTTTTGTCGGCGTAGAACTAATTAAATTAACATATTTGCCACCAGTAGAATTATTTGGCAAAGAAATAGAATTTAACGTATTACTAATAATATTCGGCATAATATTAATATTAACAGGACTAAAAACTTTTATAGTGCATAAAGAAAATGAAAATAAAGATTTCAGCGATAACTTTATAATGAAAGTATTAAAAAAACGTTTCCCTATTTCTAATAATATTCAAAGCGGAAGTTTTACAATAATAGAAAATGGGAAACGCTGTATAACGCCTCTATTACTATGTTTAATAACTATTGAATTATCTGATGTAATATTTGCGGTAGATTCCATTCCTGCTGTATTCGGCATAACACAAGATCCAATAATTTTATATACTTCTAATATATTTGCAATACTTGGATTGCGAAGTATGTATTTTATGCTATCATCAATTATCGCATATTTCAAACGTTTATCATTCGGCATATCAGTTATTTTGCTATATATTGGCGTGAAGATGCTAATATCACAAGTATATCACATAGATGCTATAATAAGTTTATCAATAATAATTTCAATCTTATTACTATCAATCCTATGGTCAATAATTGAAAAAAAGAAGTGAATTGTTTGAACCGAGATTTAATTTAGATTATCATAGTTGCCAATATTAAAATCTTACTAATCTTACAATCTTGATGAAATCCTGTTTTTAAATAAAAATAAGAATAAATTTTTCATTATTTTTACAAAATTATGTTAGAAAAATATAGAAAATATATTGATAAAATAGATAATGATATAGCCAATTTACTGAACAAAAGAAAAGAACTAACACAGCAAATTATGGATTATAAACTAAATAATTTGCTACCAATTAACAATATTAATAGAGAGAATGAAATTATTAATCAACTGATAAATAACTTTCATAATCTTAATCCATCTCTTATAAAAAAGATATTTAATGCAATTTTTAATGATAGTAAAAGCGAAAACGTTCTAAAAGAATCCTTCCAAACCATAAATGAATATCTAACTATTAGACCTTTAATTATTGCTGGTCCCTGCACCGTAGAAAGCAAATTGCAGATAAATAATATTGCTAATGATATTGCACAGATAGGAATAAAATTTCTTCGTGGTGGGTGTTTTAAGCCAAGGACTTGTGCTAATTCTTTTCAAGGTTTAGAGGACGAAGGAGTGCATTTTTTATACGATGCAGCAAGAAAAAACAAAATGTATACGGTGTCAGAAATTTTAGATTTGCAGCAATATATCCGTAATGAAGAATATATAGATATTATACAGATTGGAAGCAGAAATATGACATCTTACGGATTGCTTAAATCAATCGGCAAAGCAACTGCAAAAACTAATAAATATGTGTTATTAAAACGAGGGATGTCAGCAACAATTAATGAATTTATAGCAGCCGCAGATTATATTTTGCAAGCAGGTAACCCTAATGTTATTCTATGTTTGAGGGGAATAAGAACGTTTGAGCAGATTGATTCTACTTTCCGTTTTACACCTGATTTGTCGGGCATTTTAGAATTGAAAGAAAAAACTAAATTGCCAATATTATTTGACCCTTCGCATTCTACTGGAAGTAATAAGTATGTTAAATCTATTTCTAAAGCCGCATTAGAACTCGGTGCAGATGGCTTAATGCTTGAGGTTCACAATTCGCCGCAGGATGCCATAGTTGATTCTAATCAAGCAATACATCCAACAGAATTAAAAGAAATAGTGTAACCTCTAAAAACAAAAACTTTTCATATTTTTTTATACCGAATTTATTTCCGTTATTAGTAAGGTGATGTTAAAACAAGTGCGGTATGAAAATTTTATATACATCTTATTTAAGGTATTAAGTATGCTATTCCTAAATTAAACTCTGGACTATTTGTTGTTGCAAATTTTACGTTTGATTCTAAACTCAAATACTTTGATAATGGAGCAGAAATACCAAATACAATAGTGCCAATAGATTTAGTTTTTTCTTCTTGTATTAATCTGCCAAATTCGAGTCCTATGTATGGACAAATAGCAGATTGCGATAGCGAGACATTGATTCCAAGTGTAATTGGAACTTCTGATTCTATTTTTTTTGAATTTAAATTATTATAGCCATCATAATTGTCGTAGATATAACGATTATATCCTGTATTTATGGATAAAAAGAAATAATTAGATAATACATAGTGCCAAAATATATGTGCTCCCCATCCAATATCTAAATTATTTAAACCAGAATCATCAAACATCTGTATTCCTAATAATGCACCTATTCTTGAATTTGGCTTCGTGTTTATAGCAGAATTTTGCTTATTTGTTTGTGTATTGGTTAGGTCATCAGCCATTGCTGTAGTAGTAAAAGATATTATAGTTATAATAAAAACTGCTTTTACGATATTCATAATTTTGTGCTTAATTTTTGTTGTCATAATAATTTGAAAATTTTAATTTTACAATTACAAAAATAGTATTTTTTTCCCCAAAAAAAACATTATATTTGTATTTATTATTGTTTAATTTAAAAACTTTTATGGATAATTTTACATTTTGCAATCCAACTAAACTTGTCTTCGGAAAAGGACAAATTAAAGAAATAGAGAACCTAATACCTAAAAATAAAAATCTTATGCTTACATTTGGTGGCGGTTCTGTTAAAGAAAATGGTGTGTATAACCAAGTAGTTACTGCTCTGAAAGACCACGATTTTATTGAATTTTGGGGTATTGAGCCGAACCCTAAAATAGATACCTTAAAAAAAGCAATTACTATTGCTAAAAAGAAAGATATTAATTTTATACTTTCTGTCGGCGGTGGTAGTTGTTTAGATGGCACTAAACTTATTGCAGCAGGTATTAAATACGATGGTGATGCTTGGGATTTAGTATTAAAGGGCTATTCAGCCGATAGTGTTGATTTTGCTTCTGTTATGACACTTCCCGCAACTGGTTCAGAAATGAACAGAGGTGCTGTTATTTCAAATGCAGACACAAAAGAGAAATATCCTTTTTATAGTCGCTGTCCCGTGTTTTCTGTATTAGACCCTGAAACAACATATTCTTTGCCTGATTACCAAATTTCTTGCGGCATTGCTGACACATTCGTTCACGTCACAGAACAATACTTAACATATCCTAACCAATCGCGGATTATGGATAGATGGGCAGAAGGTATATTGATTTCGCTTTTAGAAATTGCTCCAAAGATAAAAAATAATAAAAAAGATTACGACCTAATGTCTGATTTTATGTTATTAGCAACAATGGCGTTAAATGGTTTTATTGGTATGGGAGTCGCACAAGATTGGGCTACACATCAAATAGGACACGTGATTACTGCACTACACGGCATAACACACGCCGAAACATTAACACTTTTGCATTGCGGTTT
The DNA here is from genome assembly GCA_009777815.1 of Bacteroidota bacterium. Taxonomy (GTDB): domain Bacteria; phylum Bacteroidota; class Ignavibacteria; order Kapaibacteriales; family UBA2268; genus WRLB01. The sequence goes on from WRLB01000053.1 coordinate 9,289, forward strand.
ATTGAAAACTATGAAAGAGCAAAAGAAAGAAAAATTACTACAATACGCTGAAAGAGTTTGGAACATTAGCACTGGCACTGATGATGAGAAAATTAAAGAAGCATTAAACAAAACAGAAACATTTTTTAAATCGCTTGGATTAGCAACAAGATTAGGTGAGAAAAATATCGGCAATGATACCATTAACGAAGTAGCAAATAGATTTACTGCACAAGGCAGAAAAGCAGGCGAAGGACATAACATAACAGGCGAAGTTGTCCGCCAGATATTAGAAAATTGTAAGTAATTATTAAAAGAATACCTATAAAAATGTCATGCCGTGCTTGACAGAATACAGAAATTCTTATTTTTATAGGTTATTATAATTTTCTAAAAAAGTGTTATATTTGCATTATGAATATACTAACTGTTGCTTTTGAATGCGTGCCGCTTGCGAAATCGGGGGGATTGGCAGATGTTGTTGCTGCATTATCTATTGAATGGAAAAAACAAGGACACAATCCGATAATAATTCTTCCGAAATTTTATTTTATAGATGCAGATAATTTAGGATTCAAACCGACCAATCATACATTAGTTGTGCCGATGGGACATTGGAATGAATATGCTACATTATTGCACGGAAAGTTGCCAGGCACCGATGTTGATGTTTATCTATTAGAACACAATGAGTATTATGGCAGGGATGGGTTATATGGAATGGATGGAAAGGATTTTTTGGATAATCCTCGTAGATTTCTTTTCTTATCTCGTGCTATATTTGAGGCAGCAAAAACATTAAACTTTAAACCCGATATAATACATTCGCACGATTTTCATACTGCATATAGCCAAGCATTTTTGAAATGTTATTACAGAAATGTTCCTTTCTTTTCTAAAACAGCGGGGGTATTTACTATCCATAATTTAGCATATCAGGGAAGATTTGCTCCCGAATCCACGATGTTATATAGTGGTTTTGGTATGCAAGAATTCTATCAAGGTTCGTGGCACGAATATCACGGCGGAACAAATTATATGAAAATAGGAATAATGTTTGCAGATAAAATTACTACCGTTAGTCCTACTTATTCTAATGAAATTCGTTCTGAATACTTTGGTGAAGGGCTTCATAATGCACTAAATTATAGAGCCGGGGATTTAATTGGAATACTAAACGGTGTTGATTATTCTATATGGAATCCTGCCACAGATAAAACTATTTCTATAAACTACGATAAAAATAATTTAGATAATAAACAAAAATTAAAAAGCAAATTTCTTAAAGATAATGGAATAGTAGGCAGAGACAATATTCCACTAATCGCTATGGTAAGCAGAATGACAGAACAAAAAGGTTTCGATTTGTTAATTCGTATTTTAGAAGATTATTTGTGGAATAACAAATTTACTTTTGCTATTATTGGTTCAGGCGATATACATTACCAAAATTATTTTAATTACATTAAAAACAAATATCCTAATATTTCTATTGTTTATATCGGGTATAATGAGGCGTTAGCACATTCTTTATATGGTGCATCGGATTTTTTATTAATACCATCTCGTTTTGAGCCGTGTGGATTAACACAGATGTATGCAATGAAATATGGAACATTGCCGATAGTTCGTGCAACAGGCGGATTAGCAGACACAGTGCGGGAGTTTAGTTCTTTTGATAATAGTGGAAATGGTTTTGTATTTTGGAATTACAATACAGATGATTTTTCATTTGCGATAAATAGAGCATTATCTGTTTATTATTCTGATAGCATAAATAAAGCAAGAATTAATGCAATGAACACAGATTTTTCTTCTAAAAAAAGTGCAGAAAAATATATAGAATGTTTTCACTGGGCATTAGAAAAAAATGTAAACTAAAATTGTGGTAAATGGAACTACTACACACTCATTTTCTTTTTTGAATATGTTATATTTTTTACACACTTTTTAATAAATTTTGCTGCTAAATAATGCTTCCACATAAAAAATCCGTATTTTTGCGATTAGTATGAAAATGAATATGAATAATACAATATATAAATGGCTGACTATTTTCTGTATAATGTGTTTTATCTTTTCGTGTGCAAGCAATAAGAAATATGAAAAAAGAGATTTCTGGCTAAAGCATCAATTCCGCTCCCTTAACTTTATTGATACAAATAAAATGGATATTAAGGTCAAAACTTATGTTATTGATGGCGCTGTTGCTAAACAGAAAGGAAACTACACTCTTGCGATTGTTAATTATATGTTGGCTCTCCAATATGATACTACGGCGGGGATATTGTTTGCTATATCTGATTGTTTTTTATGGATTAACGAACATAATTTAGCGATAGAGTATGCTCTTAAATCGCTGAAGATAGACCCTAATTTCCTGCCTTGTTATGAAGTTCTGTGCCGTGCTTATTTGAACTTAAATGATGTCAAAAATGCTACGATTGCGGTTGAATGTCTGATAAATATTGAAGAAAACGAAGATATGTTGTTCTATCTTGCTGGATTATATGATTATCAGAAATCGCCACTCGCTAAAGATATTTACAAGAAATTGATAAATGAATATGAAAATCAAGCCGCTTTGGAACACCTAATAAACAGCGAAAAGATGAATAGGAACTTCGATGAGGTAAGCAAAATTTTGCAAACCGCTATCCAAATTCACCCTAATGAATTCAAATATGCGATGGATTTAGTTAGTATCTGGTTCGCTATTGATAAAACCGATAGCATAATTGCTAATTTGCGTCAATTTGACGCTAATTATAGTATTGATGAGTTAGAGACGCTGTATAATTATGTTCTTGTCCGCTTAAATAGTGCTGCAAGAGAAGGTAGTAAAGAGCAAGCCGATGGCAAAAAATATTATCAAAATATCATAAAATATATTGATAATCGCTTCAATTTTTCGCAGATACTGATATATAATGCGGGGAGTTACGCACTTAATAATAATGATACGGCACGAGCAAAAAATTACTTTAATAGCATTCTAAACATCGCAAATGTTAATATGGAGGTTAAATTACGGGTGAATAGATTGCTCGCCAATTTATACTTTAATACTAATGATTACGCGGCTTCTGACTCAATTTACGAGCAAATTATAACAGAAAATGAAAAGATTGACCCGATAAGTTATAATAATTACGCATATACGCTGGCGGTTCGCGGAATTCAATTAGAAAAAGCACTAAATTTATGCAATAAAGCATTGGAGCAAAATCCGTCTTCGCCCGAGTATTTAGACACTAAGGGGTGGATTTATTATCAGATGGGCGAGTATGAAAAGGCGTTAATTTTTACACTCAATTCATTAGAAATTGATAACAAAAATTACGAAGTTTACGAGCATTTATCAGATATTTATCAGGCGTTAGGCAATTATGAGGGAGCAATTAAAGTGATAGAAAATGCAATAGAATTGCAGCCAAGTAATAGCAATTTGTTAGAAAAAAGAGCAAAAATCGAAGCAATTCTTCGTTCAAATAATTAAATTAGGGGATGCTGAAATAAATTCAGCATGACAGAACAGATTAAGCAGTCATGCAAACGAAAAACGTGTCATGCTGAACTTGTTTCAGCATCTCCATCTGATATGTAATTATACCACCCCTACCCCTCCACAGGAGGGGAACAGTTCCCCTCCGAGGAGGGGTGTCATTTGCGAAAGCAAATGACGGGGTGGTGAAGCGTTTTTCCAATTATACCATCGTTTTTCCAATTATATAATCGGAAAACCAATTTATAAATCGGATAATCAATTTATAAACAGAAATGTCAATTTGTCAATTGAAAAAGCAATTATATAATCGGAAAAGCAATTATATAATTGAAAATTGCATA
>WRLB01000054.1 GCA_009777815.1 Bacteroidota bacterium
CAAATGAATTTAACTTGAAATCAAGTGGAATTAACTTGAAGTCAAGTGAAATCACTTGAAATCAAGTCGAAATCACTTGAAATTAAGTGGAAATCACTTGAAAAACTCCGACTTTCACTTGAAAAACACCGACTTTCACCTGAAAAATACTATAAATAAGTATGAAAAAACGCTGTTATAGTGTATTTACTTCGGTATTTACTAATGATTTAGGAGATGTCGGAATAAGTTAAGTAGGACAGAGTTTTTAATTTTAGAAGTTATATTTTATAGTTTTTATTTAAAATATTTTCCTTATTTTTGTAATGTTTAATTTTGTTAATAACAAAAAGTTATTACAATAGTTTTTATTTTTTAGATTAATAATATATAATATAACAATGCGACATAACGTATCAGGTAGAAAATTTAATAGAACAAAAAGTCATAGAGATGCTATGCTTGCTAATATGGCTGCTTCACTATTAGAACACAAGAAATTACATACCACAGAAGCAAAAGCAAAAGAATTACGTCCTTTTGCAGAAGCAATAATAACAAAAGCAAAACACGCTCTCGTAAGAGAAAAACAAAATCTTCTTCCCGCAGGTCAGACGGTAGATATTCATAACAGAAGGTTAGTTTATAAAATAATTCGCAATAAAGGTGTTATACAGGAATTGTTTGATGCTATTGCGCCTGTAGTAGAAGCCCGTAATGGTGGTTATTGTAGGATAACTAAAACAGGAACACGGCGTGGCGATGCAGCAAGAACTGCTATAATAGAATTAGTAGATTGGTCGGCACCTGTAGATGGTGCTGTTTCTAATAAGAGAAAGAAAAAATCTACCTCTAATAAAACTTCTAAAAAAGCAACTACTAATAAAGAAAAAGTAGAAAAACCTATTACAAAAGAAGCAGTAACTCCTGTAGAAACTGCTCCCGAAGAATCTGTTGCACCTGTAGTAGAAACTGCTCCCGTTGTAGAAGAAGCACAATCTGTAGAAACTGCTCCCGAAGAATCTGTTGCACCTGTAGAAACTACAGATACCACAGAAGAAACAAAAAATAATACAGAAAATAATTAAAATTGTGTTTCAAATAGCAAAATGGCGTTGTATCCAACGCCATTTTGTTGTATTTTATCATTTTAATAATTTTTAATAATTTTTTATTATTTTTGTAATCAAAAAAGTATTTTCACTATGAATATCCAAACTACAGAAGAACTAAAAGAATTAAATCAAATACGTCAAGAAAAAATTTATCAGAAAATTTTAGACGATAATACTTCAATAGAATCAGTTCTAAACGAAGATTTAGACCCGTTAGAAAATGAAATTATACTCAATATGGGACCGCAACATCCTGCTACTCACGGTGTATTAAGAGTTCTTTTGCGTATCAACGGCGAGACAGTCGTTAAAGCAATTCCTGAAGTTGGTTATTTACATAGAGGAATGGAAAAACTTGCAGAAAATATGGGATTGCACGAGTTTATTCCTTTTACGGACAGATTAGATTATCTTTCGCCGCTTGCAAATAATGTTGGATACGTTCTTGCTTGCGAAAACGCAATAGGAATAGAAGCACCCGAAAGGGCACAATGGATAAGAGTTTTATGTTGCGAATTAGCAAGAATATCTTCGCATTTGATGGCATTTGGTTCTATGACAATGGACGCAGGAGCAGTATCTATGCTTGTTTGGGTATTTACAGAAAGAGAGAAAATATATGATATAATTCAGTTAATTTGTGGTGCAAGATTTACAACGTCTTACACGCGAATAGGTGGAGTTGCTTATGATTTACAACCTGAAACTATAGAAGAGTTGAAAAGATTTTTAAAGCAATTCCCTGATAAAATGAAGTTTATAAAAAAAGTTATTTTAAGAAATAAAATTTTTATAGATAGGTTATCAGGCACTTGTATTTTAAAGCCCGAAAGAGCAATAGAATTAGGGGTTACGGGACCGCCGCTTCGTGCTTGTGGAATTCCAAGAGACCTCAGAAGAGATGAACCATATTTAGTTTATAATGAATTAGATTTTGATGTAATAACTGAAAACGATTGCGATAACTACGCTCGCGGAATGGTCCGAATAAGAGAAATTGAAGAAAGTTATAAAATAATTTGCCAAATAGTAGATAAAATTCCGCAAGGCGAAATTAGATTAGATAACGTAAAAACAACTTTTCAGTTTAAAGAAAATGTTTATTCTAAAATGGAAGAACTAATTTCTAATTTTAATTTAGTTGATAAAGGCGTGCCTATACCTGCGGGTGAAACATATACTGCAATAGAAGGTTCAAAAGGTGAACTCGGCTTCTTTATTGTTTCTAACGGCGAAGGACATCCTTATAAAATGAAAATTCGTTCTTCATCTGCGGCGAACTTGCAATGCTTATCTGAAGTAATTGAGGGCTCAATGATAGCCGATGTCGTTTTAGCAATTGGCTCGCTCGACCCTATAATGGGCGAAGTAGATAAGTAAAAAATATTTTGTTTTGTTTTTTGAAAAAAAAGTTATTTTTGTAATAAATAAAATGCAAATAATAACGGGATGCTGAAATAAGTTCAGCATAACAAAATAAAAAATGTTTTGTTTTTTGAAAAAAAAGTTATTTTTGTAAAAATAAAATGCAAATAATAACGGGATGCTGAAATAAGTTCAGCATAACAAAATAAAAAATGTTTTGTTTTTTGAAAAAAAAGTTATTTTTGTAAAAATAAAATGCAAATAATAACGTGATGCCGAAATAAGTTCGGTATAACAAAATAAAAAAAATCCTAATTTGTTAAGTGTTTTTTGAAATTTATAAAAAAAAGAATATTTTTGACTCCTGTAACTACTATATTTTTATGGAGTTTGTAAAGATTTAATTTTTGGCACACCTTTTGATATGTAAAAGACAAACATTATGCAAAAAGTGACAAAAATAATGAAATAAAAAAATATTTAAAAAACAAAGAAAAAATTTGGAAAATTGAAATAAAAAAGTTATTTTTGTAATTATAAAATTGTTATGCTATTTGAAATCTTTTATTTAACATTCGTAAAGCCGATATTTAAGAGCAAAGTTTTCGCGAAAGAATATGCTTCTTACCGCACCACTCTTATAGTTAGCGCCACAAAGAATCTTTTAATTGTGATTTAAAAAATCACACATTTCTAATAGCCCACTCAAGCATAATAGTTTTTTGTTATTTGAAATTATTGAAAAAAAATGAAACAACCAAAATTGTTTCATAAAAAAATAATTATATTATTATTTAATTTAAAAGTATACATTCAATTATACGATAAATACTTTAAATTGTTTCAAAAAAATAATTATTACAATTACGTGCTTTCAATAATTTATATATTTGTGCTACAATAAAAACAATCAGAAAAGAGAAAAGTATAACTATGACTATATAGTGTATAGTTTATAAAATTAAAAATTGTTTACAAATAAAAAAACTTAATTATTCAATTATAAAATTGAATATTATATAAAAGAAAATATAATAACGAAATAAATTTAATCATTTAATTTAAAGGTATACAAATGTTAAACAAACTTAGTTTAAAAAACATTCTAACTTCAATGTTAGTTACATCCATCATAATATTCGGTGGATACAAAGCAAACGCCCAAGAAGGTAACTTCGTTAATAATACGGGAGGTACCTATAAGACAAGAACTATATCTGACACTATTACGTCAGAACCAGGTGGTCTTAAACATCGTGGCGGTATTATCCGTATGAAAGGCGCTGCATCACATCCAGGTGAGTTCACTGGAACAGCAGCACTTGGTGACACTGTTACTAGGAGAATAAGCGGAACCGTTATTTGGGCTAAAAATGCTGATCAAAAAGTTCAACCTCGCTATTACACCAATTTAGGTGTCGCTGAACCAGTATCAGCAACTGCGGGTGACCACAAAAGAACTTTTGGCGTTGCAGAACCAGGGACAATAGAGTCCTATTATGTTAGTGGTGATTTCATGAGGTATGAAAACACACTACGTGCTAATCCTATTACGGATGCACAAGCACTTTATTTCAGAGGTGCAACAAGTATGACTGATCTTACTGCACATGGCATGAGTAGAGGAAGTTCAGCACTACTTCCAATTATAGAACACTTATGTCTAAGTGATTTCTGGTATGATGGTGACCCTAAAGCACAGATGGTGCTTGGGTCCATCACTGATGATATGGCAGACAAGTTTGGGGTAGTTATTACTAATAGTGTGGATGACAACTATTATACTTTCTTGAATCAGTGGAACAGCACTTCGCTTTCATTAGGTTCATTTACCCAAGCGCAAGTTTTCAAACAACTTGCATCTACTAATGATGGTAGAGGATCAATAAGCATCGGAGCAATACACGTTGCTACGGGTTCGCCATTGAATATATTATTAGCCGATGCCTGCGATTCTACCGGCAAAGATACAACAATTATCGACACTCTTGAAGTTGATACTTGCGGAAGCCCTACTTGGACTGCAACACATCCAGGTATAGATTGCCCTCCACCATGTACAGGTCCAGGTTGTGATACTGCTGACCCTTGTGCTGATGGTCCTGCATTATGGGCTGGCGCTGATGTAGTTATCAAAATTACAGGCAGTATGAATTATGCTGGTCTTGATTCAAACAAAAACATTCCTTTCTGTTTCTATGAAGGAGATGATTGTAGAGATACAATAACCCCTGGCCAAGAGCCGACAAGGGTGATTTATGCTGATGGTGCTGTCGGTGTATATCCTGCACATTATGGTATATTGCAAATTGCCGAGTCAGGAACAAATGTAGGTTACGATCTTCCTCTATTCGGTAATGTGTATATCAAAGGTAAGAGACCATACGCATTAGACCACTATGGAACTAATAACCTTCTAACTTATAGTTCAGATTCTAGTGGAAATTGGGCAGATACTTTCAGAATCGTATTCGAAGATGTCTGTGCTGACGCAACATATAATGCTTGTGGTGAAGTAGTTGGTTGGATTTACAGAAATGCTTCTACTCCTGATAAATTATACACATACCACAACAGATTAACTACACTTGCTTTAGATGGAGTTCCTTCAACAAGTTCTACTACTTCAATTCCTTTCCCTAATAGTGGTTATAACCAATGGTTTGGTTTAATGTCTATTCCTGGTAGTTATCTTGCAGGTAACTCAATAAGTGGTGCTGAAACAAAGTCCAAAGCATTGAAGAACTCAAGTGTAAATACAACAGATGGATTTGATGAATCACAATATGGTTATATCAACCGTATATGGGAAGTTAATTTTGCTGCAGTTAATGATGCTGCTGCAATCAGCGAGATGAATTTAGGTTATTTATTTGGCGAAGTTGATAGCGTATTGCTTAACAGATGGGCACAAATGCGTGGTTATGAAGCATGGGATTCAGACGAATATCCAACTTCATTAGTCGGTCTCGGCGGAAATCCTTGGGAACCAACAGCAGCAGCTCCAACATCTGGCGGCGGTTCTTTCAGTGATTGTAACAATATGTTTGCAGTAAATCAGGCACAACCTGTGCTTTTAACAGGAGAAGATCCTGAAGATGGTGACGCTGAAGATATATCAAGATGGTCACAAATTTTGATTGGTAACATTCCAACAATTATTCAATCAGTTCAAAGTGGTCGTTGGTCTAACCCTGCTACTTGGGGTGGTGTAACTCCTCAAAAAGATGACTCTGTATTTGTTCGCCACTTAGTATATACAGGTATTTTTGACACATCATCATCTCCAGGTGACATACTTGGCACACCTCAATGGTCTGTAAATGAGCATTCATTACCTGGTGTTTATGATACTGCTACTTCTACATACATATTAGCAAGATCTGTTACTATAGTAGATGAAACAACGCTTACTACAGCTAATGCAAAAGGATTTATGCCTAATGAGTTTGGATATGCTGCACTTATCATAGGTAACCACGAAATTGCTGGAACTGCTCCTGCGGTTAGTTCTCTTCCTTCTACTAACAGATATAGAATTGCTGATAATAGTGGTGAACAGATGGAATTCAGCAAGGTGTTAACTTTTGGAACTATTTATAATAACAACAACAAAACTCATTCAAGTGGCACTGCTGATGATAACGTAGGATTGAACGTTTGGACTGACTTACAAGTAACTCCTTCAGCATTGGCTGCAACTTGGAGTGGTTTGCATGTAATGGGTAGAATTAGTGCGGGCTTATGGAACGCTAGTCCAGTTGGTTCTACTAACATTGCTTTCCCTGTAATTAATATATACGAACAAATTAACGCAGGTAAGGTAGTTAACGAAGGTATAATTGAAATTGGTAAATAGACCAATTCAATTGTATTGAAGTTTGTTCTTTGATATAGTTAGAAAGGCGGGGGAGGAGTCCCTTCCTCGCCGACTAACTTTATAATTTTATAAAATTTATTCTTTTAAATAAATAATTATTATATGGATAATATTGTGTGTAATCACTAACGATACCATACCTGTGCTACAGGAACAAATTATTAGTGCAATAATTATTTCTATTAAAAAAATAATACCTAATAAGAGGAATTGTAATGAAAGTAATAAAAAAATTAGTAATGTATGTGTTATTGTTAATGCTATCTAATGTATTAGTGTTTTCACAGATCTTAATAAAGAATGATCAATCGAAGGGAGGCACAATAAACAATAACCGCGGAACTATACGTTTTAAATCTACGGGTGCTTTAATAGATTTGCCTGATTATATAGGCGGCACTGTAATATACAATGCACAGAATCCAGGCACAGAGCAGGTAGTTCCGAATATCAGATATAATGTATTGATATTTGATAGTAAGGCGAACTTAAAGATAGATTCTTTTTCTAATACGCCGAGTGCATCTACTCGTCCTTTGGTGGCGGCAGATATTTTTATAAAATCGGGAGATTTTACAAAAATAAGAAATAATAAAGTAGAGATTCGTCCCGAAGGTGATATTTGGACCAATGGGAAAGTAAAAGGCAGAAAAGATGTAGCAATGATAGGATTGTTCGAGCCACAAAGTATATATGGTGAGAATAATGCCAGTTTTTCGCGATTGCGTATAGAAAACCCGCTCGGTGTGGATGTAACAGGCGAGATAACTGTTACAAATAAATTAGAACTCAGGCGAGGCGAATTAAGAAATGCCGAAGGGAATGTTAAAATCGGCGATGCCACTATGGATAGGAACTTCATAGAATTGGTAGCAACCGAGTTAAATCCCGATGCAGACGGAATGGACACAGTGGATATAAATTTAGAACGACCACTGGTTATTCGTTATGCGGGTGCTTCGCTTGAGGAGCGAGGTGACTTCCAAGAATACGGCACCGACTTGCATTATAGAGGCATAGGGACAATCTTTACAGGCGGCGAAAATCCTCCACCCGATGACGATTCAAAAAATATATACGACCTGATAGTAGAGAATAGTGATTCGCTGGTATTAACAGAAAATATGCGAGCAGTGGATAGCATTTATGTCGGCACGCAAATCCATACCACAGATAACGATACGCTTATATTAGCATCAATTAAAAACCCTGGCTTCGGCAACGAATCAGGATTAGAAGAAGTTCACGGACACTTCCGCAGAACTGATTGGCAAGACGGCGATGAACTTATATTTAACAACCCTTATACAAGATTGTTTTTTAGAGATTCCATCAATAGAAAAGAAATAAGCACAATATTATCTACGGTATTTCCGAGTCGTTATCACGACTTGCCTAACTCCGAGATGCGAAAAGTTAAAAGATTAATATCATTACGTGCCTTTAACGATGCAGGAGAAGAATATACTAATAATATAAATGCACAATATAATTATGGTTGGCGTTATCAAGGTTCAGTAGATGAGACATTTAATTTAGCATTTGAAAGATTAATGTTATTGCATTATAACGGGAATGGGCAGTGGATACCTAATCCAAGGTCGGTTCTTCCGCCACAAGTAGCATCGCCAAGATGGGGACATAGTTATACAACAGATATATTTTCTTTCGGCGATTACGCAATAGGACTTCAAGATAATAACTATAATTTAGCATTTAGCGGAAAAGTATTTTTAGAAGGTGCTTATAGATATTTTGCTAAAAGAATGAGCAATGAGTTGCAAACTAATAATTATTTGCCGATGCCTCCTCCAGATATATATCCGTATAATTTGGATCCAGATAGGGTATATAATTTTAGATTGGATGGTCAATTCCCTGATTCTGTTGTGGATTGGGTAGTTTTAGAATTAAGAAAAGATTATGCTATTCCGGGCTCTGTAAAAACATTGTTACTAAAAACAGACGGCAGATTAGTAGATATGTGGAACAACGAGCAAGTATTATTTCATTCTAATTTAGAGTTTGTTAAATACGATTCGCTGGGACGTCCAATAGAAGAAGAAGTTATGGACACCGAAGCAGAGGTGTATGTCGTGATTCGTCACAGAAACCACGCTGCTGTTGTATCAAATGACCCTATAAACTTTGTTGTCGGCAAGCCAGAATATGTTGATTTTACTTTGCCTCATATTGTTATGGGTGGGGCTGATGTATTAAAACCAATTGACAGAAGCACAGAAACTCCTACGGGCTTTTTGTATGGAATGCTTGCAGGTGAAATATTTTTTGGTGACAGCGTTCCGCCTTACGGTGTTATAGGTAAAGATGACTATAACCTACTAATAGATGCAATAGGAAATTGGAGCATAAATACATTGGATGGTTATTTGTTGCACGATGTTAATTTGAGTGGAACAGTCAATACAATGGACTACAATATCATATTTAACAATAGAGGCAGAACTTTCCATTTAGTTCCTTGGTAATAAAAACATTGTACTAACAAAAATAAGCGAATATATAAACTAAAAACATATTATAAAAATTGTAGGATATAAAATGGCAGAATCAAATTCAAATAATAAAAATACAATTACATATGGAATAACATTAGGCACGTGTTTATCTACAGTTATTTCTTACACAAATTGGGAATCTATTCCGTGGGCGTTATTGCATGGAGTATTTAGTTGGGGCTATGTTATATATTATGCTATAGTTTATTAGTTAGAAAAATATAGAAAGTATTAAGTGAAAAGTATTAAGAAAATGACAGAAAATAGCATAAAATTTGATACAGTAATAAATAAAAATACTTTTTATTTTTATAATCCTGTTTTTCAAGATAAATATGAAAGTTATATTAATTCTTTGAATGAAATATTGCTCGTTTTGAAAAATCAAATAGAAATACAAGGTTTGAATAAAGAACTATTTGAAAATCTTTTGCTGGAAAAAGAAAATGGGTTGCGTGCTTTACTCGCTCTTACAGGGTTTGCAAATGAAAGTTTGAAAAGATTAATTACCGTTGTGCGTGTTTCTGATAATAAAGAACTTTCAAAACTTGTTTATAAAGAAAAATGGATTGATAGTAATGACAACGAAAATATTAAAGAATGGGGAGATGCAAAAATTTTGAACTTAATAAAAAGTAATAAATTTTTTCGTAAAGGAATTGTGAATCTATTTTTTGAAGGAGCAACTATACCTTTTTTAGCACATACATTACCGTTATTTGAATTGAAAAAATTAAGTATTTCAAAACTAAAATTTGAGACACCTGCTTTAATAGATTCGCTTGTTCGTTATAAAGAAAAAGGTTCGTATTCAGGACAAGCAGAAAATAATCCTGAATATCTTATTGCACAGATTTTAGACCAATTGAATATTACTTTTGAAAAAGGTGACTTAACAGAATTATTTGAAAATGAACCATTAGAAAAACGAACAATGGATTTTATAATTCCTAATAAGAAAAAACCTAAAATTATTATTGAAAGTTCGTTTCTTGTGACGACATCTTCGGGACAAGGCGATAAATCAAAAACAGAAAGCAATATTAAAAAACTTATTTCTAAATACTATCCAAAAGCAAAGTTTATAGGTTTTGTAGATGGAATTGGTTGGTATGTTAGAAAAGGTGATTTAATGCGTATGGTTGCTGCTTATGATAATGTATTTACTTTTCATAAAGAAGAAATAGAACGATTTAAATTATTTTTGAACAAGAATATAAAACAATGATTGATAAATTTTTAAATAAAATAGTGCAAGGTGATTGTTTAGAATTATTTAAACAAATGCCTGATAATTCGGTAGATATGACTTTTGCTGACCCACCATTTAACTTAAAGAAGGGTTACAATAGTTATAAAGATAATTTAAAACTACAAGAATATTTGATTTGGTGTGAGCAATGGATTACTGAAATGGTGCGTGTCACAAAACCTACGGGTTCTATTTTTGTGCATAATATTCCGAAGTGGCTAACTTTTTATAGTGGTTTTCTTAATAAGCAAGCAGATTTTAAGCATTGGATAACTTGGGATGCACCAACAGCACCAATGGGAAAGACATTGCAACCTGCACATTATGGGATTCTATTTTATGTAAAAGATTGCAAACAATTAAAGTTTTATGAAGTAAGATATCCACATAAAAGAGCAAGAAAATCTAATATGTTAGCAAAAGATTATGGCGGAAAGAAAGGATTATTGCATCCTTTTGGTCCTTTAGTTTCTGATGTTTGGACGGATATACATAGGGTGAAACATAATAAATTCAGAGATGAACATCCTTGCCAACTACCAATTCATTTATTGGAACGACTAATTTTGATGATAACCGATGAGAACGATATTGTATTAGATCCTTTTAGTGGAACAGGCACAACAGCAATAGCATCAAAGCGACTTGGCAGGCAATATATTGGTTTTGAGTTGGATGAAAAATATGTTAAAATAACTGAAAATAAATTATTGCAAGAGCAAACAAATTCTAAAATTGGTGATTGTTGGGTAAGTTTTTATCTTGATGATATTGTGACTTTGCGGAATAATGATTGGAATTATATAAAAGATTTTTATTATATTCCAAATACGGTAGAAGAAATAGACCAACAACAAATAATATTAAAAACAAAAATAAATATACAAACTCCTATTAAGAGTTTTACAAACTTTAATTATATAACAAATAATTTTGAAAGTATTATGAGTTCAACTTTATTTGAAAAGAATTAAGATAATAAAATTAGAAAAATATAAAGAAAAACTTGCCCGATAGGATGATAAAATGGAGTTAATGGGTAAGAAAATCAAAAAAAATGTAATATTTTAAAAAGATAAAGAAAAAAATGAACCAAGATTTAAAAGAAGCAATAAAATTATATGCAACAGGAACGCATAAAGAATTAAATAATTATTTGTTAGATAAATCAAAAGATAATTTGATAGCGACATTTAATGATTTGCTGACAACATATTTTAATGATAAAAATTCATCTACTTTGCGAGAATGTTTAACAACTGCGATTTGTGGATATGAACACTCTGAATCAAAAATTGGTTATAATGGGTTTAGGCAGGTAACAATAAATGGCAAAAGCAAAAAGTTAGAATGTGAAGTTAAACCGAAAAATATAGACAGCAATGAAATTAGAAAATGGAAAAATGGTGAAAGAAAATCTAAACCCGCAGTGCTAAATGCAGGAGGTAATTTTACTGATTACACTTGGGATAGGTTTGATAAGGATTTGCAAAACAATCCAAATATGCTAATAAGTGGATTTGTAGATGGAAAGTTGATGTATATTTTTGAATTTCCTTTTAATATAAATTCATTTACAGAAAGGTTGAAATTACAATTGGAAAAGAAATTTCCAAATAGAAATAGAAAAGAAAATGATTTTTTAAGAAGTGCAAGTTTCACATATAAAGATTTTATTAATGATATAGATAACACTCTAAAATTTATTTTATCTAAAAGTGATTTGGAAAAATATAAGGAATACTTTGATGCTAATTTTTTTAATTTATTATTGAATATGGTGTAAAAAATGAATAAAATAATTTGTGGAAATACATTAGATATTTTGAAAACATTGGATGATGCTATTGTTGATGTAGGAATTACTTCGCCACCATATAATAAAATGGAAAAGCAAAAAGGATGGCTTGTGAAAAATGTTGTCTATAATAATTATAAAGATGTAAAAACAGAAGAGGAATATCAACAAGAGCAAGTAAATGTTCTTAATGAAATATATCGTATTACAAAAGCAGGTGGTTCGTTCTTTTACAATCATAAAACACGATGGGACAAAGGCAGAATGTTGCATCCGATGGAATGGCTTTTAAAAACAAATTGGTGCGTTAAACAGGAAATAATTTGGGATAGAATGATAGCAGCAAATATTAGAGGATGGAGGTTTTGGCAAATTGATGAGCGTATTTATTGGTTGTATAAGCCGATAAATGATAATAAAATTGGTGAAGAATTGCTATCAAAACATGCACAATTATCATCGATTTGGCGTTTTTCGCCTGAAAGAGATAATCCGCATCCTGCACCATTTCCTATAACTTTGCCTGCTCGGATTATAACATCAATATTGAATGACACCGATGGCATAGTATTAGATCCTTATTGTGGTAGCGGAACTACGATTGTTGCAGCAAAGTTGTTAGGTAAGAAATATATAGGAATAGATATCTCGGAAGAATATATTGATTTTGCCGAACAAAGATTAGAAAATTGCAATACAGAACTTATAAAACTAAACGAAGAATTAGCAAAACATAAAATAGAAAAAACATTTAAACAACGAAAAGAAAATGGCGAATTTACAGGAAAACATAGAACAAATATAACTAATTATTCTGCTGTAGCAGGAATGTTTTAAGAAAAAATTAGAAAAATATAAAGAAAAACTTGCCCGATAGGATGATAAAATGGAGTTAATGGGCAAGAAAATCAAAGAAAAAATGTAAAATATAAGAAAAATTTTAATATAATATAAATTATGAGAAATAAAATGAAATTAATGTATAAAATTGTATTATCAATTTTGCTGTTCACAAGCATACCGTAT
>WRLB01000055.1 GCA_009777815.1 Bacteroidota bacterium
GTTAAAAGTATGGAAGAAAGGATTAACGATTTTGAAAAATGGAGCAATAATATTGATAAAGAAAAAATCAAAAATATATGCAATCTTTCTTATTGCAAATTTTTAAAAGACATTATATAAATGCTTTAATATGATTTATTATTGAGAGTGTTACCCAAAGGTTGATATTGTATTTTTTACATTTTTTTAATCAATGAAATTGCTGATATTGTTGACTTATTGAGTTTAAAATATCAAAAAATCAACCTATAAGTAATACTCTCTAATACCTTACTAAAATTACTTCATCATAAATTTGC
Organism: Bacteroidota bacterium; assembly: GCA_009777815.1. Lineage (GTDB taxonomy): Bacteria > Bacteroidota > Ignavibacteria > Kapaibacteriales > UBA2268 > WRLB01. Next base: position 300 of record WRLB01000055.1, read on the forward strand.
CACATTTTTCGCCTCTATATCCGTTCAAAAAATCTTTTATAGATAGTGCTTTTTTATTTTCTAATTTTATTTCAATTATTTCTGCAATTCCAACAGCACAACTAACAAATAATTTTTTATCAATTATACAAAAATCACCAGGATTTTTTAGTTTAATAACATCATTATCACATTCAATTATTTCAATACTTGTTGGAATTTTTGCTCTAAGGATTTGGATTGTTTTGCCGTCCCAAGTAGTCCAAGCACAAGGCACAGGTGAGCATCCATTAATAAAACTAACAACTGAAATAGCGTGTTCAGTCCAACGGATTTCTAAATTTTCTTTAAATAGTTTTGGTGCAGGAAACTCAAAAACATCGGATTGAGATGTTAATTCATAATTATTAGATATCAATGCTTCGCAAGTTTCAATAGCAAAATCGGGTGCTTCCGTCATCATTATATTTGTTAAATCGCCTGCAGTTGCATTGTATGGAATAACGATTCTTTTTTGTAAAATTATATCGCCATTGTCAATTTTTTCATTTAGCAAAAATGATGTCATACCTGTAAGAGTTTCAGCATTTATTATAGCCCAGTTTATAGGTGCAGCGCCTCTATATTGTGGCAATAAACTTGTATGTATGTTAAATGTAAATTTTGCTATTGTATAAACTTCTTTCGGCAAATAGCGAAATGCAAATACAACTATAATGTCGGGATTTAAATCTTCTATTTTTTTTATAAAATTATTATCTTTTAAATCTTCGGGTTGTAGTATATTTAGTCCGAGTTCAATTGCTTTTATTTTGACGGGGGAGGGGATAATTTTTTTGCCTCTTCCTTGTGGTTTATCGGGCATAGTTACTACTGCAGATATTTTATATTTTTGGTTTAATTTTTCTAATGTAGGAACTGCAATTTCGGGTGTTCCCATAAAAATAATGTTTGCTTTTTTCATTTATTTAGATAATATTAAAACTATTTTAATTCAAATATACAAATTATAAACAAAATTATTTATATGGCAATCTATAAAAATGATATGCCAATTTTGTTTCGGCGGATATAACACAACCATAAAAAAAACAGCGAGTAAAATTATTTCTCGCTGTTTTTTGTGTTTTGCAATAGCAAATTATATTTCCCAACTTTCATCACCTTTTAGCAATACCATTAGGTCAGCGTTCGGGTCGTAGTATTGTGCTAATTGCTTTTCTGAACGCTGTATGTAGGTATCAAGTTTAATATCTAAAAAGATACCCATAGGTCGCGGCATAGTCGTATCGTAACTCATATTAGCAAGCAGAAATGCCATATACGAATCTTCGTTATTGTGGACTAATACCTCGTCAATACTATGTCGGCTGTCGTTCAGGTCAATTACTCGCGGTCTTGCACCGTCCATTTTAATACCTTTTTTCTTATCGGCACCGAATAGGAGTGGTTGTTTATGTTCCAACCAAATAGTTGCTTCGTCACGGATTGCTCTATCAGTGAAAGGTTTTAAAGCACCATCGTTGAATATCAAGCAATTTGTATATATTTCAACGAAAGAAGTTCCTTGGTGGTTATGTGCTGCTCTAAACAGTTCTTTCATAGATTTAGGGTCGGTATCTATACCTCTTGCAACGAACGTAGAACCTGCTCCGAGTGCTAATGTAGCAGGTTCAAATGGGTCGTCTATTGTTCCTAATGGTGAGGATTTTGTTTTTAGACCCACGCGTGAAGTAGGAGATTGTTGTCCTTTTGTTAAACTATATATTTCGTTGTTAAACATAAGGATATTGACGTTCATATTTCTGCGACAGGCGTGAATAAAGTGATTGCCACCAATACTTAAACAATCACCATCACCTGTCATCACCCATAACGACAAATCAGGTCTTGCCAAACGCATACCACTTGCTATAGCAATTGCTCTTCCGTGTATTGTATGAAAACCAAAAGTGTTCATATAATACGGGAACCTGCTTGAGCAACCTATACCCGATATGATGGCAAATTTTTCTTTCGGGACACCCATTTCTGACATCGCCTTTTGCAACGTTGCTAAAATGGAAAAGTCCCCACAGCCCGCACACCAACGGACAGCAGCGGCAGATTTAAAATCCTTCGGATCTAATCCTTCGCCTGATGTATTACTTGAATGTATAATTTCATTGTATTGTGCCATATTATTTATCTCCTTGGTTTAACATTTCTATAATTTTATTTTCTATTTCTATTGCTTTAAATGGGATGCCTTGCATCTTATTTAGTCCTTCTATTTCACGCAAAAAGTTCCCTTGCAAAATAAATTTAAGTTGACCTAAATTAACTTCGGGAACTAATATCCGTTTAAATTTAGATAGTATATCACCTAAATTTTTAGGTAATGGATTTAAATATCTTAAATGAACGAAAGAAAAGTTTTTACCTTGGCTTGTTAATGACTCGTGTGCTGTTTTAACCGCACCAAATGTAGAACCCCAACAAACAACAAGTATATCACCATTTTCATCGCCAACAACTTCTAAATCAGGAATATCATTTGCGATACCTTTTATTTTCTTATCTCTTATTTCAGACATAATTTGGTGGTTCATTCCATCAGAAGACACCACAGAACCATTATTTTGTTTTTCTAATCCGCCGACTCTATGCTCTAAACCTGGAGTTCCCGGTATAGCCCACATTCTTTTCAATGTTTTTTCATCTCTTTTATATGGTTGGAAACCTTCTTTTTCTGTTACAAAATCAATAGGGAATTTTTGCATTTTATCAACATCAGGAATGCGCCATGGTTCTGTTCCTTGTGCTATATAGCCGTCAGTAAGGACCAATACGGGAGTTAGATATTTAGTAGCAATTCTTGCCGCTTCTATGCAAATATCATAACAATCGGAGCAAGAACGTGCCGCTAATACAGGCATTGGTGCTTCGCCGTGTCTTCCAAAAACTGCTTGCAACAAATCACTTTGTTCCATCTTGGTTGGAATTCCTGTAGAAGGTCCTGCTCTTTGCACATTAACAATTATAAGCGGAATCTCAACAATAACTGCAAATCCAAGTGCTTCTATCTTTAATGAAAGTCCCGGTCCTGAAGTCGTAGTGCAAGCAAGATTACCTCCCAATGCCGCACCAATAGCAGAACAAATACCTCCAATTTCATCTTCTGCTTGAAGATGCCGAACCCCATATTTCTTAAACCCTGATAAGAAATGTAGTATCTCAGTGGCAGGAGTTATCGGATACGAGCCGAGAAATAGTGGCATATTTGCCAATCGTGATGCAGTTAATAATCCTAATGCTGATGCTTCATTTCCTGTAATGTTTCTATAAGTTCCTTTAGGTTTATCAGCAGGCGGAACTAACATTTGTGTTTCTAATTCAGGACATTCTTCAGCAAATTTATATCCTCTTTTTAGTGCTTTAATATTTATGTCTTTAATGCCTGGCTTTGCATCAAACTTGCCTTCGAGCCATTTTATAGTTGGCTCTAATTTCATATTTAATAGCCAGTGTATCATTCCTAACGAGAAGATATTTTTCGTTCTTGACACGATTTTTAGCGAAAGTTCCATGCCTTTTGCCTCTTCTGCCATTATACTATTAATATCAACTTTGACTACCTTATAATCTTTATAAGTATCGTCTTCAAGCGGATTGGTAGTATATTCAGCAAGTTTAAGAAACTTATCGGCGAACCCTGCTGTATCTACAATAATGAGTCCGCCCTTACGCACATTAGGAAGATTCACTTTCACTGACGATGCATTCATAGCCACAAGAATGTCTATATAATTTCCGTGAGTATAAACGGGCTGTGAGCCGATATGGAGTTGATATGCAGATACCCCATATAGCGTTCCCTCGGGACTGCGAATCTCAGCAGGATAATCGGGGAAAGTATTTACACCATTGCCATAAGTTCCGCACAAATTAGATAATTGGACACCGACTAACTGCATTCCGTCTCCCGAATCACCTGCAAATCTTACAACAATGTTATTTAATTTAACTTGTTTTTTAGCCATATATAATTCTATATACTAATTATTTTCTATTAAAATGTTCAAAAATAAGGTTTTATTTTAATAATGCTTTCAAAAAAACAATTATTTACTTTTTTTACAAAAAAAAACGTTATTTTTGTAGTTATTAAAAATATTTAAATATTATTATGAAAAAGTATTTGATGTTAATCCTTACAGGATTATTAATAACAGGCAAAGTTTATTGCCAAAAAGAAATCTTTTTTAATGAGCCATCAGGCAAAGATAAATCTCTTACTATTGAAGATATAACTCGTTGTCTTAATGGTTATGAAGGAGATTTTATCGCTATAATTGAAGACGATGTAGTAAGCATACAACGTGCTGCTTTCGAAAACAATACCAAAATAAAAGGTTTAATAAGCGATAAACTTGATTGGATACAGGACAATGCTTTTAAGGGTTGTTCTGAATTAAAATTAGTAACTCTAAATAGTGCATCAACGATAGGAGTTAATGGCTTCCGTGATTGCAAAAAATTAACTACACTAAATATTCCTGCATTGCACAATGGAATAGGTCCGAATGCATTGAACGGTTGTGTTAATTTAAAAGAGATGACTATTCTTGTTGAAAGACCTCCATTAATTGCAAATAATGTTTTTGATGGCATTAATAAGAAAAAATGTAAAGTGTTCGTTGTAAGCGAAGAAGCAAAAGCAAATTTTTTAGAAAGGGCAGCAACAACAGGCAAACAATGGGATGGTTTTAAGTTTGTTGTTAAAAAAGAAAAGAAATAAGCAACAATTTGCTACTAATATATTTTTTTATAAGGTAACTATAAAAACGTCATACCGAATTTGTTTCAGCATCTCCTAATTTTTATTAAGAGATGCCTAACGAGTTCGGTATGACGTTTTTTCTAAATAAGATTAATCTTTTCTTATTTCCCTATTTTAGATATTAAATCTGCTATACGGCAGGAATATCCCCATTCGTTATCATACCAGCCGACAACCTTTACGAAGTTAGATTTGCCACCTATAACATCCGTAAGTTTAGAATCAAATATGCAAGAATAACTATTACCTACAATATCTTGGGATACAATTGGGTCGGTAGAGTATTCAAGAATACCTTTTAGGTATGTTTCTGATGCTTCTTTCATAGCGGCATTAATTTCTTCTATAGTTGTTTCTTTTTTTAGCACAGCAGTGAAATCAGTAATAGAGCCATCAGGCACAGGAACACGAATAGCATAACCTTGCAATTTTCCTTTTAGTTCAGGTATCACCAAACCGACTGCTTTTGCTGCTCCTGTAGAAGTTGGAATAGAGTTTATTGCAGCACTTCTTGCTCTACGCAAATCACTATGCGGAAGGTCTAATATTTGTTGGTCGTTTGTGTAAGCATGAACGGTACACATAAAGCCCGATTCAATACCAAACTTATCATTTAGAACCTTAACCATTGGTGCTAAACAATTAGTGGTGCAAGATGCATTTGACAATGTTTTTTCATTTCCAGTAATAACATTATCATTAACTCCTAATACAATTGTAGCATCTAATTCGCCCTTTGCGGGAGCCGATAAAACCACTTTCTTGGCACCCGATAATAGATGCCTTTCGAGGTCTTCTCGTTTAGTAAATACACCTGTAGATTCAAGCACTATATCAGGATTTTTCCAAGGAATATTTTCAATACTACGTTCAGCAGATATAGGAATATTTTTTCCATTAACTATTAAAATATTTCCATCTACTTTCACATCACCTTTGAATTTCCCGTGAACTGAATCAAATTTTAGTAAATGTGCGAGTGTTTCTGCACTTGTGAGGTCATTAATACCTATTACTTCTATATCGGAGTTGCGATACATTATTTCTCTGAAAACTAATCTACCGATTCTGCCGAAACCATTAATAGCAAGTTTTATAGCCATAATACTTTGATTATATATTATAAATTATTTTTTATTCAAGTAATATTTTACAAAAATACGTTTTTTTTGTAATTACAAATATAAGAGGTATCTAAAAATCAAACTGAATACCTGCTCTATATTGGTCTATTAGCAAAGCAGGTGCAGTGTTAAAAGGAAAATTCATTTTACTTCTTTGCAATTCACTAATGCCATAATATAGACCTGTCTTTAATATAAAATCAACAACAGGATAAGCATAGGGACTACTTGTTTTTATCTTATTTGTAAAATAACTCAAAGCACCATCGCCGATACTATAAAGTATTTCACTACCTGCCCACTTCCAAAATAATGTTCGCGGAAATACTACTAATCTATTTGCACCGCAATATACCGATACATTTTTCATAAATTGAAAAGATATTTCACTTTGATATCTCTCACCAAAACGAACAGATGAACCAAAAACTCGTATATCAGGATAATTTGCAAGTTCATCCACTAATGCAAGCGAATCAAGACGTGGTTTTGATATTCGAGGAGCATACCAAGTAATATTTCTTCCTGTTAAAAGTTTTAATGATACATTATTAGCAAACTTATAGCCCGCTCCTTCCAAATCAATAGGACCAATAACATAAAGCCCTATTAAATTATGGGCAGAAGTATCACTGCCATCTAAAATATAAGATATACCAAGTCCCCAAAATGAATTAGATGTCAAATTAGCATTAAGTGACTCCTTTACTTCAATAGACATAGTATCTTTTGAAAAGGCATATTTTATTTTTTTAGTAATTGAAAACAAATCTTGATTAGATGCCACACCTAACACTATTCCGAAAGAATTAAGAGAATTAGTTAAATCTGTTTTATTTTCTTCTTTTAGCGAAGAATAATCAAAGCCGCAATCAACTTTTATAGATGGCTTTGATATACTTTTGAAGTTAAAATCAAACTCGTAGATTTGTGCTATAAGCGTATTGCATAACAAAAATGTTAGCAAAAATAGAGCAATTTTAATACATTTCATAACTTTAAATTTGTTTATATAAGTTAAAATACAAAAATAAGGATTTTTTTGTGAAAAAATATAGGGAGATGCTGAAACGAGTTCAGCATGACCTTTATAAAAATTGCAATTTCAGTAACGTTTTTGCAATTTATTTAAGGAATCACCTATTTATCTGTTGTTTAAGCGATTTATACAGAAAAAAACCAATTATATAATTGAAAAACCAATTATATAATTGGTAATTGCGTTTTATTATGCAATTTCCGATTTATATAATTGGTTTTTGAATAATAATATGCAATTTTCAATTATATAATTGCTTTTCCGATTATATAATTGCTTTTCCGATTATATAATTGCTTTTCCGATTATATAATTGCTTTTCCAATTATATAATTGCTTTTCCAATTTATAAATTGGTTTTCCGATTTGTAAATTGCTAAAACATAAAGATAATTCCTATTGCACCATAGAAACCCCGCTCTCTGTATCGCTCCCAAATAACGTAATTGCTATTGAAAAGATTGTTTATCTTAATATAAAAATTGAATGGATTAATCGTATAATCAAGTCCTAAATTCAATAAAACATAAGGGTCTAAAATATCATTTTGCTCGGCATATAATTTCCTGCTACCTGTTAATTCAAGCGTAACGTAGCCCTTTAATTTGTCAATAATGTGCCTATGATATGTATTTGTGAATTGAAAAAGTGGTATATAAGTTAGGTGATTATTTTCTTTTAGGTCGTTCATATTTAGTGCAATTTTGCTAATAATTCGGTCATTTTTGCTAATGTTCCAAAACATTTCTCCATAAATATCAAACACGATTCCGTCAATATAAAGAACGCTAAATTCAGCGAGCGTATCGCTAATAAAGTTGATATTTCGGTTAGAATATCGCCAATTTGCTCCCGCAGATAGCATAAGATTTTCATTAGGGTGATACCAAATGCTTCCGTTGATATTAGGAAGGTCGTGTCGGTGATCTATTGTAGCCCGCGTTATATAAGGGTTTAGAGTGATTAAATGTTCGTATTCTGTTTTTTCAATTCCACTAAATATATTTGTTTTAAGAGTGAAAAGTTTATTGATTCTATACTCAATATTAGCAGATAAAAGAAGGGCGTTGCGGTTTATAGATTGCGAATTATTAGTAAATTGCAGACCTCCCCTCAATAAAATAGAGAAGTTGTTATCAAAATATGAAGCAGACGCATCAAATTGATAAAAGTTTATCATCGTTGCATCATAACTTTCAAAATTGATATCGGCATTGCCTGCAAGGAGAAAGTTGTTCCAATAATTTTTTACGGTTAGATAACCGCGAGCATAGTAATTACTAATGTTATTAGGGGTAATATGTCGTGCTTCGTTATTATTCGTAGCAATATAATTAGCGGTGCCGCCAACCGCAAATAGGATGTTTTCATATCTTCCATCGGATTTAACTTCGAACTTTGCTTGCGTTATATTTCTGTCATAATAGTCCTTTTGGGGGTATATTTCGTTTTGATTTGTGTTATTAGTTCCATATCCGTAGAAGTTAAAATTTTGGGTATTAAGGAATAAATTAGTTCGCGTATTGCTTCCGCCGAAAATAAAGAACTTTTCATCGGCAATATAATTGGTTCTAATATCAAGGAATAACTTATTGTTATTAGAATTTAGAGCATCGCCATCGGTTTTGTTTCCTCCAGCGGAGGCGAAGATATCAAATCTATCAGCCCAGAAGCGATAATGTGCATCAATTTCAGGTGTATTAAATAGTCCATAAGATGCGTTAATATATCCTGCCATATATTTTTTATCAATGTAATGAGCGGGGAGTTCAGATGGCGGAATAAGTGTAGGTTGTTGTTTTTCAAATGTATTCAAGGAATCTAATTCAGATGTGGTTAGAATACTTGTTTTATTGGGTGCTTGTTTGATACTTGAGCGTATATTGTGCTGTTCCACGCCTTCAATAATAAATGCAGGTAGTTCCAGCGGTTTAGTATATTCTTGGGCGGATATATTTCCGCTTATTAGCAAAATCAGGCAGTATAAAATTTTATTATATTTCATAACTAATTTGTAATTTATATGCAAAAATACGTTTTTTTAAATTGAATTTAAGAGATGCCGAAACAAGTTCGGAATGACAACAGAACGACCACCCCGCTTGCTAAAGCAAGCACCCCTCCACGGGAGGGGAACTGTTCCCCTCCTGTGGAGGGGCAGGGGTGGTATATTAACACGGGGATTTATCCCCGTGATAATCCTTGTCCTGTCAAACTTGTTTCTAAATCTTCTTATTGTTTTATTATTTTTTCAAATATTTTTACTATTTTTGTAAAATATTTAATGAATATCTATAAAAATAAAAATTAAATGGCTAAGACAATATTACTAATAGACGACTCTGATTTTATTTTAGAATCCACATCTACATTGTTAGAGTTTGCAGGTTACAAAACAGTTACTGCCGACAATGGACAAACGGGTATAGAAAAAGCAAAAGAAATTAACCCTGACCTGATTATTTGTGACGTATCAATGCCAGGTATATCGGGCTTTGATGTGATAGTAGCAATAAGAGAAGACCCCGCTACACGACAAATACCTTTCATTTTTCTTACTGCATTTACAGAAAAGCAAAAAATGCGTGAAGGTATTGAAAAAGGTGCAGACGACTACTTAACTAAACCTTTTACTAAAAAAGAACTAATAGCAGCCGTTGAAACGCAATGGAAAAAAGATCAACGAATAGTGGAAAAAATACAAGGTGAAGTTGAAAGCGTTGGTAAAAACCTTAACTATGCTCTGCCACACGAATTTAGAACTCCTATCAGTTTATTAAAAGGTTGTGTCAATGAATTAAAAAATAATATTGATGTGTTAGATAAAACAGATATTTTAGCAGAATGCGACCAAATGATAGATATTACTAATAGATTGGAGCGAATTATAGATAACTTCTTAATGTTTACTACATTAGAAAATAATTCTAAATCGCCTTCAATAATTACAGAAATGCGTAAAGCAAAAACAGACGAACCTATAATTACTATTAATGACCTTGTAGAATCAATTGGTATAAAATATGAGCGGACTGCTGATATAGAGATTAAAGAAACAGTTTTTGATATTTCAATAGCGATGGTGTCTGAACTATTTCACAGATTAATAAATGAATTAATAGATAATGCGTTTAAGTTTTCGCAAAAAGGCGAGAAAATTATAATCAATACAGCAATAGTTAATGGCTTTTACTCTGTGTCAATACTGGATGAAGGTATAGGAATAACGTCTGAACAATTAAAAAGCATAGCTACTGCATTCGTTCAATTTGATAGAGATAAAAACGAACAACAAGGAGTTGGGCTCGGTCTAACAATAGCACGCAAAATTGTAGAACTACACGGCGGAAAATTCGAAATAACTAACGAACACGATGCAGGATTGAAAGGAATATTAGTCAAATTTACCATACCGCTTGCTAAATAGATAACCTATAAAGTTTTCCGTATCCTGTCATTCCGAACTTGTTTCGGAATCCCCTTATTTTGTTTAATACGAGTAAAATGTTGTTAAATAGATGCTGAAACAAGTTCAGCAAGACAGCATTTTTGTTAATTGTCATTCCGAACTTGTTTCGGAATCCCCTTATTTTGTTTAATACGAGTAAAAATTTGTTAAGGAGATGTTGGAATAAGTTAAGCATAACAAAGAATTAGCACGGGGATTACCCCGTGTTATGTATATATTATAACAACTTTTTTAGTATATTGTATAAAAAAATATCATAAAATGAAAAAAAATGAAAATATAATAGAACTTAAAGTAGAATCTATCGGATTTGAAGGAATATCTATAGCAAAACACGATGGCAAAGTTTATTTTGTTAAAGGCGGTTTGCCAGGCGATGTAGTTGTTGCTAATGCAAATAAAAAATTGAAAGGTTATATAGAAGCAACTATTAAAGAAATTATAGCACCATCGCCACATAGAATAGAGCCGATTTGCAATTATTATGGTGCTTGTGGCGGCTGTAGTTGGCAATGTTTGGATTACGAACAGCAACTTTATTGGAAGCGACAGCATACAATAGATGCCCATAATCGTTTGGGAAAAGTTAGTGCAAATTGCTATCATAATACTATTGCTGCAAAACAAAAATGGGAGTATCGTAATAAGATGGATTTTTCTTTTTCTGCTTCAAGATGGCTAACTAAAAATGAAATTGAAAAAGATGAAATACATAATAAAAACTTTGCACTCGGCTTACATATACCGGGAAAGTTTGATAAAGTTTTAGATGTTAAAGATTGCAAAATACAAGATGCAGATTGGAATAATATATTAGATGCAATTCGCGAAAAAGCAATAAAATTAGATGTTCAACCAATAAAATTAAGCAAGGCAGGTGGTGGTTTTTTGAAAGGATTTACGTTGCGTAAGTCCGTTTTAATGAACGAAAATATGTGCATTCTTATTACTTCTGATGTAGTTAGTGATAGCGAAAAGATATTTATTAATTGGTATAAAAAAGAATTGCAGAAGATGTTTCCTAATTTATTGTCTGTAGTTTGGGCTATTAACAACAAAAATGGTGTTAATATCGGAGAAATACAATTTATAGAAGGCAAAAAATATCTAACAGAACGTGTTTTAGGGATTGATTATCAAATATCTCCTTTTTCATTTTTTCAAACAAATTCTTATCAACTTGATACTTTTATTGGTTTAATTATTGATATTGCGAGTATTAATAATAGCGATTTAATTTGGGATTTATATTGTGGCACGGGTTCAATTACTCTTCCTGTTGCTAAAAAATGTAAGAAAGTTTTTGGCATAGAATTAAATCCGCAAGCAATAGAAGATGCTAAAAACAATGCTAATATTAATGCTATTAGTAATGTAGAATTTTATTCTTCCGACCTGCATAGTCCTAAAATTCCTGATTTACTAAATACCTTGCCCTGCCCTGATGTATTAATTCTTGACCCGCCAAGAAGTGGTTTGCATCCTAATTTAATAAAACATATCTTGCAAATACTTCCTCCAAAAATTGTTTATGTGAGTTGCAATCCTGCAACACAAGCCCGTGATTTATCAGAATTAACAAAGCACTATAATTTGCTAAATGTTCATCTGATAGATATGTTTCCCCACACCTATCACATAGAAAATGTAGCAGAATTAGTGCTGAAATAGAATAAGGTCACCTATAAAAATGTCGTGCTGAAACAAGTTCAGCATAACCAATTTTTTGCTCCTGTCATTCCGAACTCGTTTCAGAATCCCCTTATTTACAAACCCTACGGCTGTGGTGTTATTATATAAAGTCTTTTAAACATTTACATTTTATTTTCTTATATTTGTATTTTTTTATTAGTAATTTATGCCAAAAACTAAATTAAAAGTTAAAGCAGATTTGTC
>WRLB01000056.1 GCA_009777815.1 Bacteroidota bacterium
TAGATTTAACAGTCGCAGCAAGCGTTTTAGTAAGACATTAGAAATGTTAGATAATACATTATTATTGTTTTTTCACAGAAAGCAATTCAATACAAGTATTTAGTAACCAATGCCTGTTAATTAACCACCCCTGTTCCTCCACAGGGGGAACTGTTCCACTCCTGTGGAGGGGTGCTTGCTTTGGCAAGCGGGGTGGTTCTTTTGTCACACCGAACTCGTTTTGGCATTCATCACATAAAATAAAAACAGGCAGAACTTAATAAAAGTCCTGCCTGTGTATTTAGGAGAAAATATATGCTAATTTCCACCTAAATCAAGATAAACAGAAATTCTGTTTGCAAGTCCTAAATTGTATGCTAATGGCGAAATAGAATAATCTATTCTGCCATTAAAGAACCCTGAGAAGTAGTTAATACCTATTCCCGCACTGAATCCTTGAATATCGTTTCCGATTCTGTAACCTGCTCTAACAGCAATAAGTTCATTCCAAACATATTCTAAACCAAGAGCAAATTGTTCAGGCGAATCAGAAGTAGTGGTGAAATCTATTGCACCCACCAAAGTATGTTCTTGTTTGTTGTAATTGTGCGAACCTTCGCTTTTTAGAACATTATCATATCTTCCCATTCTGTGTTGCCCGATAATATCAAAAGCAACATTTGCTCTGAACAATAAAGGGATATTGAATGGACTTGGCACCATTTTCAAATCTGAAGGTGCTTGCCAACCCGCATCATATATTTTGAGGGTTTTATTAAATTCATTTCCTTCATATGTTAGTTCAGTAGTTAAACCGTGAAGCGAAACACCAAGCACGATGCCTTGTATGCCTGTTCTATACTTAGTTCCGACATCAAAAGCAAAGCCCGATGCGGAAGCATTTCCAAGCGTATTATTTAGATACCTACCCGTAACTCCGAATGAAAACTGGTCAGTAAGGTATCCTGCAAATGTTAAACCTACTGCAACATCGCTTGCTGTGAAGTATGAATTTAGACCTTCAGGTCTTTCAATAGTAGTTCGTTCCATTTCAGGAGTTGATAAACTGGTGAAGTGGAGTGCTAATGAGTAGCCATCTCCGAATGGAAGACCAACTGCACCAAAGTTATGGTTCAGTCCAGCAAACCATTGAGTATAATCAAACTCTGCTGATAATGACGGGATATCTGCTATTCCTGCAGGATTCCAAAAGATTGAGGATAGGTCATCTGTTAGTGCGGATACTGCTCCTGCCATACCATTTCCTCTTGCTCCGTGAGCAATTTTTAGGAATTGTCCGCCTGACATTCCTACTTTTGCATATGATTCTGTCGTAGCAGAACCACTGCCTACTCCTATCGCTGGGCTAGCATATACGCCAAGCGTAGAAGTTATAAATAATGATATACATAATATATGTATGTATCTTATTTTCATATAAAATATTTCTCCGAATTAATATTATTAAAAAAATCTCAATCGGTTAGAATTAACTAACCGATTGAGTGTTTCATTAGTCAATAACTCTGAAACCACCAACTATTATAGAAAAATGTTTCGTTGTCATTGCGCCGTCAGGAGTTTTAATCAATGCTATTAAAGTTTGACTTTGAACTCTTTGACCATTCTTTGTAAGTAAATCATACACGTGGAAAGTTCTTTGATTTCCATCAAATGTTTCGTTATGTTCCAATGTAGTAACTAAATCGCCTGCCGCACTAAATATCTCTATTGTGCAGATAGCAGGTAGTTTAGTGAAATATAGTTCGCCACCGTAAGCCGATGCTTGGTTTTGGTGCGTTATAACATATGGATTAGGAACAATTTTAATTTCATCCATAAGATCATCAGTATATGGAACATATGGATTAGAAACAGCGAATCTAACTTTAGCGCCTTTTTCAGGGAAGCCCGATACACCGCCCCAAGAGATAAGTTTTATTTTATCGCCTGCTTTAAAATCAGCACCATAAAGCGTATCAGTAGTTGGGAAAGTCCAATATTGATTATTTAAATTTCTACCATTAGATCTATATCCACGCTTTAAGTATGATAATACAAAGTTTGCTCCTGCAATATTCAATGTATGAACAAAATCAATAGTATCTTGATCAGTTTCTACTGATAAGTAATATCTACCTTGCGTTCCTAAATAATGAACATTATCTGTTCCATAATCGCCTTCTAATGTTTCATCTGTTATAAATCTATTGTTAAATTCTGCAGCGGCAACATTAGGTAAAGGTCTTCTTCTACAACTTGGTTCACCTGCTTTACTATAATATGCATTTGCATAAAGATTAAATTTCCTATAGTATTGAGTAGGATCATTAGGAGGAACTGCAAGATTAAATGGCGAAGGTGTAGCATTCAAATTATATATATTATTTCCTATTCTCAAATTACTATATGGTTGAATAGGCAACTCCATAAAAGGAATATCTGGCGGATAACTAACTTCTACAGAATCCACACCAGGCACATCAGGTGCCAATCTTTTATATGAATAAGTATCAGTTACCTTTACATTTAAATACCGCACTCTAAATTTCTTTGCCCCATTTATAAATTCACTATGTCTGCATTTCAATTCCAACTCTTCTTCACCACCCGGTAAAAACTCTATTATATATTCACCAGGACCATTGTCAAATCTTGTATAATAAAAGTCATCATTATCAAAAATACTATATTCATAGTCTGCAAGGAATGAAAGCTCTGGCAGATAAATTTCTCTAAAGCCCCTTCCTCTATTTATCACTCCATAGTAACCGCCTAAGACAGGCATTCTGTTAGGATTGTTTTCTACATATACTTTTTGTAGTGAATCTGTACGTGGGCACCAATCTCTACTACTTTCATTTGTTCCCGAAAAATATAATGGTGTAACTTTAGTAGTAACAACATTAGTATCTACAGCCATATAATCAACAGAATCGCCTCTATATATGCCACCATATTGTTTTAATGCAGCATTAAATGAGAACCCTATATTGCCCCACATCATATTTTCCTCTCGCAATGAATAACAGAACTTATTTTCTCTAAAATCACCTGTTGTAAATCTAACAGCCGCTACATCATATGATTGTTTGCCGTAAGGAGTTTGTAAATCAACATAATGGTCATTATCTTTTACTTTTTCATCTATTAGTGAGTCAGATTTCGTTCTAAATGCAGCATTGTCAGTCCAAATAGTAATGTCTTGTACATTACAAGGAGTCGGTTCAAGGTTTGTTGCTGCTTCGAACAGTTTAACACCTTTTGTTATATTTGTAAGTTTCAGATTTAAGTAATAATAACCATATGGTGCCCTTCCTGTCATTAGATTAGTATCGTTCGATGCTTCGTGAGCAACTTCTGTAACGCCGCCATCTGCCATAGGAATAAATTCTAACTCAAGAGTATCACCAGCAAATAGTTGTGCTGCTCTTTCTTCATCTATAGCAAATACTTCAAAACCATATAGTCCACCTAATACACCTTCGGTTTCTATTACTTTGAAGTTAATTTTTTCACTAACTCTATCGCTTGTTGGAAATGTCTCTGCTAAATTAGGTAAACCTCTTAATCCTACATTAGTTTTAGTAGGAGTTGGTTGTAGCCAATCACCTTCATCAAAAGCAAGAACTTTATAGTAATATGGAACATTATTATACAGTTGTTCATTTGTTGCGGGGTCGTCATTTTTGGTTATAAAGGCATTTCCATTAGGGAACCCTTGTTCAGGGTCATCGCCTATGTCAACAAATGTTCTTCGGTTTGTTATAGAATCCATTGTCGGAACAATTACTTTTCGTTTGACTTCATCGCTACTTGCAAAATCTGTTAGATACATTGAATTAGGCGGCGAAAAATCGGCACTATGTACCTGTTTTACCCAGCCCCATTTAATATATTGATATATACTATCCATAACCATATTATAATGGTCTAAATCTTTTAGCCAATCCAAAGAATCCCGCAAAAGCATTACATCAATACTCCAACCGTTAGGCACCCCATTATTAGTGTATGAAGTTATTCGTTCACTGCCTAAATTATATAATGTATCTACTTTTACTAAAACGAGAATTTTTACACCAGTTTTAGGGTCAACAACAGGGTTGCTTTCTTCATCCAAACTATCTCTTGTTATCCAGTGTGCACGTTCTTTTCTTAATTTATATATGGTGGCTCTATCTTCTATAATGGTATCATATGTATAGAAAGAATCTATTGTTTCCTTACTTATAGGAACTCGCTTAGGGTAATAAAATAATGGATTTATCAATGCCAGTGCAGGGTTAAGTTCTAATCTTACTAACATAGCACTATCAAACAGGAACGTTCCTGTGCTGTTATATAATCTTTCAGGATATCCCGTAGGAGTGCGTTTGAACATTAAAGCACTATTTTCAAAATTATGGTTTGTAGTTTTCCCGCTTAAGTATTGTCCCCAAGGCCAGCCATATTGGTCAATAGAATTAACTATTCCAGCGATACGCAAAGTATATCTTCTGTCTGAAGTGTCATACCATCCAGCCGCCTCTAATTTACCTAATTTTAAAGATGGGTCATATAAAAATGCGTTGCGAGCCGCTGCCAACATCCATGGTGAATACATTTGGACATCATTTGGCACTTTAACACATAAAATACTTTTTAGGTCTATTGCACTATCTCGTCCATAATTTGGGCTTGCTGGGTCCTGATATTTTAAGTAATAAGGACCAATAACCATCAACGAATCTACGCCTAAGAAAGTTTGAGCACGCGGACCTGTTCCTTCTGTTCCTATACCATTATTTGGACCCCTACTTTTTACAAATGGGGGCTGCATAGAAAACGAAGCAATTTCTTTCCAACCATATGGACCTTTACCGCTTGGATATAAAGAATTTCCTCTAATGATGTTCATATCAAAAGTGTCTAAATTTGTTCTTCTTGCTCTATAAATCTTATAGCCAAGGAAGTTCATACCTTTTTCATATGGGTCAGTTGACATCTCTGAAGTAGAATCCCAACGGATTAACATACCATTATTTAATGGCTCCCACGAAGTAATTACAGCATAATCAGGTGCAGCAGGTGCTCTAAAGTTTTCGTCATACACTCTTTGCATAAACTCAACTTTACGAACCAATTCCATTAAGTCCTCGTCAGTTCCGTCAGCGTCTCCGCCTTTTCCTGTAGCAGCAATTACTAAACCGACTACAGTTCTGCTTGTATCCCCAGGTCGCATATGGAAGGGACCTGTTGCCATCATATAACGCATATCGCCAGGTTCGCCTGAGCCATCACGATCACCTTCCGATATAAAGGCATACATCTCTTCATCAGTTCTTTTATCCTCTGCAATAGGCCAGTTTCTAAAGGTTACTAATCCTAATTGTTCCTTTACGGGATACCAAGGGACATTTCGCATATTGTCGGGGTTTCTTTCAAACATTAACTGACCATATTGATTATAATAATACCAATAGCCCTCTGGCAGCATATAACAAGTATCTAAATTACCTGTAACAGGGTCAGTTCTTAACCAAGTGCCGCCTTTTCTGACGAAACCCATAGAGTCAGTTGGATATGCAAGAACAGCATTTTCACCTGGTGAAGCAAATTGGTTAATATCTATTGTAGGTTGTATAGTAGAAGGTGATTCTAAAAATACGAAGCCACAATATCCGAAACCACGTCCTGCTTCACCTGCTGTGCCTTGTGAATATTGGTAAGCCATATTATGTGCGGCTTTGTCAGGATCAGGTTGGGTCGGTCTATTTAGCCCTTCCATACCATAGAAACAAGTTATATCATTTCTTGCACCTTGTGAAAAATTGGTGATTAGTGCAATATCCACATCAAATAAAGGTGCTAACCACATTTTCCATAAAGTATCACCTGACATATTAATCTGGTCATATTTTATAAATATGAAATCTCGGTAATCACCGAATCCCCAACTATAAATCATTTGTTCATATTGGATTCTTTGTGGATAACCTTTTCGCATAAGTGGTGCTACTCCTTGAAAGTAACTATACTTTGACAAGTCAGTATCTTTGTATGTAGCAAAGATATCTTCACCTGATATAAAGGCAGGACCTCGTGGATACATTGTAGTGTTTCTATTCGTTGTATCTTTAACATAGAAGCCAAAATACCTATCATACTTCAATACATCATTGCTATCAGTAGATATATCCCATATAGGCCACGCTGGAGCACTTTCGTCTTCGAATGGTGCCCCCGAAGTAGAGCTATAATCAAGTGAAAAATATACTCTATAACTACGTGGGTCCGTAGTTATAGGAGCATCGCCATCGTCTATCCTGCCAGGGACCATAAAGGAAGTGGCGCGTTGGGGGTTATAAGTCACTCCCATTATCTTGTTTGGCGTAGTATCATCTAACAAATATGAAATAAAAGTGTCTACCACTGTTATCACATTTAGTGTTGTGTCGCCATTAGGTGATACTACAATGTTATCCCTATCCCACTTTTGATATGGTTTGGAAAGCACAGTATCTAATTTATGGTACATTACGCCATTTGTGTCGTAAAATTCCAAATACTTCTTTTTTTCGGTTCCTACCCAGATACCGCCACCGAATACGTAGCAGTTAATAGAACCACGAGGCCAAATACCTGTGCCTCTTGATAATTTTTCATCATAGAAGGTCGAACCTGTATTAGTTACAGTGAATTGTATATTAGATATTGTATTATATTGCATATCATAAAAACCTTCTACTCTTCTTTGGAAGCCCTCTTCTTCCCATTGTTTTCTTACTTCAGGAGGCACATCTGCTTTAAGATAGCACAGCGAACCCGTAAATAGAAACATTATTATTGAGAGTTTGTTAATAAATTTTAACATTATATTATATTCCTTTTATTGATTACTAAAAAAATATTACAACTCCTGCACGGAATGTAATAGGAACTTGATAATTACTTCTACCTTGTATAGTTACTTCTTCGTAATAGCGTTTGTATGCTTCATATTTTTCTGCTTGAGTAACGATGCCGTTACCGTCAAAATCAGATGCTTCATTGTATAATCTGTTACCATAAGAATCATATTGTTCCATTGCACATGTTGATGGATTTGCTCTTGTTCCTTCTTTATACCAAGGCACAGAAGAAAAGTTTCCTTGTAATGTATAGTTCAAACCACGACCATCATCTAATGGATCTTCAGTAGTTGTATATATATTAATAGGTCCTCTTAAATTAAATAAATTATTGCAACTAACCCAAAGTTGTATTCTGCTATTGCCCATTGATTCGCCAAACAAATCTTTAAGCATAAACTCTTTAGATAATCTTGAATCTACTCGCCAGTATGCCGGTCCTCTATATACATTTCTTTCAGAAATATACATACTACCATCCATTGACACTTTTGTATAAGGGGCACCACTTGTAATAGTTGGTTCTAATGACAAGTTCATATTTTGGAAAATCCTTGAACCAAACAATTGTGGTCCTTCATCTTTTCCCATGTTTAAGAACAAGTAACCTTTTATAGTGTGCCTAATATCGTTGTTAGCATAAAAAGGTGCTAACGGGAATGTTTGCTTGCCTGAATAAGGATCCAATATTACATTCATATTAGAAGATGCATCTGTTGCTGTTACTAATGTATATGTTAGTGCATAGTTTAAAGAAAAAGCAAAATGGTTAGATAATGATTTGTCTACTTGCACTTCTATTCCTTTTGATGAACCATATTCTGATACTGCCCACTGATAGTAAGAAACAGGTGTAGTTTGTATTTGTAATACACCAAGTTGGTTATAAATATCTTTAAAATAAGCAGCAAACGATATAGCAAATTCGTCTGTTAATTGGTTCTTATATTCTACCATATATTGGCTTGTTAATTGGACCTCCATATTAGGATCGCCAACTCCTACGCTGGTTACCATCTGTTCCAAATTAAAATAATTATATAAATTATCAGCCAAAGGCGATTGGAAGAACTGCCCATACGACATAGAAATATAAGAGTTTTCTGTAATAGGATAGTTGATATTTATTCTTGGTGAAACTCTTACTTTTACTGATGCATCGGCGAATCCTGTTTCAGCAGAGATTGGAATGAATTGCAATCCGTTTTCTGAATTCGGGTCAAGAATTCTATATTTATTCATTGGATCCATAATATCTAATCTGATACCTGGATTAAACACAATTCCTCTAAATGTAATTTGGTCCTGGACATAAGCGGCAAGTTTAAATTGGTTCATCGGTTGTGAAGTTCTTTCATAAACTGCATCTGCTTGCGAGTATATATTACCGCCCCATTTATCAGTATATATATCATATATTGGAGCAGTAGAATAAGGTTGTGAATTAAAATGTTTGTGCATTGTAAAATATGATGCTTCAAAACCTGCTTTCAAAACGTGCGTAAATTCGCCTGTTTTTAAACCAAATAAATTATAGTGACCTGCTGCCGATAATATATTACCATATTCTAATGAAATACCGCTAGCACCACCCATAGTAGAAAAATTAGCCATTCCATATGGATTTTGAGTTCCTCCCGAATATGGTTGTCCTTCATAATATCCTGTTAATGGATTTGGCAAGAAAAACGTGCCCGTGCAGAAGCCGTCTTTAGATTCTGTTACTAAAGACGGTGTTTGTGCCCAATCTATAGCAAAGTCACCAACGTTTTTCCCATTAGAGTAAATAGATGAATCCCAAGTATTGGCATTTACTATCCAGTTATCTACTGGCTCCATTAATTCATAGCCCGTAAAATAGTTATTGCTTGTGCCAATAACTTTCCTTGATGACATAGAATTATTTTCGCTCCACGAAAAAGTTATTTCGTAAAATGAACGATCCGTCAAAGTGTGATTAATTCTTGCAAAGGCATTGTTAACGAAATTATTTAGTGCTGCCGTTTTGCCGATATTTTGAGTAATTCCGTTAGAAGTAGGTTCACCATTTATAGGATCAATTTCGCCTGTTGTTTTATTTATCCAAGGCATTCCTTCATCTAAAGCATATCTGCTGAATGTTGATTCATTAGTTGTTAGACCAAGTTTTCCGCCTAACACTAATTTTATATCATTAGTTATGCCTAATGATATACGTCCTTCAAGATTTCTCATCCAAGCACCTGCGGCTTCTGTTCTCAGTAATGAGTTTCCCCATCTGTCTCTTAAATCATAGCCAGCAGAATTGTAAGGTCTTACCATATTTAGAACATTAATATAGAATGTAGTTCTATCATTAATGATGCCTATTGGACCGCCGAAACCTACGTCAAATGTTTTAGCGTGTGCTTGTAAATATTGAAGTCCTTCACCCGAACCATCTACTAAGCGATATTGTCCGCCTTCATAAACTAATTCGGTATTGTTTTTCTGGCTTCCCGATAAAAATGGCAAATCAGATACGAAATTAACATAACCTTCATACCTATCAGTTCTACCTGTTTTCATAACAGAATTAACAATTCCGCCTTGCACATCGCCATATTGTGCAGCAAAATTACCTGTTATGACTTGCACCTCTTCGGTAGCATATGTAGATGCCATAGGGAAGTATGTAGCACCTGATGACCCGAAGCCACCTGAAAATTGATTACCCATATTCATACCATCTAAACGAATTTGGGTTTCTGTGGCGCGGCTACCTCTAACAGCATAACCATCACCACTACTTGACACGCCTGCACTCATACCAACAACAGCAGATAAAGTGTTTGCCGTAGTATTCGTCAGCGCCTCATCAGTGATAGTAGTACCAGATCCTACTTTTCCGGCATCTACTTTACTATCTCTTACCGCTGTAACTGTAACACCTTCCATTTCTACTGCCTCATCTTTTAATGTGACATTAATGCGTGTTTCTTTATCAGCGGACATTCTTACTGTTACTTTGTAGTCCTGTTTACCAACTGAACGGACAAGCACTGTATATGAACCTGCCGTAATATTGGTAACAGTAAAAGAGCCGTCTCGCGAGTTAACTTTCGTTCCACGAGTTGTGCCTTGCACCAAAACGGTTGCACCGACAACTCCTTTACCTTCTGCATCTACTACTTTCCCCGTCAGTGTGCCGTATATATCGGCAAACAAATACGTAGGAAGAAGTAATACAGAGACCAAAGTAAAAATTAAAATTAGCTTTCGCATAATTTAAAAACTCCGTAAATATTAAATTAAATATAAATTCCAAATAACAAAAAACAAATATAATAAAATTTTTTATATAAATTACATTTTTATGTTTTGCAATATAACATTTTATTTTAAAATAAATATAGTTTTTATTTTTTTTAAATAATATTTGATAACTTATAAAAATTCTGTCTTGCTGAAATGAATTCGGCATAACAGATATTTAACAACTTTTTGCTCGGATTTAACACGGGGGCAAGCCCCCGTGTTTGCTTTTTCCACCTATTTTTATTGTTTTTGCAATTATTAAATCAATTTATTTAAATATATAATGAATACAATTAAAAACACTCAATTAGTAACGTTTTTACGCGAAACGCCTTAAATTAACGCGGAACGCGTAAATTTGACGCGAAATACCTCAAATTTTTGCTATTTATCTTAATTCTTTGCTATTCGTCTCTTTTTTATGCTAATGCACAAACAATTATTACTTCCTTAAATCAAACAGGATACTCCGCTGATGAGTGCTTAATTAACAACGGAGAATTTACAGGTGCGTCAATTTCGGGCGATATAATAATTGCTGACGGATTAGATATACCTAATGTTGCTTTTGCTATAAATTGTGATATAACATCAGTGAAAGCCGCTGGTAATATAGGATATATAGGAATGGGAGCATTTTTAGGAGTTCAGCATAAGAAATGCAGGGTTTTTACGAAATATATGTAAAATGCTTATATTGATTCATTATAGAACAAAATATATGCAACTTATAACAATAGGCGACATCACTGATACATACATTAAAATTAAACAAAAAGGTTTTAATTCTATGCTATCTAAACTTGGATTTAATAAAAACAGAAGGGTTGAAAGTAAATGGAATGAAAAGCAAAGTATTGGCGGGTTTTGGCATATCCCTTTTTTTATGCAGCACTGGAATAAAGTAATTACGGGTGATGCTAATATAAATTATCCTAAATATTTTTGTGCGAAGTATTTGCAAAAAAATCAAAAATATACATTGCTATCTATCGGATGTGGAACAGGATTTTATGAAAGAGAGTTTGCGAAACAAAAATGTTTTGCTGAACTTATTGGCATAGAATTATCTGAAAATAGAATAAAAGAAGCACAAAAATTAGCAACCGATAGCAACTTAAACATTAAGTATTTAAATAAAAACTTCTACGATATAGATTTTAAAAGTGAAAAGTTTGATGTTATACTTTTCAATTCAAGTTTGCATCATTTTGATAATATTGAAATGTTTTTGCCGCAATATATTAAGGCACTTCTAAAACAAAACGGCTATCTTGTAATTTGCGAATATGTCGGCAAAAATAGAGTGTATATTCCCAATTTTCAGTTAAAAGAAATTAACAAACTCATAAAAACAATTCCTCTGAAATATAGACAATATTTTGGAACATCAAACTATAAAAATAAAGTATATAGTCCAGGTTCTATAAGAATGAGATTAAACGATCCATCGGAAGCAGTGGATTCTGAATCAATACTACCAACATTACATAAATACTTTTATACATTAGAGGAAAAGCAATTGGGGTGTAATTTGATTATGCCATTAATGAGAGGCATAGCATATAATTTTGCTTATGATGATGACGAAACAATGCAGATTTTACACGCAATTTTAGAAGCAGATAGTAATTTTATGCAACAATATAGTATTAGTGATTTTATATTTGGAGTGTATCAATAAGTTTTGATTTAGCACTCAAAATAAAAATTTCTTAATTATGTCATACTGAACTTGTTTTGGCATCTATTTTAACACGGGGATTCATCCCTCTGATGTATATTTTGAACCACCCCGCTTGCTAAAGCAAGCACCCCTCCACGGGAGGGGAACTGTTCCACTCCTGTGGAGGGGTGGCATTTGCGAAAGCAAATGACGGGGTGGTATTTTATTAACACGGGGCTTGCCCCCGTGCTAAAGAGATGACGAAGTAAAGTTCGGAATGACGATTATTTTTATAAAAAATAATTTACTATTTTTGCATAATAATTTTAATTTTTTATCACAATTTAATATGGAATACGAGATTAAACTAAAAGATAAATATATAGACCCTTTTACTGATTTTGGATTTAAAAGATTGTTTG
>WRLB01000057.1 GCA_009777815.1 Bacteroidota bacterium
CTTATCAGGCAATTTATATTCTAAATAATCCGATTTTATTACATCATCCCTTAATGAACTAATATCCACTCCAATCCTTTTATTATTAGGCAACAAATTAAAGAAACAACCTTCACCTACACTCGGCTCTATCCAAAAATAATCATTCATATTTTTTTCATATTTCTTTATAATACTTTTTGTTTTTGAATACAGATTACTTGCTAATTCTTTATTAGTAAAATACTGGTCTAATAAATTATTAGTATTTTCTTTCATCATATTTCCATTAACATATTTTAATTCTTTTCCGAACAAATTTGTATTCATATTATTAAAAAAAAAATTGTTTCTTGTTATTATTATTTTCTATTTTTCTTAAACAGCACTATTCTATTGCTATTAGTTCCGTTATTATTGTTATTTATTCCCCAAATATTAGATGTTTTAGTAAATTCTTGTGTATTTATTAGTATTCCCAAACACTCCAACCCAACTTTAATACCAACATCTACAACATATTCTTCTAAATTAACTTTGCCATTACTTACTTCTCCTACTTCAAATGCAATATGTCCTTCCTTTTTTGTAATTCTAAACAATTCATTAAAAACATTTTCAATAAAATTGCTCCAATCATTAGTAGTTTTAGCCATTACAATTTGTTTAGATATACTTTCTGCATCAAGAGAATTAAACCAACATCTTAACCAATTATCCTGCCCATATTGAACGATATTCAAAAAAGGAGGCGAAGTTATTGTTAAACTAACTGTATCATCTTTTATTTCATTTATACTTCTTGCATCTTTATTAAAATAATAAGATTGCCGTGCTATTTCAAATAACTGCTCTCTAATTTTATTATCAATATCTTTCAAAAGATTTTTGGACTTATTGATAATTATTTCTTTAACATTTCTATATTCGGGTATTTGATTTCTTTTTACATTTATTTTCTTTTGGCTTTCACTACTTACTGCTTGATTTGGAGGCAAAGTAAAAACAGAAAAGAAACCTTTTGAATGCCCTGTTAATCTATTTGTTGCTACCATTCTAATCCATTCATCTATATAATCTTCTTTATTTTCTTGTTTTCTATTTATCAAATAACTTTTTAAATTTAATATCTCATTCAATGTATCTTGATAATAAAACATAGATAAATCAATATCACAATCTAATTTCTCAGCAAAATCAATACTTTCTATTCGTTCAATAATTTCATTAATTATTGGCGGTTTAGTTCTTGGCTTTGCCAAAATTATAGATAAAGGATTAACATCATTTGCTATAAACCTCCTATTTAATAATGCTGATTCTATTGCTGTTGTTCCTCTACCTGAAAAAGGATCAAATACTATATCATTCTCTTTTGTCAATAAACTAATAAAAAATCTCGGCAATTGTGGTTTAAAACACGCTCTATAAGATATTTCATGTATAGAATTTGCTTGTCTTTGCTTTGCAGTCCAGTATTCATTTATATATTTTGGAATATTTGCATTCCCTCTTCTAAAATATTCTACTCGTGTTTTATTATTTAAATCATAATTATTAAACAATTCTACATTACTTGCTATATCTTTATTTAACTCAAAATTAACTAAATAATCTGTTATTATTTGCATTTATATTCTTTATATAACTTATTTGTCCTTAAAATTAGTCACGTTTTTAGTGTTTATCCACTATTTTCGTGACTAATTAGTCACATTTTAGTGTTTATCCACTATTTTCGTGACTAATTAGTCACATTTTAGTGTTTATCCACTATTTTCGTGACTAATTAGTCACATTTTTAGTGTTTTTCTATTTACTAAATTCTTTTTATTACTTATTATTTAAAACTACCTTCTGCTAAAACTAATTCATCCGAATACATATTTTTATTATTAGAATTAAACTCATATTTAACATCGCAAATTAAATCTGCCAAACAAACCACTTTCCACTTTTTACATTTATAAATATTTTCATTATTTGAACTTTTATTTTTAACATCATATAACTCAAAAGATAACATAATATGATGTGCATCTTCTATTACTTTAAAATCTTCAGAAGGCGATACAAAAAATGACCTAAAAGAAGATGTTTCACTTTTTGCATTATATGTTTTACATTCCAAATAATTTGTTCTATCAAATTGGTCTTTAAATTCAATATCAGGATAACCTGATGCTTTATGCTTTCCTTTTTTTGTTAATGGAGTTTGCGGTTTAAATCCTTCTTTAATCATTGCATTTTTAAGAAACACTTCTACTTCATTTCCTGCTTCATTTGGTCTCATCTTTTTAATTCCTATTTCATTTATTTCTTTACCCGTTAAGATTGCGATATTTTTTAATTTTTCTAATAGAGCAATATCTTTTTCATCATTTTTATCAAACGGAATAATTTTATGTCCTGACAACCCTTCTATAATTAATTTAAATGACAATCCTTTTAATGGCTTTAACATTTGACTTATTAGCCCACTTAATTCATTTGATATATTTTCATTCATAGTTTTTCCCATATTTATTTTAATAAAATCTATATATTATAAAAAAATTGTTTGCGTGTTATATTATTATATTATTTATTTATTTTTGTTTTTTTGTGTTTTATTTTTTAGTAACGTTTTTACATTTATTGTTTTAACGATTTATGCATTTAAAAATCGATTTAGTAAATTCCTTTTTTTATGCAAATAACTGCTTATTTATTTCTGTTATACTTTGCTCGGACTTAACAACTTTTATACGGATTTAGAAGCGTCAATATCCTAAAATTGCTGTAAGATACGAACATCGTTCTCGTAAAAATAACGAATATCTGTTATTCCCGTCCTCAATAATGCAACACGCTCTATACCAAATCCAAACGCATAACCCGAATATTCTTCTGAATCTATACCGCAATTATTTAAAACATTAGGATGCACAATTCCACATCCAGCAATTTCAAGCCATCCCGTTCCTTTACAAATCTTACATCCTGCACCTTTGCACAAAAAACATGAAATATCAATTTCAGCACTCGGCTCCGTAAAAGGAAAATAAGAAGGACGAAAACGAAATTCAGAATTAGCACCATACATTTTTTTAGCAAATACAATCATTGTTGCTTTAAGTTCAGCAAATGAAACACTTCTATCTACATACAATCCTTCAATTTGGTGGAATTCAGCCAGCGACCTAGCACTAATTGCTTCATTTCTATATACTCTTCCGGGCATAATACATCTAATAGGTGGTGGTTTTGTTTGCATAATTCTAATCTGCACGGGCGAAGTATGAGTTCGCAAAAGTAGTTTGTTGTCATCTCTATACGATTTAATAAAAAAAGTATCCTGCATATCACGAGCAGGATGGTCGGACTGAAAATTAAGAGCATCAAAGTTATGGAATTCATCTTCAATTTGCGGACCTTCAGCAACCTCAAATCCCATATCCGTAAATATACTTATCATTTCACTAAATATTTGCCTTACGGGATGAAAAGCACCTTTATATCCTGTTCTTCCTGCCAAAGTAATATCTATTTTATTTACTTCTTGCTTATCGGCAAATTGCACTTTAAGGTTTTCAAAAGTTTCTTCTGCATATTTTCGGAATAGGTTTAATTCTTTTCCGAATAAGGGCTTTTGTTCAACGGGAACGTTTTTCAATTCATCTAATAATTGCTGAATAGTTCCTTTTTTAACTAAAAACTTTAATCTAAGTTCTTCTAAAGTATTTTTATCTTTAACTTGTTTTATGTAGTTATTGAATTCATTTTTAGCGTTTTTTATTTTATCGAGCATAATGATATTTTACACTATATTTTTACAAAAATAAGGATTTTTTAGCGAGAAAATATGTTTGCAATTATTCACCTGCCGATATCTCTTTTTCTTGTTCAAATTCTTTACGAATAGTTTTCATATATTGAATAACATTAGCCAACTAATTCTGTAGTTACTTTTTCTGACTGCCATACCAACCTGTCAAAGTCATCCATTTGTGCATTCATTGATATAGCACATATAAAGAAAACTATAATTATTACAATGAAGTTATTTATAAAAAAATAATGATTTTTTAGTTTTAAAACATTAATATTTTTCTTTAACAAAGTGTAATATATTTTCTATTTTAATTATTTGGCGTTCGTCTGTGCGGCGGAATTTGACTTCTATATTTCCTTCTTTAAGATTTTTCTCACCTACGATAATTTGTATTGGAAGCCCTATTAAATCGGCATCATTAAACTTAACTCCAACGGATACTTCTCTGTCATCAAATAAAACATCATATCCTGCATTTTCTAAATTAGAAAGCAATTTTTCGCAAGTTTCCTTAACTATTTCTGATTTATGTATATTCAAACCGAGTAAATGTATATCAAATGGAGTTAGTGCTTTGTTCCAAATAATTCCTTTATCATCGCAATTATGTTCTAAATAGCAAGCCATAATTCGTTCAATTCCGATACCATAACTGCCCATAATAATCGGATTTTCATTTCCTTTTGCATCAACGAATAATGCTCCCAACGCTTCACTATATTTAGTTCCAAGTTTGAAAATATGTCCTAATTCTATTGCTTTTACTATACGGAGTGGCTGTCCGTCTGCTTCACAAAGTTCTCCTTCTTTTATAGTTCTTAAATCATAATATGCCTCAATTTTAGCATCACGGCTTAAATCTATATTCTTAAAATGACAACCATCTTTATTTGCACCGCTGACCATTCCATTTGCATCTTTTAACAAATTATCAGCAATAACTTTAATACCATCTTTAATTCCAACAGGTCCAATAGAACCATGGTCTGCACCTGTATATTTAATTAGTTCTTCATTAGTTGCAGGACGCAAATTAGTTGTTCCTGTGATTGCTTGCAATTTTGTTTCGTTTAACTCATCGTTGCCTCGCATCAAAATTAGCCACGGATCATCTTCCACAATATAGACAACCGATTTAGCACATCTATGTTCGGGTATGTTAAATTGTTCTACTAAATCATCTATTGTTTTTGCATTTGGCGTAGCAAAATCTTCTATAGCATCATTATTATTAACTCTTCCAACGGGTTCTACTTTTGAAGTTGCTACTTCTATATTTGCTGCATAATTGCTTGTAACAGCACAAACATCTTCTCCCGAATTAGATTCTATCATAAACTCTTGCGATTTCTTTCCACCCATCGCACCACTTGAAGCACCAACGACAAAATATTTTAATCCACATCTATCAAATATTTTGTAATAAGCATCATAATGTTTTTGGTATGCTACATCTAATCCTTCCCAAGTAGAATCTAATGAATAAGCATCTTTCATAGTAAATTGGCGACCACGAATTACACCTGATTTCGGTCTTGGTTCGTTTCTAAATTTTGTTTGTATTTGATACCAAATTTGTGGCATATCTTTATATGATTTAATATGCTGTTTTGCATGAAAAGTAATAATTTCTTCGTGTGTAGGAGCAAGTATAAAATTGTCTCCTTCCACACTTTCTATACGATAAATTACATTTCCCATTGCTTCAACCCTACCTGTTTGTTCCCAAATTTCAATAGGGTTAAGTGCGGGAAGTAAAAATTCTTGTCCGCCGATAGCACTCATTTCTTGCCGAACAATCTCTTCTATTTTTCGGATAACTTTATATCCTAATGGAAGAAATGAAAATACTCCCGATGCTAATCTTCTAACTAATCCTGCTCTTAACATTATTTGATGCGAAATAGCAACAGCATCTGCAGGAACTTCTTTCAATGTTGGAATATAATATTCTGATTGTTTCATATCATTATGATTTTATAAAAGTGCAAAAATAAGGTTTTTTCGTATTATTCTGTCATATATGATTAAGTGATGCCGAAGTAAGTTTAGCAGAACATTTTACAATTATTCACCTGAAACAGTCATCTCGTCAATTAAAAAAGAAGGCACCTTCCATGCTCTTCGTTCATTTGGATTATTTGCAATTTTGCCTATTCCCAATAACATATTCTTAATATTGCTTGAAATAGTTATCTCGGATACAGGATGCGTCAGTTCGCCTTTTTCAATCATTAAACCATATCCTCCTTTGGAAAATCCGCCATTAGTAGCATCTGTTCCTTGCCCTAATGTTTTTAAAAGCAGAAGTCCTTTATCTATTGATTTAATAATATCGTTTTCAGAAAACGAACCTTTTTGTAGAAACAAATTAGAAGTTCCTGATGCTAATCCATTTACTTCCATATTTAGTTTTTTTGCAGAATAAGTATTAAGGATATAATTTTTTAGAACGCCATTTTCTATAATAATATTTTTTCTACAAGGTATTCCTTCAGCATCAAAAGGACGTGCTGCTGGCGAACCCGCTATTAAAGGATCATCATATATATTTACGGAACTATTAGCAATCTGCTTATCTATCTGTCCTGTAAATACTGATTGGTTCATATAAATATTTCTACCATTAATACATTCAAGCATAAAACCAATAACACTTCCCGCAACATTAGTATCAATAATAATAGGAATAGTTTGTGTAGGTATTTTCTTTGCACCAATCATTCGGGTTGCTCTTTCAATAGCAAGTTTTGCTATAATTTCTATCGGAAGCAATAATTTAGGACTACGAGCAGAATCAGACCAGCCATCTTGAAAAGCATTTTCATCTTTGCCTGTTTGCAAATACACTCCTACAGAACAACCTGACGACTTATATGAACCATAAAAGCCATTAGAAAGTGCTAAAATATACTCGCTTTCATTTGTGCTATAACTTGAACCACCTGATAAGGTTATTCGGTTATCTTTTAAGCAAATTTCTTCTATTTTTCTTGCAGCAGCAATTTTTTCTTCGGGAGTAATTGCTTTAATATCTTCCGAATACATTTTTAATGTTTCGGGTGCTATTTTTAGTTCCTCGTATTTAGGGAATATAGCGGATTCATCGGTAGATGATGCTTTTGCTCGTTCTATAGCACCATCTAAAAGTGCGTTTAGTGTTTCTAATGATAGGTCGGATGTTGCTGCCGATGCTACTTTATTATCTAAATTAACAGATAAAGATAGATTGGTAGATGATGCTTCTTGTAATTCTTCTACTTCGTTATTTCGGATACCTACTTCGAAGTTCTTATCGGAGCGTATAGATATTTTCAGTTCTGCGCCGTTAAGTTTTGCTTTTTTTATTAATCTTTCGGTTAATGCTTGATAATTGTTTGACATTTTAATTCCTGAATAAACATCACAAAAATAAGAAAAATAATTGAAAATAATACTATAACAATTATGAGATGACAAAACAAGTTCAGGATAACAATTAATTTCTAAAAAAACCTTATTTTTGTAATTTTAAAATAGTTCTATATAACAAAAATTATGTTAGAAAACATTATTACCCAATATCTGATGCTGCAGCAACAATGAAAACATTAGATGTTTCTGCAATACAAAATACCGCTATTATGCTTGCGGATTGCTTTAAGAACGGGAATAAAATATTATTGTGTGGAAATGGTGGTAGTGCTGCTGATTGTCAGCATTTTGCTGCTGAAATGGTTATTAGATTTAGAGCATCTGTGGATAGACCTGGTCTTCCTGCTATTGCTCTTACTTGTGATACTTCTATACTTACTGCGGGTGGAAACGATATTGGATTTGACAACATTTTTGCTCAACAAGTCAGTGCATTAGGAAACAAAGGCGATATTTTAATAGGAATATCTACAAGTGGAAATTCACAAAATATATTAAATGCTATAGAAATAGCAAAGGAAAAAGATATTACAACGATAGGATTATTAGGTAAAGATGGCGGTACTATAAAGAAAATGTGCGATGCCAATGTAGTTGTAAATCATAATACAACAGCAAGAATACAAGAAGCACATATATTAATAGAACATATTTGGTGTGATTTAATAGAACGACAACTTTTCTCCGAACAATTTTAATTTTGTGCAATGTAAAATTTTTAAGGTGATATCTAAAAGAACTTGTTTCAGTATTTCCTCACATAATATTAGGAGATGCCGAAACAAGTTCGGAATGACAAAGAAAATTGTTGTCATACAGAACTTGTTTTAGCATTCCCTTGTTAAGAAATATAAGTTATATATGGCACAATATTTTCAAAGGTAGATAATAAAAAATATTTTTCTTATATTTGTATTATTATAATCTTAGAATATAGTTTTTTAAAATAAATTGGAGAAAAAATGGCAACAAAATTTAAAAGTCTATTATCAATTGTAATGTTCTTCGTTTTAATGTTCGCAAGTGCATGTAAAGAAGAACCAAATGGTCCAACAACTCAAGATGTAATTACAGGTTATTTTCTAACCGAAGACGGAACGCCAATTAGTTCCGCAATAGTTGAGTTGACCGATGCTGAAGGGAATTTGCTTTATGAAGGAATTACCGAAAATGATGGTAGTTTCACATTGGAAAGCATCCCGCAAGAAACCGAAAATTCTATTATTGCTTTTAGCAAAGAAGGTAGAATTTTGCAACTAACACGATTAGAAACGCTAATCGAACGCGCACAATCAAACTCTGATAAACGAGGTGATATTTTCCTTGATGAAGAGTATGATTACAACAGAATTTGGCTTGTCAAGGTAATTGATAAAGCAACTAAAGAACCGATTGAGAATGCTCTCGTCCAGTTAGGAAAAACTTCAGAAAATGCAATAATGGAGTCCTATACTGATAGCGAGGGAATTACTATGTTAAAAGTCATTTATGGCTGTTTTTATAATGTATTAAAGATTATCAAAAATGACTATATTGTTTACAGTCATCATACTATTGTCATTCATACCAATTCATATACGATTGATATTGAATTAGAACCTAAATTTGCTCCTGATGGAACTACTAATAATTCTGTTAAAGTATCACTGGCTACCATCTTTACAGGATCGGTAGAAAATTTTCCATTGTTTCATCGTAAAGTTAATATTGTAGGAGATGATGGCTTTAAAGATTCTGCTTATACAGGTGGATTTGATGATGACCAAAACCAGCAATATCCCAATTTTGGGCGTGTAGTATTTACGGGACTAAAATCAGGTATATATAAAATTAGTTTTGAAGCAGAAGCAGGCGATTATGAAAGAGTAGAACAAGAAATTCAACTCGCAGGTAATGAATCTAAAAATATATATCTTTTTTCAAATTACAAGAAAAACTTATGTAATAACAATACTCTTATTGTTAATTTTAAAGATGAAAATGGTAATATAATTAATTGCGGGAATGCCACTCTTAAAGCTTTCTTTTTCGGTTATTATAATGTGTTACCAATTTCAAGCAATGGTAGTGCAACATTTACAAATATTAGCAAAGGCGAACATACTTTTTTTATAGATGTTGATTGTGAAGAAGAAACAGATAAAACATACAAAGGTGTAGTTAGAGATATAGTTTTTGATTGCAATCAAACTAATACTATAGATTTCACTTTGCTTCTTGACAAGGATTATGGTGGAGAATGCTGCGATATTAGTTGGAATATTCGTGTTGTGAATAAAGCACCATACCATATTCCTATTGAAAATCAAAAAATAAAAGTCGTAGGTCCGAATGGTTATACTTATTCAGGTATTACAACTATGGAGGGTGTCAGATTAAAAGATTTATGTAATGGTGATTATACTGTTACTTGGGAAAAAGATGACGGCACTAAAGAAATAAAAGATATTAGATTGAAATGTGGCAACAAAAACCTTGATTCTTATTTCACTGAAGAATAGTTTTTTATTTTATCTTAATAACAAAACTGGGCAGGAAACCTGCCCAGTTTTTTGTTTTAAAAATAAATAAACTAACCTAATTGTTCTACTTCTACAAAGTATGATTGGTTGTCTATTTTTAGTTTATAAGTTGCTGGTTTAGCATGACCAACATTGCTAATATTTGCTAAAGAAGTAGGCGAACCTGTAGATGTTGCTTCTTGTTTTGGAGCAGGTTTTGTTTCTGCTGCAGGCTTTTCATTGGTAGTTTTGCGAACCATAACTTTACCTTTACCTTGCAAGAATGCGATACCTTTTTCTTGGCAACTAACTGCTATAAATAAGTTTTCTTCGGTTGTTGGAATCTTATTATCTTCGAGTTGTTTTTGCCAATAAGGGAGTCCTTTTTTAGGGTCTTTTTCTGCAATATCAACAGGATTTTCTGTTGTAACAGGCAGATTCATTTTTTTAGAAATAAGTTCAACAAGTGCAGGGTCCGGCGGAACAGGTGTTTTGCCGAAATATCCAAGCACCATTTTACCATAACCGTCAGCAATATTATCCCACTTTTTGCCCATAACATTATTATATGCTTGCTGGAAGTAGAATTGCGAAACAGGAGTCACAGAAGTAGCAAATCCGCCTCTTTCAACTACTTCACGCATTTCGCGGATAACATCAGGAAACTTATCTAACACTTTGAAGTCGCGCATCATTTGTGTATTAGCAGTTAAAGCACCACCCGGCATCGGTGAAAATGGTATTTCAGGGGAAACTTGAGTTGCTTCAGGCGGAATAAAGTAGTCCTTCAAACACTCTTTAATCACATCTTCGTATTCTCTAACTTTCTCAATATCTAATCCCAAATCAAATGGCTTACCTTTTAATGCGTGAAGCATCACAATCATATCAGGTTGCGAAGTTCCACCCGAAATAGGAGAACAAGCCAAATCAATACCATCAGCACCTGCCTCTAATGCAGCAAGATAACAAGCAATAGAAACGCCTGCTGTTTCGTGAGTGTGCA
Organism: Bacteroidota bacterium; assembly: GCA_009777815.1. GTDB lineage: Bacteria > Bacteroidota > Ignavibacteria > Kapaibacteriales > UBA2268 > WRLB01. The sequence continues at coordinate 10,715 of WRLB01000057.1, forward strand.
AGCGAATATGTGTTCCTTCAGGCAATAATTTGCGAGCCATTTTTATTGTTTCATACACTTTTTGCGGAGCGGAAGTTCCGCTTGCATCTTTGAAACACACAGAATTAAAAGGAATATCTGCATCTAAAATGCCTCTTAAAGTTTTTTCATAAAATGGAACATCGTGGGCGCCTGTGCATCCTGGCGGTAGTTCCATCATTGTCACAACGACTTCGTGTTTTAAGCCGTGTTTGTGTATCATCTGACCGCTATATATCAGATTATTTACATCATTAAGAGCATCAAAATTGCGAATAATTGTTGTTCCATGTTTTTTAAACATTTTTGCGTGGAGTTCAATTACATCTCTTGGAGACGAATCAAGAGCAACAGTGTTTATACCACGAGAAAGAGTTTGCGTAGCAATGTACGGACCAATTGCTGTCCGAAACTTATCCATCATCTCGAAAGGATCTTCATTAAGATAAAACACATTTGCTTGAAATCTCGCACCACCGCCAAATTCAAAGTGGCGTATTCCAATTTCTACACCTTTTTTTAGAGCAGGTAGAAAATCGTTCATCAGCACTCTACCGCCGAATACTGATTGAAACCCATCTCTAAACGATGTATCCATTACACCGATATTTTTTTTCTTTTGCATAATATATATTTAGTGTTATTTTTTACAATTTTTACAAAAATAAGGATATTTTATTAAATCAGGTTTTTATTATAAATTTTGCAAATCCTGTAAACCTTTAAAATATTCGTCCAAAAACACTTTTTGCTGAAATAAATAGGCAATAACTATATTTGCATTTTTAAAAATATTTTTATATTTAAATAAAAACGTATTTTAAATAAACTATTAACAAACGAAATGATGTTAAAAACAATTTTTGCACTAATTAGAAATATTTATTATAAAATTATGCGAGGGAATAATACCTTGTTCTCTGCTATATTTACTGCGTTTGACGGATATTCGTTTTCTGTTTGTTGTACATTTTTGCAAAATAAATCTAAAAATATTTTTGCAAATACTATTTTAATTTTGCTAACCAAAAATAGAACTGCGAGGTGTCTCGGCAGTGTTTTTGCTAACTATACGGTGAGGTTGCACTTGTAAAACC
>WRLB01000058.1 GCA_009777815.1 Bacteroidota bacterium
GAACAAAACCATTATGCAATTCTATCAATTCATTCCCCGTTATTATATCATTTATAGTTACTCGCATCGGCTCTGACGGCAAACAATTTAATTCATAATCTACACTCGCAATGCCCGATGTCGGATTCGGAACTACCGCCGCTGATTTTATTATACCTTCTATCGTAAATGGAACTATTTCTAATTGATTGCCCATCAAGAAAACCATTTGGTAATCATCAGGTGGCAACATACTAATATCTTGTGTTAATGTATCTGATAATTTTGTTGGAACTTCGCTCATTACATCTTTTTGCTTGTAGCCAAATTTATCATAGATTGCTATATGTAGTGGCTCTGATACCATATTATATAATTCGTAGCAAATACCGATTACATTGTTATCGCAAGGTCTTACTATTCCACCTGTAGAATCTTTTACAACAATAAACTTATACAATGGTCTGCCACAAGTAAAATCAAGATTTGCTGTATGTTCACATATCTCTCCTGATTCTAATATTGCTCGTATAGTTACAGAATATGTGTGATATTCTAGTCCAATTGGCAAAATCTGGCATCTATAACCAAAATCTATGCAATAAGGTGTTGGTATCATCTCTTGGCACAACCGCATAGGAACCGCAAAACATAATCCTGTGTCAGAATGTGCAGTATCATAATATACAGTATCAGGCAGAATACAAATCTCGGCAGGATACTTATATTCTAAACCGTAATCATTTATTATTGGCTCTTCTAAACCTACAACACATTCTAAACTATCCACACAAATGCGATAACTATATCTAAAAATTGGAACATTCGGATTAACAGGCGGAATAAGTTTTAATGGTAATCCTTGCTGTGGAAACGAACTATAAAAATTAACAGATTCGCAATCACAAGGGACTTCCTCATCGCACTCCGGCGCATTTATTACTAAATTAAGAGGAGATATGCAATAGCAATCCAAACTTATTTCTAATGAAGTGCTGATGCCGCAGGTATCTAAAAACTGAAAATTCAAAACCGCACTATCAGGCAAACCTACTATTTTAGGAACGCCAGATGCCGTAAACATACTACTATCTATGCCACTAATAACATACTCGCAACTATCAAGCAACGGAAGTTTTATTGATTGCTCCAAAGAGTCGGGAACAAGCGTCACTATTAATGTATCAGGGTGCAATTTACTTCCCTTATTAATTAATTGCATATTATCTGGCAAACTATCAGCAAAATAATCAGAAAATATATCATAATTAACCTCTTTAATACTAAATGGTATAGCAAAATACATAGTGTCTCCCAATGCAACCAAACGAATTATAAATGTATCTAAAAGTTTATCTGATACAAGGCTAAGTATTATAGAATCTAAACGAATAGAATCCATACCAAAACCACCAACTCCAAAAGGTAAAGGTTTATAAGTTCCGCTATCTAAATAACTCCATTCCCTATTTTGGTCAAATACTTCACTCCATAAAACTATACCATCATTTATATATGAAGTGTCATATAGACAAATACCTGCCAATGGTATATTCATCGTATCACTGCTAAATTTAAATTGAAATTTAAATTCTAAACTAATTTCGCTACAAGCAAATAGAATTATTTTTTTTGTATACCTAATGTCATTTCTAACATATAAACCTTCATTTTTTCCTAAATGAGGTTCATATTTCCCTAAATGCATAAAAGTATAAGCAGAAAATTGATAATCGGTAGTATCATACATTTCTGGCAAATTACCGTTCATAAGCGAAATGAACTCAATCTCATGTCTATTGGGATAATAGCATGTAGCACTCGTAATCCCAAAATTAGAATAAAAATTATTTTGGTTTAATCCAGGAATTAGGTCACCAAGTGTCGCAAAGTGCATATTATTACGCTCAACTCCTTCTATAAAGGTTATTAAGTCGTAACCCGCAGAACTATCAACTCCGTTGGTTCGTTTCCAAATTACAGTAACGCAAATGGTTTGTCCTCGAACGCTTGCAAAATTATCAAGCATTGGCTGGTAAGTGCCAGGTATAGCAATAGGACTTCCTTGCAAATACGCTGTGTGGCATTCTGTTGATACACTTGTTCCGTTAATCAACAGCCACTCAGGACCGCCTTCGTAGACATTAAATTCGGTATCAAACTCTATGGCGAATGAATTTGGTATACCTACATAACCAATATAATTTGTTGGTCCACCAATTAGAGTGTCTGTAATTGGCTGTGTAGTTAGCGTAAAAGTTACGCCATCTGCAATGTCAGAATATCCCTGTTTTCCATTACCGAAGGTAATACGGAAGGAAAACATAAAATCTTGAGATAAATTCAACGATTGGGAATGCCAGCAACTAAAAATTTGTCCAACAAAAGTATCTGATAGTACATAATGGTTCGGGTTTCCGCCTACGCCCGCTACAAAACTGCTGACGTTAAAATTTCCAGGCACTGGTGTCTTGTCTACAAATGTCCAGTTTGTAGAATTAAAAGAAAATTGTGCTTCTGCTACATTAGAAAGACACAATAATAAAACAGCAACAAATACTAACGAAATTATGTTAGATGCTGTATTTTGAATAAATTGTCTCGCACTGTGCGAGAACTTGGAATTTAGATATTCCATAAAAAATCCTATATATAATTTGTAAAATATTCTTAATTAATAATTTATTATCTTATATGTTTTTATATTTTTATTATTATCAATTATTTTTATAAAATAAAAACCTATTGATAAGTTATAATTATTTAAATCAATAATTTGCTCGTCTTTAAAAGATGCTATTTTCCTGCCAAGTAAATCAAATAATTCTGCCTGTTCTACGTTTTGCAACATATATATATTATTGCCTATGCAAAATATATTATCGTCATCTTTTTCATTTTCTTTAATTCCCAAAAAGTTAATTTTCTTCCATTTATAATCATAACTATTAAAATAATCATTAGTGCCTTGCCAAGTGTTAAATGTAGTATCAGGAATTGGCAAGACAAAAGTTCCTAATGTTAGTTCTATATTTTCTGTTCTAACTGGTGCATCATAAAGCCCTGAAGTAATATTTATGCTATCTCCAAATACAGCCCAACCGAAATTAATAGTTGTTGGTTCTGTAAAATGTTCTCCAAAATTTATATGTCTTAAATTGTTACAACCTATAAAAACTCCCCAATCAGCACCTTTTAAATTAGGAAGATTCACTGAATTTAAATTTTCCGCCCTATGAAAAATACCATTTCCTATATTTTTTACATTAGGAAAATTAATTTCTATTAAACTTTCACACCAACAAAATACACCAACTCCAATTATTTCAACATTTAAAAAATTGATTGATGATAAATTTTTACAATTTTGAAAAGCACCATTACCTATTTTTTTTATATTTGGGGCAGAAAAAGATTTCAACCAATCTGAAGAATACATAATAGGTTTTTCATTTTCATCCCACTCAAAATAAAATTCGCTAAATAAACCACATCCATAACTGTCTGAAAATCTCTGATTATCAGGTATATCCTGGCTTGTATGGAGTTCAATTTCTTCTATATTTTCAAAGACCTCATCGAGCGTTCTGAATAGCCGCCACTCAGAGCCGTCACTATAATCTGAACCAGCGATGCTATCAGTTATTATTAACTTTTTTACAGCACTTTTGTCGCCCGTGTAGTTAAGTGCTTCGGTTATCGTTCCGAAGGTTGCATCTGGCTGTGCAGATATTTTTGTTGCGGCTAATATCATCAACCCCGCTATTAATAATGTTTTCATTATATTTTTAATCATATTTATATAATTATCGGAATAAATTTATAAATCTTTAACTGTTATCTTTACAAAAATACACTTTTTAAAAATAAAACAAGCGATTTTCTATTCATTTTAATTTATCTTTATATTATTAAAAATTAAAATCTAATTAGTTTAATATATTTAGTTGTCTTACTATCAAAACATTTAAGAAAATAAACTGATGATGGCAAATCGTTTAAATCAATTATTCTTTCATTATTATAACTTTTTACTTTTCTACCTAATATATCATAGAGTTCTTTAGCAACAATATCATCGCTATAAATATAAAAAACATTTTGCTCCATATTGCAAAATATAACAGGTTTTTCTTCTTTTATTCCAACATATTTTATAGTTATACTTCGCCAAACATAATGCTCATTACCAGGATAATCTACAAAATAAGATTGCCATTCTCTATCTGCGAGATTTGGAAGTGGTAGTACGTATTGCGATAATACTAGATCCACATACATAGAAAAACCATCGCTAATTACTGCTTCTCCGAAATTAATTTTAGTTGGTTCAAGGAATCCCAAACCAAAACTAATAAGTGACAAACCATAACAGCTTAAAAAAGCATAATCTCTTACTTCAGTTACTTTAGGCAAATCAACAGAATCTAAATTACTGCAAGAATAAAACGCCCACTCACCAATATTTATTACTTCTGGGAAATAAATTTTAGTTAAACCGTAGCAGCTTGAAAAAGCAGCATATTCTATTGTTTTTACATTTGGTGCATTTACTACAACCAAATATTGATTAATAGGATTTGCTAAATTGCTATCTGTTGAATGATAAGCAAAAAACGCACTTTCGCCAATCACAGTTATTTCAGGGCTAATTTCAGCAACAAATTCACCGCCGTCCCATTCGGCATCTAAAATAGCATCTACATCTGCTTTAGTCAGAACGTTATATGGTGGTTCTGAAGCATAGAAATTAATTACCTGCTGTGCAGATATTTTTGTTGCGATTAGCGTTAAAATCGCTATTAATAATACTTTTACTAATTTTTTCATATATATTTTATATTATATTTATTTAATTATCGGAATAAATTTATAAATCTTTAACTGTTATTTTTTGCAAAAATAAACTTTTTTTTAATATTTCTTATTAATTTATTAATATTTTCTTTATAATGTAACTTTTATCAGTTAATATTGCAAAAAAATATGCATCTTTATTTAAATGCTCAACATTTATTGTTTTAATAAACGAACCTTCTGCCACATAACCATTATAAATATTCATTAGTTCTATACCTAAAACATCACATAAAATTATTTTAATATTTGAATTACTTTCCATTTCAAATTTTAACGTTATAAAATCAGTTGTAGGATTTGGATAAGCATCTATTAAAAAATTATGTTTTTTCTCCGTTATACCTACACGTTTTATAGTTATACTTTTCCAAATATAATCAACATATTCCCAAGAAGGTAATGGAATAGCATATTCCTTCCAAGTATTTAAAATTGTATCGCACTCAGGAAGGACATATACACCTAATATTAAATCTATGTTTGGTGTTAATGTCGGACCATAAACATAATATTCTTCATATCCTTCACGACTTCCAAATACAAAATTTCCTGTATAAATTGTTGTTGGCACTTTAAACCCAGTTCCAAAACTTACAGAAGTTAAGTTTTTACAATTTATAAAAACGCCCCAATACATAAAATCAATTATAGGAAAATCTACAGAGGTTAAAGATTCACACCAAGCAAAAACAAAAACATCAATCTGTTCTACTAAAGGAAACGATACACTAATTAAATTTTTGCAGCCGAAAAATGCTTCACGTAATATCAATTTTACGTTGGTAGCATTTACTTCTACCATATAAAGATTAATAGGGTTTACATATTGATAATAAGACCATATATCTTCTGCAATAAACGCATACTCATCAATCACTGTTATTTCAGAACTTATTTCGGCGACAAAGTCGCCACCGTCCCATTCGGCTTCTAAAATAGCATCTACATCTGCTTTCGTCAGAACGTTATATGGTGGTTCTGAAGCATAGAAATTAATTACCTGCTGTGCAGATATTTTTGTTGCGGCTAATATCATCAAGCCCGCTATTAATAATGTTTTCATTATATTTTGAATCATATTTTTATCTTATATTTATAATTTCATTTATAACTTTGGTTTAAAATAAGTTTTTTTATAAAAACAAGCAATTTATATATATCTTAATTAATATCAATTCTAAAATACAAATAGTATATACTTTAATTTTGTAGTATTTTAGAAATTTCGTTTTCGGGAGGTTCTGTATATGTATTACTTAAATTTTTGTATGACATTCTTGGGAGAGGGTCCGTGTCTTGTTCTGTATTTGACCTATCAAAATTATTTAAATCGGTATCTATACTAAATGAATCAAAGAAACGTGCATCATCATTTTCTAATCCTATATCATCAAAATTAGTAGTATTTTCGGTATTATATTTCTGTTTTTGTTTATTGTCATTTAGAGTTTTAATTAATTTATCTTGAATAGTAGTAAATGAGAACGGTTTGGCAACAAAATCAGAAGCACCTGCTTCAAGCAACATTCCTATAGTTTCAAAATCAGAATTAGACGTTATAATTATAACAGGAATATTTTTGGTTTTATCTATTGCTTTAAGCATTTTCAATGTAATTAGTCCATCTACTTCGGGCATCAGCAAATCTAAAAAAATCACATCAGGTTGTTTTTCTATTGCCAGATTAATACCAATAAAACCATTAGATGCATTATGGATATTATTTATTCCGATACGATTAATTGTTTTTGACAATACTTTTTGCATCCAATTGTCATCATCAACAAGTAAAATTATTGCATTATTAAACATTATTTACTCCTTTTTTAGACATTACTATATTAATTTTTTCTTTTACTATTTGAGTATTAAATGGCTTTGATATAAAATCAACTGCCCCTGAACTTATTGCTTTTGTTAAGTTTTCAATATCATTATTTGCAGTGCAAATGATAACATTAGCACCTTGGGTATCGGGTATATGTTTTAGTAACTTTAATGTTGTTATGCCATCTAATTCGGGCATCATTAAATCTAAAAATATTATATCGGGCTTTTGTTTTAGTGCGGTTTTTATACCATCAAATCCATTATTACTAACAAAGATATTTTGATACCCAATATTTTGTATTACTTTATTTAAAAGTTTAGTCATCCAGACATCGTCATCGACTAATAAAATTTTTAATCCCATTGCTTTAAAATATATTTTATTTCTTTTATTTTAATCAAAAAACAATCACCAAAGTGTTGCTGTGGTTTCTGACCTTATATTTTTTAGTTGATTTCCTTTCCATCTTCCTCTTAATTGTTGCAATCCTAATTCCGCAAAAAAAGCATCTAATTCAGCATAATTTACTTCTTTTCTATATAATTTATCATAACTTGTTTCTAATGGAACGCTTTTATTTATTGCTAATAATTTCTTTGATAAATAAGCATTTTCTTTACCTTCTAACAGCATTTGTTTTAATCTTGGTTTATCTATTTTATCTATATTTTGATATATATTTTCTATTGTTTTATACTGCTCTATTAAAGGGATTGCTGTCTTTTCACCTATACCTTTAACTCCTGGAATATTATCTGAAGCATCACCTATTAACGCTAAATAATCTATAACTTCATCAGCACAAACTCCAAACACTTTCTTAACACTATCAACATCAATAACCTCAAATTCTTCGCGTATTTTAGAATTACGAATTATATTTATACCTTTATCTAATAATTGATAAAAATCTTTATCTGTTGTCCAACAATACACCTCCCAATCATTCAATAAACACTGATTGCAATACGTCCCAATTATATCATCTGCTTCATAACCAGGAAACTCTATCCTACTTATTCCTACTAAATCCAAAAAACTCTTAATATATGGCAATTGAACACCTAATTCTTCAGGAAATGCGGTTCTATTTGCTTTATATTCGCTATATAAATTATGTCTAAATGTCTTCTCTCTGCAATCAAAACAAACTGCTATATTTTGCGGTTCTAATCGTTCTAACAAATTTGTAATCATATTTGCAAAACCGAATATTGCTCCTGTGGGTTCATTATTTTTGTTAACGAAATTGCTTTTCGCCATCGCAAAATACATTCTAAATGCTACCGACATTCCATCAATTAGATACAATTTATTTTTCATAGTGGTTAAAATAACGTTTTTTTTGTAATAAATTATGCTATTTAAATCAGTTGCAAAAAGCAACTGGAATATACCCACGGCGGTTCGCCGTCTGTTATTCAGCATCTACTTTAACACGGGGATTAATCCCCGTGCTAATTTTTGCTATGCTTTAACAAAATGTTATTGAACCAAGATTTCATTAAGATTATAAGATTAACAAGATTATCTTGGTATATAAAACATACTTATTATATCTTTCCCGCAAAGTTTTGTTTCTATATTAGATTTGCTCAACATATTATTAAAAATGACAGCATCTACATTTGGGAACGCCTTAATTCCATCCGATATGATAATCGGCGCAGTATGAATAACTAATTTGTTTACTAATTTTGCATTTATAAATGAACTAAATATTTCTCCACCACCTTCTACTAATATATGAGGAATTTCATATTTTGTTGCTAATATAGACAATAATTTTTCTAAATCAATTTTGTTATTTTTTATTGATGATTTAATCAATATAGCACCTTTTTCTTCTAATTTTTCTTTTTTTAGTTGTGTTTCGGTTAAACTCTCATCTAATTTTTCATTATATGCTATTAATATTTTGCGATGTGATGCTTTTGCATTGAATATTTTACTATATAGCGGAATTCTCAAATTGCTATCAAGTATAACTATGTTTTGCGGAAAAATTTCTTTATCTACCAATCTGCAATCTAACAGAGGGTCATCTGCTATTATAGTATTTATGCCTACTAATACGCTTGTATAAGAACGAATTTTGTGGACTTCACGGCGTGCTTCTTCTGACGTAAGATATTTTTCTAACGCTGAATCATTATTTTTTCTTGCAATAAAACCATCAATACTTTGTGCTATCTTTAAGGTAATATATGGCATCTTATTTTTAATATAAAAAATATAATCTGCAATTAAATTTGCACATATTTCTCTTCCTACACCAACTTTTACATTTATTCCTACTTTTTTTAATAATTTTATACCTTCGCCGTTGACTTTTGGATTGGGGTCTTCTATTCCTACTACGACATTTTTTATTCCTGTTTCTATAATTGCGTTTGTGCAAGGTGGCTGTTTTCCGTAATGGCTACAGGGTTCTAATGTTACTATAAGTGTTAGGGCGGAAAAATCTGTAATTCCTTTTTGTTTAGCGTTTGAGATTGCTTCTAATTCGGCGTGCAATCCGCCATATTCTTTATGATAACCTTCGGCAATTATATCACCTATTTTATTTACTAATACTGCTCCCACAATGGGGTTAGTTTTAGTTTTTCCTTGTCCTAATTTTGCTAATTTGCAGCAATACTGCATATAAGATTCTAATTTTTCGTTTTGTAGCATATTGCATATATTCGTAACATATAAAAATAATGAAAAATCTGCGATAAATTAACACGGGGGCAAGCCCCCGTGTAGGAGTAGTTGTTGTGCGACACGGGGAAGAATCCCCGTGTTAAACGTTTCTTCACGGGGGCAAGCCCCCGTGTTAATGTTAAAAGAAAAAGTTATATTTGCAATATAATTTATAACAAAAATTATAATTACTATGAGAAAATTGTTATGCGAAAATCAAAAAAAGAATCCGCAGGCGACGAACTTTATACAACCTACGAAACGGTAGATAAAATCTTACGCACACACATCGCAGATGGAAAATTGCGTGGAAAAAGAATACTCTGCCCTTGCGACCCGATTTTACCCATAAAACAACAGCCGACAAAAGTATATGAAAACGGCGTGCATTACGCACAAGGCAACAAATTCATCAAAGAGCAAAATTTTGTCCGATGGATAGACGACCACGCCGTAGAACTCGGCATCCATTCTTTAACTTGCAGCGGACTCGGGGACGAACGCTTCGGAACACGCTTTGGTGAAGATTTAGATGTTTCGATGATAAGTGTCGGCAAAACGGAGGACGCTGTTTTTGATACGCAAGATGGGGTAAATCTGAAAGATAAATGCGATATGTTTCGCACGAGTGCAAGCCCCGATTTTGATGTAATTATTACCAATCCGCCTTTTAGTTTGGGAACAAAGTTTGTTAATCATCTCTTAAAACACAACAAAGATTTTATTTTAATTCTGCCTTGGATGTTTTATTGCAGCGAGGCGTTTTATGGAAATTTAGACAGAGTAAAATTGGGAGCAATTATTGATAAACCAACACTTTTTGCAGGTAAAAATATTGAAGTGAAAGATAAAAACATAAATATTGTTCATAAAGGAACTAAACAATCTATAACCATTACCATTTTTACTACTTTTGATGTTGTAGAAAATAAATCTTTGCATATTAATCAAGAAAAAAGTTATGCAGGAAATGAAGATGATTATCCTTTTGCACTTAACACAAAGGAACCTGTAATTGTTGTTGATAGAACTAATAATATTCCTTATGATTATGATGGTCTGATGTGTGTGCCGAATACTTTTATGGATAATTATAATCCTAAAGAATTTGAAGTAATAGGTTATTCAACGGATTATGAAAAATGTGAAGAAAAGAATAGTATGTTAAAACAATTGCACGAACAAGATATAATATATATAAAAAAACAATTATTAGAAAATCCAAGTGATGAAAAAGCAAAGAAACATTTAAAGAGGGGTTATTCAGATAAGTTAATACAATGGCGCGGGCTACAAGATATTTATTTTAAAGATAAAAATGGCTTTATAAAGAACAGACCAGGTTTTATCATCAAAAACAAACCTAATAAAACCCAATACATTGCACCAAAATCAGACCCGAAACTAAAAAATGAAAATCCACTTCTGAACAATAAAATCTATTTTTATTCTTCTCCTCTTCTTGTGCCTGATTGCATTTGTATAGGTCAGACGCGTGGCGATGTAGAAAAACGCATCAAACAGCAATTCAAAAATATGCCCGAAAAACCATATAAAATTCTGCACAGCGAATTGGCACAAAAAACAAATGGCGAGTGGTTTCGCGACAAGGATTTCCACAAATTTCTCAACACAAACGGCTACGCCAACGAAATCGGTAACCACAGCAAAAATAACGAATGGTTTAAAATAGACATCAAAACAGCCCTAAAATTATTCAAAGAATATACAAAAAATAAAAGCAAGAAGTGATGATAGCATCTATTATCACGGGGCTTGCCCCCGTGTAGGAGCAAGCGGCACGGGGATTCATCTTCGTGATGAATATATACCACACATATAACACGGGGCTTGCCCCTGTGTTTATTTCTGTTTGCACGGGGATTCATCCCCGTGATAAAATAAATATTTTTGGCACGCTATTTGATATATATAAAAGTATAATTAATTGTTAAATAAACCAAAAATATTGTTATGAAAATTTTATCCAACAACAAAACAGCAAACTACATTTTTATGTCCGCTTTAGGGATATTAGTAGTTTTAATGATTTCATCATTTGCAATTAGAATGTTTAATCCGCCTATATCTTCAGAATTAGAAGATATTGCATCAAAAACAAATGAAATAGAAAACTTTATACAAGTTAATGTTTTTAATGCGTGTGGCAAAGATGGATTAGCAAAACATGTAAAAGAATATCTTATCCAAAGAGGATTTGATGTAGTAGAAATTGCTAATTATCCTGAAAATGTAGATAACTCTATGGTTATTGATAGGATTGGCGATTCTTTATCTACTAATAAAGTTGCCTATGCAATGGGAATAGAAAAAAAATGTATCACTATGGATATTGACTCAAGTCAATTTGTTCGTTCTACTATTGTAATCGGCAAAGATTATTTTACACTAAAAC
>WRLB01000059.1 GCA_009777815.1 Bacteroidota bacterium
TTTTATAAATCCTCTTTTTGATTTTGGAATTTCTGCTGCCTATCCGTTAAATAAAAATAAAGATGTTGCAGGATTGCTCGAAGTAGGTTATGCAAATTATATTTGTGGTCGAGGCGTTGATGATAATATGCTAAACGATATTTTCACAAATAAAATAAAAGTCAACGGCGGAATAAATATATTTTAGAGTTTGTGATAAAATTAGTAGTAGTGTTTTTGCTAATAATTTCAAAAAATATCGGTAATATTATCAGTTTTTAGAGAAAATACTCGGAAATTTAGAGAATTTAGGAGTAAATATGTTTACAGGATTAATTGCAGAAAAAGGGAAAATACTTTCCGCAAAAATGAGCGAAATAGGGAAACACCTTACTATTTCCGCCACGGAACAATTCGTAAATAAAATACAGGTCGGCGATTCGGTGTCTATCAACGGAGTTTGTCAAACAGCAGTGAAAATGCAAGGTGCTACCTTTCAAACAGAAGTAATGCCCGAAACTTTGAAAAAAACTACGCTAAATAGTTTGCAGGCGAGCAAAAATGTGAATTTGGAACTTGCAATGACACTAAATATGCGACTTGGAGGACATCTCGTTCAGGGACATATAGACGCAATCGGACATATTATACAAATCGTTAATATAGGTTCGTATAAAGAATTTTATATATCGTATCCAATAGAACAGAAAAAATACCTTGTTTTGAAGGGTGCAGTTGCTATTGATGGTGCGAGTTTAACGGTTGCGGATATTTATGATAAAAGTTTTAAGGTCGCACTAATCTCGCATACGTTGAGTAATACTCTGTTTTGCGAGTATAAAGTCGGCGATAGAGTAAATATAGAATACGACCTGATAGGAAAATACGTAGAGCAAATGATGAAGTAAAACATTTACAATAACGCAAAATTAATAATTTTGTAATTATAATATCAATTTTTTTTGTATTTCCGTTCCATTTACATATATTGCCTTGTTATTAGCAGAAGTAGGACAATAGTATTGGCAAGCACCACATCCTATACATTTTGAAATATTAATAGAAGGAATTAACAAATTATTAGCACCATTTTTCATTGTTATAGCACCTGTAGGGCAATTTTGGTAGCACATTTGACAACTTATTTTTTTACTATTTATATGGCATAAATGACTTTTATATATTGCTATTCCTATTTGTGTCCGCTGTTTATCTATTAATGTTCCCGCTATTGTTAATGCTCCCGTAGGGCATACTTTTATACATTCTACACAATCGTATCTGCAATATCCTTTTTCATAATCTATGAATGGCTGTCCTACATTTTTTACATCTAATTCATTTTTAGACGGAGTTAGTATTTTGGAAGGGCAACGGCTTATACACAAATGACAGGATGTGCAAAATGAATTAAAACTTTTTCGGCTGCCCGCACCAGGAGGCAATACAGGAACTATTTGTTCGTTTTCTTTTGATTTTAATTCTAAAGGCACCATTGAACCAAATAATCCACTTAAAACAATTAAAAAATTTCTTCTTTTCATAATGCAAATATAAACTTTTTAAAAAAAATAAAACTTTCTTTTTCTGTTATGCTGAACTTGTTTCAACATCTTCATAAAATTAGGAGATGCCGAAACAAATTCGGTATGACAGAATATAACATTTAATTCAGGATTTATCCCCGTGTTAAAGTAATTACCACATAAAGCACAGATAACAAGATAAGATTATGCTTTTGCAAAGAAAATTAAATATTTCCCGTTTATTTTCCGTATTTTTGTAATATACTTAATATGTAAATATGATTGATTCAAATAATTATAAAATGGCTACCATAGACGATGCTGTAACCGACATTAAACAAGGTAAATTGCTTATCGTTATGGATGACGAAGATAGAGAAAACGAAGGCGATTTAGTATGTAGTGCAGAATTATGCACTGCTGAAATGGTTAATTTTATGTCTTCATTCGCTAAAGGACTTATATGCACGCCTATTTCTAAAGATATTGCCGAAAAATTGGATATAGAATTAATGGTAAATAATAACACTTCATTGCATGAAACAGGATTTGCTGTTTCTGTTGATTACCTGCATAATACAACTACGGGCATATCGGCTGAAGATAGAGCAAAAACTATAAACGCTCTTGCCAATGAAAATACTAAACCTGCCGATTTAGGTAGACCAGGACATATATTTCCTCTTATAGCACAAAAAGGCGGAGTTCTGAAAAGAGCAGGACATACCGAAGCAGTTATTGATTTAATGAAAATTGCTAACCTCACCGAAGCAGGTGTTATATGCGAAATTATTAACGAAGATGGCACAATGGCAAGAAAAAAAGACCTTATTCCATTCGCTCAAAAACACAATCTAAAAATTATTACTTTGAAAGATTTAATCTCTTATAGGTTAGAAAGAGAAAGTTTAGTTAAATGCGTAGCGGTTGCTAAACTTCCTACTATTTATGGCGATTTTACTATACTTGGCTTCGAAAATAGCGTAGATAATTTAGAACATATTGCTATTGTTAAAGGTGAAATAAGTTCGGATGGCAAACTAATTAACAACAATGAGCCACTTTTAGTGCGTGTTCATTCTGAATGTTTGACTGGCGATGTATTAAGTTCAATGCGTTGTGATTGCGGCAATCAACTCCATCAAGCAATGGAAATTATTAATAATAAAGGTAAAGGCGTTATACTTTATATGCGGCAAGAAGGACGCGGTATTGGTCTTTTAAGCAAAATTAAAGCATATTCGTTGCAAGATGAAGGATATGATACTGTTGAAGCAAATCTGAAACTTGGCTTTACACCTGATGCAAGAAATTATGGTATTGGGGCACAAATTTTAAGATACATCGGAATCAATAAGATGGAACTAATTACTAATAATCCGATGAAGCGTGTAGGACTTGAAAGTTATGGACTTGAAGTTACTAATTTAGTTAATATTGAAATTCCTCCAAACGAGCATAATTCTTTTTATCTTAAAACTAAAAAAGATAAACTCGGACATTTATTAAATAGCGTGTAATGTAATTCTAAAAATGTTATTTATAGTTCTCGGCATCTCCTTGTTTTATAAAGTGGGATGTTGTATTTCTCACACATAACTACTTCAATGCTCCTGCTGTTAAACTTTGTATTATCTTTTTTTGAAAAAATAAAAATAAAACTAAAATAGGCAATGCAGATATACTTGCTCCTGCCATCAAATGTCCCCAATCTATTGATTGTTTGCCCAAATAAAATGTCAGCCCCACGGGTAGCGTTCTGTAATCAGCCGAGTTTGTAAATATGAATGGAAATAAAAATGAGTTCCAATTGTTTATAAAAATATAAATCGCTAATACTGTTAATATAGGTCTGCATAACGGAAATACTATTTTGAAAAATATATACCACTCACCTGCGCCATCAATTCTTGCTGCATCTTCTATCTGAAAAGGCAGCGATTCTATATATTGTTTTAACATAAATACTCCAAAAGGAGTCACTATCCAAGGAATTATTAAAGACCAATAAGTATCTATCCAATTTAAACTTACCATTATTTTATATAGTGGTATCATTACAATATGTACAGGAATTATTAAAAGCCCTAATATGCTTGCCATTACAATTTTCTTACCTTTAAAAGTTTTTCTGGCAATAACATAACCCGTCATCGTGCAGAATAAAATATTACTTATTGTAATTATAGAAGCAATAATCATAGAGTTAATAAAATAAGTAGTAAAATCATCCGATATAAAAACATCTTTGTAATTTGAAAAAGAGAATGGACTAAAAACAATTTCAACAATTCCGTTCATACTTTCGGGATATTGTTTTAATGATAGTAACAGCATCCAGAATATAGGAAAAATCATTGCAATTGCCACTAAAAACATAGTTATATGTATAATTATATTTTTAATTTTATCCGTTTTTAATTTTATCATAGCACTTATTTTAATGCAAAATATGTTTTTTTATAAAAAGTGGTAACCTAATAAATCTGTCATACAGGTGGTCACATAAACTTGATTCATTAGCGTATATTAACAAAAAATGTAAATAAAATGTTATTTTTATATAAAAAGTTAGACAAATATAGTTGCATTGTAATATGAAATCAGCAGACATTAATAATAGAAAAATAAAAAACATAGTTACTAATAGAAAAGCAAGACACGACTTTTCCATTAGTAATTCTTTAGAAGCAGGAATTGTATTGCAAGGAACAGAAGTAAAAAGTTTAAGAAAAGGACAATCTTCTTTGCAAGATTCTCATTGTAAATTTTTAAATAAAAACAGCACGGAGTTATTTGTTTATGGTTTTCATATAAATCCTTACGAACAGGGTTCTTATTCAAATCACGCTCCTAAACGTCCTAAAAAATTATTGCTTAATTTTAGAGAATTAAAGAAATTGAAACATCTTGTGTTAGAAAAAAATTATATTTTAATACCTTTATCTGTCTATTTTTCGGGGCATCTTGCTAAATTAGAAGTAGGTGTTTGCCAACCCAAAAAAAAATATGATAAAAGAGAAGCAAAAAAACAACAAGATATAAAAAAAGAAATAAATAGAAAATTTAATATAAAATAATGTTCTATTTTACATTTTATTTCAGCATCTACCGATATTAATAAGAAAATATAGAAATAAGCACGAAATAGCATTTTATTAGTAAAAGTAATTGTATCTTTACATTTAATAATTTCGTTTTTATCTTCCTAAATTGATTATAGTGCCTAATACTTCGTTATTAGTTGCAATTACTTTGCTTGCGGCTTCTAAATACTTTTGATATTTAATTATATTTATTGCTTCTTCGTCCATATTTACGCCCATAATACTATCTCTGTGCGAGTTTAATGAATTTAAAACAAGTTGTGATGAACCTTGCAAACTTTTCGATTCATTTGCACCTTGTGCGATACGACCTATGAAATTGCTATAAAATTCCATTGGAGTTTGATTTTCTAAAAAAGTTTGGTCTTGGAGTAGTCGGGAAACTTGTTGTGCTATTGTAGAATCGCCAGGTCCAGTCGGATTGTTACTTAAAGGAATACTTTCGGGGTCGGTTATTGCTACTTTGATATTGCCTGCAGTTATAGGGTCGCCATTAAGAGATTCAAAGAGTGGAAGTCCTGCTTCACCATTTAGTCCGTAGCCCGTAACAAATATCTCATTTATTTTAGTTGCTATTGTATTTGCGAACTTATCCAATGTCTGCATTATAGAAAAATTGTTCTGCTCTAAAGGATCCAACATAATATTATACTGATTTAAAGCAGCCCCCATCTTGCCATTCGGCGGATTAACATCAATAGTAAAATCTTTCTTTTCATTATAAATAACGACTTTTAGAGTGCTTTCGCCTGTATCATCATTAACATTTTCTACAATTTTTAACGTTTGGCACGCTGCACCTGTAACTAAATCAATACCATTCATAAACACATTAGCCAAACTATTTGCTTCATAAGTTACGGTTATATTTCCCAGTTCTGACAATTTTTCTATAGCGGCTTCTCTTTTATCAATATAAGTAAGGCAGTCATTTCCGCTTGGGTCTTTAGATATTGCTATTGCTTTGTTGCATTCGGCAATAAGTTGAACTAATTTATTTGCTTCGTCAACTTGATTAACGAGGTCAGTATTTGCTTGCCTTCTCATTTCTAACAAATCGGTGGAAGTATTATTTAGACGTTCACATAAAGTTTGTGCAGTAGATAGTAAATACTGCCTTAATCCAATACTTTCGGGTTGTATAGCAAGTTCATCAAAATAATATAAGAACTTGTTTAGCATTTCGCCGATATTAGTATCAGTTGGTTCTTGAAATATAGTTTCTACTCTATTGTAAAATAGCACTTGTGCGTTATGAAAATTATATATTCCTGTTGCTTTTCTAACTTCTCTGTCCAAGTATTGCTGACGGAAACTTCGCAAACTTTCCACATTAACTCCTCCACCTATTTTCAATCCAAATCTAGGAAAAGGGAAGTTTTCTGAAACACTCATCTCGCGTCGAGAATATCCTGGTGTTTCAATATTTGCTATATTATTACTTGTAACATCAAGTGCAAAGTTTGCTGCTTGCAGTGCTCTTTTACCAATTTCTAAAGTTGAGAACGTTGACATAATTTACCTCACATTTTTATACATAAAAACTTTGCCAAAGAATTAAAGTAATCACTAAAAACGTTATGCCGTGATTGTTTCTGTATCCAATTATTCAATACGGGGGCTTGTTCCTCTGTTAATATCCTGTCATTTCGTGCTTGAGACGGAATCCCTTAATAAAATAAGGTAATGTAGAAATAAGTTAGTCATAACATTTTAATATGTTGAATATTATATTTATTGCTAATAATAGGCAATTGTGTTATGTTTTGAAAAAAGTGGAAACTCGCAAATATAATAGGTGATGTTATTTTGTGGATATGCGAACTCGTTTCGGCATCTTTTAATTATTTAGGGGATGCTGAAATAAATGCAGCATAACAGATGTTTTAATTCTAATTGTATATAAATAACTAATTATTTAAAATAAATTTACTATTTTTGTATTAGTAATATCAATCTAAAGGTATAAAAATGTTTTTATCCGCAAGAAAACTTTTCGTGATGTTGTTTTTAGTATCGGGGACGCTACTCAATGCAAATGAAATTAAATTAGTATCCTCTTCTATGGAATCCATTGAATTAAGTTATAAACCCGAATACAAAGGCAACGAAATAATAAATATAAATGGGCAATCATTTATAAAGCCGATATTCGGAAATTGTGATTACGTTTTAGATAATTACAATAATCCGATGCTGTTTGTTAAATCAGTGTTAATCACTGTTCCATCACCAGATAATTTCAAAATAGAAAATGTAAATGTAGAAATTAGTTCTGCTGAAAATGGCATTATGGCACCTACTCCAACTATTAATTTTTATGATGGAGTAATGACTGAAGAATATAAATATATTCCTGAAAATTATAACAATTTTGAAAATAAAAATTGGGTGAATTTAGAATATATTGGCTTATCGGGGCATAGGCATATTGCAAGAGTAGATTTTGTTGTTGCACAATACAATCTAACTAATAATGTAATAGAAAGACCGATAAATTTCTATGTCAAAATTAAGTTTAATAATAAAACTGATGGCAAACAATTATCTTATGCCGACCAGAAATACTTAAAAAATGATTTAGAAATTACAATTAACCACAACGAAACACGTGGTTGGTTAGTAGATAGAAAAGCAGAAAAAAATAAAGATGCTTTTCAATCAGAATTGCTAAAATTAAATGATATTAGTGATGGCAATTGGTATAAACTTACTATAAATAAAGAAGGAGTATATAGAATTACTGCTTCTAATTTAGAAAGTTTAGGTATAAAAATACCAACTTCGCAACTAAATACTATAAAAATATACGGACAAAGCGGCAAGCCGATGTCAGAAAAATTAAGCACCGATTTTGCTTTAAACGAGCAAGAAATAATAGTAAATACTAATAATGATGGCTCGTTGGAAAGTATAGTGTTTTATGCTTCGGGACCAAGTGGTTTTGAAATGGATAGTTTTTCTAATATATATTTGCAACGCCACTATCTTAATTATATGGATACAAAGAATTCTTACCTGCTCACTTACGGCAAGGCAGAAGGCAAACGTGCAAATCCTATTCCACAAGAAAATGAAACTACAACATCAAAACCAACTACATATAAAGCATCTATATTTGTAGAAGAAGATAAATATATGCCGGGAACTATGGGAACGGGCTTGCAATGGTTCGGCGAATCTATTTTAAATAATAATTCTTTAATAGATAATTTACATAATTTTAATAGAAATGGCAACGTAGAATATGTTTTTTCGGTAGGGCATACCGCACCGAATTCACAAAATATAACAATTTATCAAGGTAGCAATCAGATATTTAGTAGAGCAATAGATAATGGAACGCCAGGTGATTATACTAATGCACGAGTAATTACACATTATGTCACTGCTCCTGCAAGCCAAATAGCATCGGACAATCGTTCTGTATTAAGATTTAATTATAGTGGGCTATCTTTGTATCCTTACCATAATTTTTATGAAATACATTATCCAAGCGATATGATTCCTATAAATAATGAAATTACATTATATAGTAATATTGCTGATTATAACAGCAACGAAGAAATAGTTGAATATAGTATTAATGGTTTTAGTGGCAGTAGAATTTATGGTTTTGATGTGTCCGATATGTCTTCACCGAAATTGCTCACAAATATAGCAAATACAGGTGGAATGTATATTTTCAAGCATAAAGAAAATAAATCTAATATAAGAAAGTATTTTATTTCCGCCACCACTATTACACCTATTATAGAATCCATAACTTTATTAAATTTGCGGGATGTTAATGATAATTATTACGCTAACTCTGATGTTATAGTTATTAGTCCTGATGAGTTTTTAGAATCAGCAAGAAATTATGCTGAATACAGAACCAAACAAAGTGGCTATAAAATATCTGTAGTTCCTATTAACAAGATATATGCAGAGTTTTCATATTGTAGATTAGATTTAGTAGCAATACGGCATTATATACAATATGCTTATGAAAATTGGGATAATCCGCCAAGTTATATTGTTCTTTGGGGAACGGGGCATTATGATTTTAGAGAAATAGAAGGACACAGAAACTACATACCTGCACATCAAAGAACAGCAGAAGGACGTGCAAAATTAACTATTAATAATGATAATTTTACTATAAGTGCTGATGCATCTGACTATACAACTGATGATTTTTATGTATGTTTAAATGCAGAAGACAACAATTATTATTATCCTACTATATCTATCGGCAGAGTTCCTATTTCAAGCAATTCGCAAGGAAATATATATGTAGCAAAGTTAGACCAATATGAAAATCAATTAAATAAAGGAAGTTGGAGACGTAACGTTATGTTGCACGCTGATGATGCTCCCACAACGGGGAAAAAAGACGATGGTTCTGGACATGTTTCTTCCTGTGAAAGAATTACTAATGCTCTTCCATTGCAATTTATGTTAAATAAAGTATATATACACGAATATCCCGTAGAAATTTTGCCAGGAAATGTAAGAAGAATATCTAAAGCAACAGAGGAACTTTTTAACCAAATTAATTTAGTTGGGAACATAATATATTCATTTATGGGACACGGCAACACAACAACATTAACACACGAAAAAACATTCGTTAGAGATATGTTGCCTCAACTTAACAACGAAGATAAATTATTCTTCTTTTCTGCAGGTTCTTGTGATGTAGGAAAATACGATCAGATAGCAGGAACTTTGGCTGCGGATTTAGTTCTATTACCGAAGACAGGTGCTATTGGCGCGTTTGCTGCATCAAGACCTTCTTCAGCAGGTTATAATGATGCACTTTTACCACTTATTATAAAGAATTTATTAAATAAGAATCAATATGGCAATTATTATACAATGGGGGAAGCATCACGCATTGCTAAAAACAATGTGTCTTATAG
This sequence comes from Bacteroidota bacterium, assembly GCA_009777815.1. GTDB lineage: Bacteria > Bacteroidota > Ignavibacteria > Kapaibacteriales > UBA2268 > WRLB01. The sequence continues at coordinate 9,520 of WRLB01000059.1, forward strand.
AGGACAACATCCGATGTATATCTTATTCGGTGACCCTTGTGTTCGGTTAGTTGCCCCTGAATTAAATGTCCAAATAGATGAAATAAATGAAACACAAATAATAAAAAATATGGAACCAATACAGGTAGAAGGTATGACTTATTTAAGAATAAAAGGAAAAATTGTCACCGAAAGTTCTGCATTTGTTTCTAATTTTAATGGAATAATTAATGTTGTGTTAAACGAGCCAAAAGTTCCTGTAACTAACTCAGATGACCTTGGCAATAAATTTAATTATATTAAAAATGGTGCTACTTTGAATTCAGGAGTATTTCAAGTAATAAACGGCGAATTTTATATTGAATTGCTTATTCCGGGTGATATAAGTTTTTCTGAAAACAAATCACTTTTATACTTTTATGCGTCAAGTGATGATGATAGATATGCCATCGGAATAAATAATGATATACTTATAAATGGCATATATACAGGCATTCCTGACGATGGCAATGGTCCTGAAATTATAATACATTTAGATAGCAAATTATTTAAATCAGGTGATACTGTATCTCGTAATCCTCTATTGATGGTTGATTTATGGGACGAAACAGGAATAAATACAACAGGTCTCGGTATCGGACATAAAATAGAAGCACGTTTAGATAATAACCCAACCACTATTGATTTAACACCAAACTATACTCCTTCGCTTATTGACCCAAAAGCAGGCGAGGTTCAAAGATATTTAGGCGAACTCTCACCCGGTCGCCATTCTATTACAGTGAGAGCGTGGGATGTATTTAACAATTATACTGATGCAAGTGTAGATTTTATAATCCCAACAGAAAGAGATGAAGGCATATTAAGGGCATCTTTTGCACCTAATCCTGCTTATAGTGCTGATAAAATAGGTATTGCGGTTTATTATTCTGTGAATCCGCCGATAGACGCAAATATTATAGTATATGATAATTCAGGCAGAGTTGTATCTAATTTTGATGCTAAATTCACTGCTGATGGCTATTCTATTGTTAATTTTGAACCCGAAAATAATGTTCCATTATGCAACGGAACATATTACTATTACATTAAATTCAAATACAATCAAACAAAAACATCTCACCATTGGTGCGAAAAATACGGCACACTCGGTGTTATATTTAAATAATTGTATTTTAATTTTCTGTTATACAGAACTCGTTTCGGCATCTCTTAATTCCTTGTAGATGCTGAAACGAGTTCAGTATGACAGATTTTTCGTTCCTGTCATGCTGAATTTATTTCAGCATCCCCTAATTCTGTTTTGCAAAAGTGGACATTTTGTCACAACTAATTTTCCAATTATTAGTAACGTTTTAGCAATTTATTTAGAGAACTCCCAATTTATCTGTTGTTTAAGCGATTTATCAACCAAAAAACCAATTATATAATCGGTAAACCAATTATATAATTGCTTTTTCAATTATATAATTGGAAATTGCGTTTTATTAGCCAAAAACCAATTATATAAATCGGTTTTTCAATTATATAATTGGTTTTCCGATTATATAATTGGTTTTTCAATTGACAAAATGTCAATTTTGTTTATAAATTGCTTATCCGATTTATAAATTGGAT
>WRLB01000060.1 GCA_009777815.1 Bacteroidota bacterium
ATTATTTTGTTCGTTTATATTATCATTTTTATTAGTTTCTAACTCCATTTGATTATTTATAGTTTTTACAAAAATAGTAAAATTTCATATAAATAAGCACATAAAACTACGTTATGCTGAACTTATTTCAGCATCTCTTTCAACACGGGGGCTTGCCCCCGTGTTTTATGAATGCTTATTATAAAAGAACATTATTTTTTTATTAAAATATTTTCCGTATTTTTGTAATGAAACATTTTTAATGTTTTATAATTCTTTAAATTGTTAATTTAAATTGTTAAACCTTTAACACATTTGCGAAAGTAAATGTGTTTTTTTTAATATTTTCATTATTTTTGTAATGATAAAATTTTGGTTTTATTATTTTTTTCATAAATTTTATTTTTACACACTTGCAATAGTAAGTGTGTTTTTTTATTATATACAATATTCTTTCATCACGGGGATTCATCCTTATGCTTTATGACTGCTTGTTATTCCGAACTTGTTTCGGCATCCCCTAATAATATAAGTAGAGATGCTGAAATAAATTCAGCATAACATCTTTTAGAGTTACCATATTTTCTTAAAAACATATATTTTTGTAGTTCTCAAATTACAATGCGAATAAATAATATAAAAATTCAAAATTTTAGAAATCATTTAGAAAAAGAATTCAGTTTTACTGGCGGAATTAATGTTATTTGGGGCGATAATGGTGTGGGAAAAACAACAATTCTCGAAGCAATTTCTGTGTGCAGTATGTCTAAAAGTTTTGCGACTAATGCTGATGCTATTTTAATAAACGAAAATAAAAATCAATACCATATATCTGCAAACTGCACTAACGATTTAAATTTGCCTTATAAAATTAATATTTCTTTTACTCCAAAACAGCCAAAAGAAATCTCATCAAATGTTGGAAATCGGCTACTTCCAAAAGATATTATTGGTGAAATTCCACTGATTGTTTTATCGCCTGATTATAAAAAAATTACTTCAGGTTCGCCTGAATCACGCAGACAATTCGTTAACAGTTTGTTGTCGCAAGCAAGTAAAAATTATTTAGAAAAATTGTTTGCACTAAGAAAAATACTAAAACAAAGAAACTCATTGTTGTCAAATTTCAAAGGAGTTTTAACCAAAAATAATGAAAATTTGCTTCCTATATTACATCAATGGAGCCAAGCACTAATCAATGTTTCTACGGATTTAATTATACGTAGAAATGAATTTATTGCTGACTTTAATCCTATATTTATTGATGCATATAATATTATTAGCAATTCAAAAGAAAACGTTAGCATTGCATATCAACCTGATACTATCAATGAAAAAATTAACGATAAAAACCAAATTATGGAAATTTTAACACAACGTTCTAATACGATACTAAATGGTGAAATTAAACGTTCTACTACTTTATTCGGCGCTCAAAAAGATGATCTTAAAATTAGTATCAATAACGGAATCGCTAAAGAATATGCATCACAAGGACAACATAAATCATTGTTGTTAGCAATTAAATTTGCCGAATTCCAATATCTATTAGAGAAAAAAAACGAAACACCTATAATTTTATTTGATGATATTTTTTCAGAACTTGATAACATAAGAATAAGAAAAGTATTAGAACTACTATCTCAATGCAATGCCCAAATATTTATTACTATAACAGACCCAACAATAATAAAAAATGCCACCGCCATTCCAACAAATTTAATAGAAATTAAAAATTAAATTTGTTGATAACTTCATAAAAATACAGAGTTTATTTCGGCATCTCCTAATTTTATGCGAGGTGGTGCTGAAACAAATTCGGCAGGACATATAAATAAAAAAAACAGCAAAGCCGAAGCCCTGCTGTTAAAGTATATAAATTCAATTTATGGTTAATTTATGTATTACAAAAATACACTTTTTATAAATAAAAAAAACAGCAGAACCGACGCCCTGCTGTTAAAGTAATTTATTTTAAGGGAATAAATACAAACTATATTTAATCTATTACAAAAATACTTTTTTTTTCAAAAAAAAAACAAAATAATTTATTTTTACAAATACTTTTTTACTCCTTCTATTAAATCATTTTGCTCTATTGCAACGACACCCGGCTTCTCGCAAACAATTCCTGCTCCAACATTAGCAACCATAGATGCTTCCGCAAATGACATACCCGATACATACATAGCAGTAAGAGTAGCAATAGTTGTATCTCCTGCACCCGAAACATCAGCAACCTTCCTTGCAATAGTCGAAATTTCAGTAATCCCGTCCTTTTCAAATAAAATCATCCCGTCTGCACCGAGAGTAATCAATACATTTGATATATTATATTCCTTCATTATAGTATTGCCTGCTGCGATAATACTTTCTTTACTATTTAATTTAATTTTCAGCCCTGCTTCTGTTTCTTTTTTATTCGGTTTGAACAAAGTAACGCCGCTGTAATTTGAAAAATTATTAAACTTCGGGTCAACAAAAGTAGGAATATTATTTGCTTTTGCAAACAAAATAATTCTATTTATTAGTTGTTTGGTTATTGTGCCTTTATCATAATCTTCAAAAATAATAGCATCTAATTGCTCCGCCGATTGCAACTTTTTAATAATAAAATCTTCTGCTATTTTAGTAATACTATCTGTTATCTCGCTGTCCATTCTAACAATTTGCTGCCCATTCCCTATAATTCTTGACTTTATTGTAGTAATTCTATTAGCATCTTTATACAAACCGTCAGGGTTCAAATCTTTTTCTTTACATAGTTCTATAAACCTTTCAGCATTAATATCATCACCTAATAAGCCAAATAAAATAGAATTACAACCCAACGACTTAAGATTTTGTGCTACATTTGCAGCACCGCCTAAATGAAATGATTCGGCAGTAATATCTACCACAGGAACGGGTGCTTCAGGTGAAATCCTCATTACATTTCCTATAAAGTATTGGTCAAGCATAACATCGCCGATAACAGCAATTGTTTTATTTGAAGCATTTTGCAGGTAATTTTTTAATTTATTTTTTAATGTTCTGTCCATTATAGCATATTTTTTAATTGCAAATATAAGAAAAAATAGTTATTTATTAATGCGAGGGGATAATTCAGCATCTGCATAAAATATGCAATTATACCACCCCTACCCCTCCACAGGAGGGGAACAGTTCCCCTCCGAGGAGGGGTGGCATTTGCGAAGGCAAATGACGGGGTGGTAAATTGTTTTTTTAATTATATAATCGTTTATCCAATTTATAAATCGGATAAGCAATTTATAAACAAAATTGTCATTTTGTCAATCGGATAAGCAATTTATAAATCGGAAAAGCAATTATATAATTGAAAAAGCAATTTATATAATTGGTTTTTGGCTAATAAAACGCAATTTCCAATTATATAATTGGAAAAGCAATTATATAATTGGTTTTCCGATTATATAATTGGTTTTTTGGTATATAAATCGCTTAAACAACAGATAAATTGGGGATTCTCTAAATAAATTGCTAAAACGTTACTAATAATTGGAAAAAGGGTTGTGACAAAATGTCCACTTTTGCTCGGGAGTAAAATTAGTTAGCATATTGCTAAATCCGAGCAAAAATTAGTAAAATTATGTAAAAATTGAGTAAAAGTTAGTAAAATTATGTAAAAGATGAGTAAAAATTGTTAGCAATAATTAGCATCGGATAAGCGATATGTAAATCTGCTTTTTATAAATTATGGCATTTTTCAAACTATATTGGCGATGTTTTTCTAAATAATAACTATTTTTGCAATCTGTTTTTAATTATTGCTATGAAATCTTGGAAAGCAAAATCATTATTATTATTCGGCACAGCGATTTGGGGTGGCACTTTTTTATTTACACAAATAGGAATACAATTCTGTTCGCCGTCATTATATCTGTTATTCCGCTTCATAATTGCAATACTTTTATGCTTAATATTTTTCGGCAAGCACATATTCAAAATAGATAAAAAAACAGTTAAACAAGGCGTAATATTAGGATTATTTTGGACGATAGGTTTCTTATTACAGACGTTCGGATTAAAATATACAACGATAGGAAATGCAGCATTTATTACGAGTTTGACGGTTGGGCTAACGCCTTTTATGTATTGGTTCGTGACCAGAGAAAAAGTTAAAGTATATTCAAAATTTGCAGCAATAATAGGTTTTATCGGTGTATATGTCATTGCTAATCCTTCAGTAAATAGTTTTAATATAGGTGATTTATTAACATTTTTCTCTACTTTTATGTGGGCGGGATATATATCATTTTTGCACGTTTTTACGAAAAATGAAGAAGGAATAGCCAAAAGTGCAAAACTAACCACCTATCAATTCGTAACAGGGCTACCAATAATAGTTATATACATTTTAATTTTTGAGCCCGTTTTATATGTAAATATAACAAATGAACTAATTTACTCTTTATTATTTAACGCAGTAATAGCATCATTTGTTGTTTCGTTCATTCAAATAGCAGTTCAGCGATATACAACGCCAATTAGTGCTGTATTGATATTTGCTTTGGAGCCGGTTTTTGCAAGTATAATATCATTTTTCGCAATAGGGGAATTATTAAGTTTTCGTGGTTATATCGGCGCGGGAATAATGTTATTTGCGATATTTATCAACGACACCGCCATATATGTTATAAATTATTTTAAGAAGTTGCTGAAAGTATAAATGTTATCTTATACAAAAAAGTTATTTTTGTATAAGTGTTAAAATTAAAGAAAAACATATTTTATCCGATAATAATATTGTATGACTATATCAACTATTAATAATTATTCAGCATTAAGTCAAGCAGATTGGTTTGACAGATTTGGGTTCTCGGTAAGGCAAACTGCTAATATGCCTGAAGTAGAACCTATATCTGCTATTAATCGCTCAATAATTGATGTAAATGATATTAATTATGATAATGTGAAGGAATATAAAAATAAAGTTTTTAGCAATGATGATAAAAATACTGAATCCAAAATAGAAAACAAAGATACAAATAAAAAAGAAGATATAAAGCCCAATGGTGAAGCACTTACAGAAGAAGAAAAAGAAACTGTTAAAAAATTAGAAGCAATAGATAATGAAGTTAGATTGCACGAACAAGCACATCTTTCCGCAGCAGGTGGTTTAGCAGTATCAGGAGCATCATATACATATCAGCAAGGACCAAATGGCAAAAAATATGCTGTCGGCGGCGAAGTTAGTATTGATACATCAAAAGAAAATACTCCTGAAAAAACAATTTCTAAAATGGAACGAGTAATTGCTGCCGCTATGGCACCTGCTAAACCATCAGGACAAGATTATTCTGTCGCATCTTCTGCAAGAAAAACAATTAACAATATGAAATCAGAAATAGCACAAAACAATTATAATGAACAAAAAGAAAATAATCCCACAAATAGCACTAACAACAATGTTTCCAATAAAAACATTAAACCAAAAGATGCTACTTCAAACAGTTTTAATAACTCCATCAATAATAAATTAGATACATATATTAAATCTAATTCTAATTTTTATTCTTCCAATGAAAAAGGATTTTATGCTAATTTTGTAGCATAAGTTATATTAAACAAAGGTAAATCTAACACTGCGATAATTTTTTTAGCACTTATATAAAGTAAAAAAGCAGTTATTTGTAATTAGAAGCAATTTATTAAAAAAAAAACTTATTTTTGTATTTTAATTATTAACAAAAAGGTTTTATATATGAAAAAACTAATAAATACTCTCTTATTTTTAATATCTGTTCCTAATTTATTATTTGCTCAAACATTTTCAGGTGGAACAGGAACAGAAGCCGACCCGTATCTTATATCTAATATAGCAGACATAGAAGAACTAACTAATTTAGTAAATGTTGGATATGCTCCAGGTTCAGGTAATTGGAGCAATGGTAAGTATTTTAGAGTCACACAGGATATTACAGATGGTGTAAAGATCCCCATCGGGAGAGTAATTTTTTCATCTAACTTAAATGGAGATTTTTCAGGTTATTTTGATGGCGGTAATCATAAAATTACATTGGAAATTGAAATTAATACTGGACTTATACTTGGTGGATTATTTGGTAGAACACGAGATGCTACAATTATTAATACAATAGTAGACGGGTATGTTCGTTGTAATTCTCTGGTTGGTGAACATATGGCTGGAGTTGTAGGTCATTCAATTGATTGTTTAATAAAAAACTGTATTAATTATGCTAATATAACTATTATTGGGGCTACAGGAGCTGCTGGAATAGTTGGACGAGCAAGCGATGTTACTATTGAGGACTGTATAAATGCTGGAACAATAGAAGTATATGGTGTTGGAAATATTTATTCTCCAGCAAGTGTATCTGGAATTGTAGACATGTTAAATCTTGGTAGTTTTAAGAGTACCATAAAAAATTGTTTAAATATTGGAGATATTTTAAATAAAGTTTCCATAAAATCATATTGTCGGACTAGTGGAATAGTAGCATATGCTGTAAATGCAGATATTATAAATTGCATTAACTCAGGTTTTATATACGCCGAAGTAGGAAATGAACCTCAATCTGGAGTAGGAGGTATATTAGGAAGTGTATATAGTGGTGCTACTCTAAATGCAACTATATCAAACTGCATTAACACAGGAGTAATAGAAGGAAATGCAAATGTAGGTGCTATAGCAGGAAGTATAATATCAGATGGTAATATTACCATCACCAACTGCCATTATGATAAGCAATTTTGTGTTTATAAAGGCGTAAATGGTGTAGATGTTCCGGGCGTTTCTGGTCATATAACAAGAAACATGGTTGGTAGGAAGTTAGCCAATTTACTTGGCGACACCGACTGGACATATGTAGAAGGAGCAACTTTAATAGAATGTCTTTATCCACAACTAAAAGTATTTAGCGAAAGCCCCGATAAAAGAAGAGCCGATGCAAGCAAAGTAGGTGCCACGCCAATATTTTTATATGATGGGATAAAAGATTAACCTGCCTTATGAACTTGTTTCAGCATCTATATAAAATAAGATGATGCCGAACTTATTTCTGAATGACAACGTTGTTATACAAAAAAAAGTTATATTTGCACTCCGTTAATTTTATTAAACTATGCTAATAGATAAAATAAAATCTTTTGCAAATGATACACTAACATATGGAGTGTTCAATATGCTTGGACGCTTCTTTACGTTTTTATTAACTCCGCTTTATTCTAATTATTTAACTCCCGCAGAGAATGGTGTGATGACTTATATGTTGTCCTTAATTGTTTTAGTCCAAATAATTTATTGTTTTGGTATGTCAGCAGGTTTTTTCCGTTTTTTTAAGCACAATGAATATTCTACAATATATGATAGTTCTACATATAGCAAAAAAATTTTTTCTTTATATTGTTTTACTGTTCTGACTATAAGTAGTATTAGCACTATCTTACTAATAATCTTTTCTGTTCCTATATCTAATTCACTAATCGGTGCCGAGTTTCCTAATGCCGTATATATATTTCAAATTATAATTTTTATTCCATTCCTTGATCAAATAAATGTAATTTCATTAGATAAATTACGAATAGAACATAAAGTTAAAAAGTTTATTATAGTAAGATTATTGAATATTGCATTATCTTTTGTAATCACTTTATATTTTTTAACCAGCACTGAATTAGGTATTCTAGGACCATTTTTAAGTAATTTAATAGCAAATATTGTTTTATTCCTTTATTTATTACCTACTATAATTAAAAATATAAATTTTCATATAGATTTTAAATTATTTAAAGAAATGTTGGTATTTAGTTTGCCAACTTTACCTTCAAGTTTTTCTGCGATAGCACTTCAAGTTGCGGATAGACCAATTATGAAACTTTTTGTGAGCAATTCAGAAATAGGTTTATATCAAATAAACGCCAAACTTGCTGTTCCGATGTTAATATTTGTTACTATGTTTTCATATGCTTGGACTCCATTTTATATTTCACATTTCAAAGATTCAGATGCAAAACCACTATTTAGCCGCATATTAACTTATTATACTTTTGTTAGTTCTATAATAGTTTTATGTATTGTATTTTTTATGGATTATTTAGTTCGTATTCCTTTGTGGGACGGAAAAACTTTTATACATAGTGATTATTGGAGTGCTTTATTTATTCCTGGAATTATAGCAATAGGATATTTAATAAATGGAATATCAATTAATTTTGCTGCTGTTTTTCATATAGAGAAAAAGACAAAATACCTTCCTTTTGCTATGGGAACAGGAGCAATAATAAGTATTATATTAAATTTTATATTACTTCCTATTATTGGAATACTTGGTGCTGCTATATCTTTATTGGTCGGATATACGATAGAATTAGTAATTATGAAAGCATTACAATCAAAAGTGAATTATAAAATAAATTATGAGTGGAAACGAATATTTATTGTAGTTATAAGTAGTGTAATAATATATTTGCTTGGCAGTTATTTATCTGCACCATTTGATTTAACAATAGCATTTATAATAAAAATAGGTATTATGTCTTTATACATAGTATTATTAAAATTATTTGGCTTCTTCACAACAGGCGAAATAGCACAAATAAAAAAAGTATTTAGTAAGAAAAAAAATAGTATTTAACACGGGGGCTTGCCCCCGTGAACCCAAAAAATACAAACCCGCAAGGTTTTGTATAAAATGGGGAAGAAATCAAACAAATATATGATTTAGATTAAATATATATCCAACAATTACAAAAATACACCTTTTTTTGTAAGTAATTAATAAAAAAAAATCTTATTTTTGTAATTCTTAAATGGTTTATATTAAAAAAAAACGTATTTTTGTAATTCTTAAATGGTTTATATTAAAAAACTATAAAATATCGCGGGGTGGAGCAATTGGTAGCTCGTCGGGCTCATAACCCGAAGGTTGTAGGTTCAAGTCCTGCCTCCGCTACTAAAAAGGTCTGTATTAACAGACCTTTTTTTAATGACAAAATATTTATAAAATTAATGTAAGCGATTTTATTTTTATTTTTTTTTCTAAATGTTCTGAAAAAAACATTTCAAAATTATTTATAAATTCTATATATTTTTCTTTACATATTTCGCATTGCAAATTATTTTCTGCTATTAATTTATTTATTTTTGCTCCATAATTATCTTGATTGATTAGAACAGAAAAACCCATATTAGCACTTAAATATACTAAAAATTGTATTCCTATTCCGAATACTCGTTCTGTGTGTTCATTGATTTTATAAAGAAATACAACTAATTTTTTATATAAATCGGTAGAGTTTTCTAAGCAACTTTCATTTTGCGTTTTTAAAACAAATTCTGCAATAATCAACCCTGTAAGCAATGAATTTGTATCTTTATGTATTTTATTGAGTGGCATTAATAACTCGCTTGTTTTTAGCAAATGTAAATCGGTAGATGTTTTTTTATAGAACGAAATACGTATTATAGATAGAGGTTCTAAACATCCGCCGAACTTACTTTTTATAGAATATGCACCTTTAGCAATAACAGATATTTTTCCAAATTCTTTGGTAAATAAATCTACTATTTTGCTTGATTCACTATATTTACGGGTTTGAAGCACTACGGCATCTGTTTCTACTATCATTTTTTAAGACAATAATGTAATTTTTTTTATTTATTAAACATACTAAATTTACAATAATAACTATCTATTTCATCATAATAAATGCTGTCATTCGTCCTGATTTATCGCTGTCGCGTCTAAATGAATGATACATATTATTAGATATTGTGCAAACAGAAGATATTTCTATTTTTTCTCTTGCAACTCCGACATCTAATAATTGCTCTATTATTACACTTTTCAAATCTAATAAATACTTATTGTTAGCAAGTTGTTTTAAATTATTTGGAAAATGCTTTGCTACATCAAAATCCACCTCGTAATGTTCTCTGCCTGCACAAGGAGTAATGTATATCAATAAATCAGACGGATGAGTAGAATATATTTCTTGCATTTTATCAATACCAACTCTGACTATATTAAGTTTAGTTCCTTGCCAACCCGAATGAAACGCACCAATAACATTATTTTTTGTATCATAGCATAAAATACCGCCACAATCAGCAAGATTTATACAGAGAACAATATTTTTCACATTAGTTAGCATACCATCTGATTCAAGTATTGGATGATTTGCATTTCTTATTATTTGTATGTTAGTTGTGTGTATTTGCTGCTGAAACACGAGATTTTCTGCACTAACTCCGATATTATTTGCAAGAATACTTTTATTTTTATTTACCTCTTCATCTGTAAATACATCAGTTTTATATGCAGAAAAGCCATATTTGCCAAGTTGAAAATTAGCAAGCGTCACGCCTGAACTAATAAGAGAAGGAAGAAATATAGTCGGTCTAAGAATATTTATTTTTTGCATTGAATTTTGCCTTAATTAGTAGTATCTTTATGCAAAAATAATAATATTTATAGTAAGTATTCGGTATTTAGGAATAAAATTAATAAAAAACCTTATTTTTGTAAAAAAATTATGGCAGATTTCACAAACACCTTATATTATGGTGATAATTTAGATATATTGAAAAAAATGTCTGTTGATAAAGATTTTTTATTGCAGACAGGTGGCGGTATTGATTTGATTTATATTGACCCTCCATTTAATTCTAACAGGAAATATAATATGC
>WRLB01000061.1 GCA_009777815.1 Bacteroidota bacterium
CGAACTTGTTGTTTTTCAAAGAAAATGATAAATCATATTAAGGCATTTAATTTAGGATTCTATTACATAAATTTCGGTTATGTATGAGTATCATACTTTGGGGATCACAACCTAAAATCCTATATTTAATTAAAAAAATACAAATATAATAAATAATTCTAAACTCACAAGTATTTAGTAACCAATGCCTCCACGGGAGTGGAACAGTTCCACTCCTGTGGAGTGGTGCTTGCTTTAGCAAGCGGGGTGGTTATTTTGTTATGCCGAACTTGGTTCGGCATCTCCTAATAATTTAGTAGATGCTGAAACGAGTTCAGCATGACGTGTTTTTTATAACCTAATTGAGCATACTTTTACTAAAATCTCTAACTACATTAGTAATTATGCCTATAATTTCATATTTTAAATCACCTATTTCCAAAGGCAATATACAAGAAAAAGATGTTTGCAAATATGAAAAGTCACCTATTATTCTGTATATTTTTATGAACTCTTTATCTTGCAAACGAACAAATACTTTTGCTCCATCACACAAAGGTGCATCTTTATCTATTACTAACACGTCACCATCAAATATATTATAACTTATATAATTATGGCAAGATACTTTTACTAATATATTATCAGCCAATATATCTAATTTGGCGTTAATATTTTTTTTATGTTTATTTTTTAGTATCGTAAAATCATTCATTTTATATATTTTCCGTTTTTATACGTTTTATTACTAAAAAAACGTGCCAAAAATTAAAAATATTTATTATATATGTAAGATACTATTTTATAAATAGGTTAGGTGATAATTGTGTTTTGTGGTAAGATATTAAATAGAATTCACATATTCTGTCCTGCTGAATTTATTTTGCATTTTTCATACAAAAAATCCTTATTTTTGTAACTATAATAAATAAAGTAAAAATTATGAAGAAAGGTTTATTATATTCGTTAATAATTTTATTAGTAGTTGTTTTTAGTAGCCGATTATCTTATATTTCGGCACAAACTTTTTCAGGTGGCGGAGCAGGAACATCACAAAACCCATGGAAACTAACTAATAATGCCGATATTGATACACTCGCTAACTGGGTGGCATCAAGTAGTAATTGGTCAGCCGATAAATATTTTCAACTGCTTAATAATATTGGTAGTTCAATGAATCCTGTTACTACAATGATTGGTTCTAATAACCGACCTTTTATGGGCAAATTACAAGGTGCGGGCTATTCTATATATGTGAATTACACAGGTAGTTATAGTCAAATGGCATTATTTAGATATGCTTCTAATTGTGAAGTCCATAATTTAACAATAGATGGAACTATAACGTTTACATCTACAAGTAGTGTGCATATTGCAGGATTGATTGCTTGTCTTGAAAATACTTCAACATCGTTTGCATCTATAATTACTGGATGCAAAAATAGAGCAAGTATTACTGGAACAGACAGAGTCGGCGGTCTTATTGCAATGATAACTGGGCCAGGCACTATTGGAATTGTTGATTGTTCTAATACGGGCAATATAACTTTATCTAATGGCAATATCCATTATGGTGGCATAGCAGGAACTATTGCGTCTGGTCCTACTGTTACTATTTATAATTGCTATTCTGATTCTTGTAGCATTACATTTTCACCTATAACTACTTCGGATACAATTCATATTGGTGGAATTGCGGGCTGTATTAACCCTTCTAATACTACTATAACTAATTGTTATAATCGTTCGAATATTAAATCATCGGGTGGTGTTGCGGCTTCTAATATTGTAATTGGTGGTATTGCTGCTTTAAATTCTGCTAATTCTTTAAATAATGTAAGTATAAGTAATTGCCAAAATTATGCTACTATTAGTGCTAATGGCAGTAATGTTGCAATAGGAGGAATAATCGGGGAAAACTATTCTACTTCCACCATTAGCATAAGTAATTGCCAAAATTATGACACTATTAGTGCTAATTCTACAGGAATGGGAAGTGAGATAAAAGTAGGTGGAATACTTGGTAACAATTTAGGAACAACTACAATTAAACATTGCACTAATAGAGGAATGACTAATACAACAGGAGGCGAAATTAAAGCAGGTGGTATTGCAGGTGATAATGATACTATTACTGCACAAATATTTATAGATTCTTGTTATAATTATGCTAATCATATATCTAATTGTTCTTATTATCTTACTCACGTTGGAGGAATACTTGGTGACAATGGAGGAACGTTCACTATTACAGGATGTAGGAATTCAGGGAATATACTGGGCTACGGCACAAGTATGCACTACGACCTTGGCGGAATTGTAGGCGATAATATGGGAACGGGAACTATTACTCGGTCTACTAATATCGGCAATATTTATACAACTACAACTGGATTTTCATCAACTATTTCCGTTGGCGGAATTATCGGCTTTGGAAATATGAATATAATTGTTAATAATTGCCATAACGCAGGATTAGTGCAAGGAGTAGGTAATGTTGGTGGAATTATCGGTTCTAAATATAATAGCGGAAGTATTAATAATAATTTGAATGTTGGATGTGTTCTTTTAAATAATGATTATCCTTATAATTCTAAAGGTGCTATTGCGGGAAGTAGCACTGGTGGAATGATAACTAATAACTTTTATGATATGCAAATGTGCGTATATGGTGGAATAAATAATGTAGATGTATCTGGAACTACACCAAAACTTACTACTGAATTAACGGGTTCATCAATAACTTTAGGAGCAGGGTTTTGGATTTATACATCAGATATATACCCTATGTTATTTAATGATAGTATTAGCCAAGTTGCTGCATCGCCAGCGTTTTTGGATATAAGTTTTGCTCCGAATTTTGACAAACATAATAATGTAACAGCAAACTTTGATGTATCTACGTTAAATAGTATTAATTGGACATCTTCTAATACTAACATTGTTTCTATATCAGGAACGTCAGCCGATTTAGTAAGTTTCGGTAGTTGCAACATTTATCCTAACCTTGGAAATATTAGAAGAACAGTTCCTATAATAACAGTACCAAAAACTTATTTATTAGTTACTCGTCCCGATACAATAGGACAAGGAATAACTTCACCTGATTCTATTAAAATACTTGGTAATGTTGTCATTACTGCTACGCCGGCTCCGTGTTATGAATTTGTTGCTTGGATAGATAAAAACAGAGATACTATATCAAAAAATAAAATAGAAACAATAACTTTTAGTAGAGATACAATTCTTATTGCTGTCTTCACTAAATCAACTAATAAAACATTAAAGATAAGTAAAACACCACCAGAGGGAGGAAATGTATCAGGTGGTAAAACAAACGTTCCTTGCGGAACTTTAGATACTATAATAGCCATACCTAATCCGTGCTATAAATTCCTATATTGGGTAGATAGTGCTACAAAAACTTTAATATCAACTGATGCTGAATATGTTCTTGCAATAGAATCTGATATGACACTTATTGCTAATTTTGAAGCAATGCCAGACCTATTTATCAAAACAAAACCTGAACCTGAATATGCAGGAACTACTACAGGAGGAGGCGTGATAACTTGTTCTAACCCTAAAATTATTATTTCGGCTGTCCCCGAAGATTGCTATAAACTCGTTAGATGGATAGATAGTGCATCGCAAAATACTATTTCTATTAATGCACACGATACGCTAAATGCTTATGTTAATTTGCATAATGACGCAACTTTAATTGCTATTTTTGAGTTGGATTCTATAACTATAAATACGTCTATTTATCCTACAAGTGCAGCAGGAACAACGAGTATTAATGATTTATATACTTTTGTTAAAGTAGTATGCGGAGACAATATAATAATTTCTGCTACTCCTAAAAATGAATGCTACAGGTTCGTTAATTGGACGAGTGCAGGAGTAATTGTTTCCGAAAAAATAAAAGACACATTAAGTTTTAAACAGAACACATTTTTAATAGCAAATTTTGTTCTTGATACTTTTAACCTTACTTTGTCTGCTAATCCAAGCAATTTTGGAGATTTTATAGGTGATGGTCCTGTAATTTGTGGAAATGGTAGCGTTATAGAAGCAATATCTAATGAATGCAAACGTTTTATAAATTGGACTGATGCACAAACAGGCGAAATTGTATCTAATGAAAAAGTTTTTGCAATAATATTGGAAAAAGATAGGCACTTAATAGCAAACTTCACTACCGATAGTTTTAATTTAAGTTTATCATCAAGCCCGCGAAATGCAGGTCTTCTTACAAAAGCAGGTATTTATGAATGTGGCACAGGTGCTATAATAAGTGCTACTCCAAGTAAAGATTGTTATACTTTTTCTTATTGGGAAAATACAAAAACAGGCGAAAAAGTGTATGAAACTGAAGCAAATATAGAAATGTTTTCTGATATGGATTTTGTTGCTCATTGGGCAACATTGGATAGTTTTTATCTTACATTAGAATCCAATCCAAGCAATGTAAATATAATTTTATCAGGTGCAGGATTATATTCTAATTGTGATTCCGTGGCATCGATTGATATTACTATTTTAAATAATAAATGTATTACTTTTATTAATTGGACTGATAAAGATGGAAATGTTATTTCTGAAGACCTAAATACGAACATTTTTGTTAAATATGATAGTTTATTAATTGCTAATTTTATTATAAATTCATTAGCGGTTTCATTAAATCCTTTGCCTGAAGAAGCAGGAACAGTGAACGAAACACAATATTACAAGGATACTTTATTATGTAATGACTTATTTGAATTTAGAGCAAATGCTAATAAAGGATGGCGTTTTGTTAGTTGGACAGATAGCATAACAGGACAAGTAATTTCTACGCAAGAAATAGATTATTTATATGTTTCAGAAGATACAAAACTTATTGCAAACTTTGTGGAATTTAATGATAGTGTTACCATAACTTTGATACCTAATCCTTCGGGTGGTGGCATTCTTACAGGTGGAGGTAGATATCCAATAGATGCTATTGTTCAATTAGAAGCAACTCATAATCAGGATTTTGCGTTTATTAATTGGACAGAAAATGGAGTTCTTTTAAATAAAAATACTTCCTTTACTATTACAGCAAGTAGAAATATGACCATCTACGGCAACTTTACTGATGCTAATTCAAATTACTATATTGTTTCTTTGCACTCTAATATAGATGATGCTTGTGTATTAACAGGAGGCGGAGCATATTCTTATGATGCTATGGCAACTATTTCTGCTATTCCTAATTCTAACTATCAATTTAGACATTGGCAAACACTTGACGGCGAAATTATATCTAATGATATTAATTATAGTTTTAAAGTTACTTCAGATACCGATTTAGTAGCACATTTTTATTTAATAGAATATGCTGTGACTATATATGCCTTACCTTCTTATATGGGAAAAATAGAAGGTGGAACAACAGGTATCTATGAAAAAGGTAATACATTGGGACTGCAAGCAATATCAACTGAACCCGAATATTATGCTTTTACTTATTGGAGCAATGAATATGGAGATACATTAGCAAAAACAACTAATTTTCAATTAGTTGTGCAATCCGACACGACTATAATTGCACACTTTGTAGATAAAATTGGTATTGCCGAATACGACCAAGATAACATTTATATATATCCTAATCCTGCAATTAACACCTTAAATATCGTTTTTGAAAATGCAAATGAAGAAGATGTAGAAATTTCTATAACAAATATATTAGGTGATAAGAAAGCAATTTTTAATACAAGTGATATTAACACTGATATTAGCAAGGAAATAAATCCTCTTGTTATTGATGTATCAGATTTTCCATCGGGTATGTATATAATATATTTCAATTTTTCTGACAGAACAGTTATTAAGAAAGTAATTAAGCATTAGAAAGAAGTTCTACATAACAAGTATTTTAGCACGGGGGTTAATCTCCGTGTTAAAAGTAGTAGATATTAACACGGGGATTTATCCCCGTGTTAAATAATAAATACAAAATAAAAAGTTATTTTTAAAAATATAATAAAATATTTTGTTTTTATAGGTCACTATACATTTCTAAAATAATAAATCTATCAATACCTGCAAAATCTTTTACAATTTGAATTTTATATTTGTTGTTATCAAAAATAGAAACTATTTTTTCTGCTTGATTTATTCCGCATTCTAAAAATATTTTGCCATTTTTATTAAGAAAACTATTGCTTTTATCTGCAATCATTCTGTAAAAAGTTAGTCCATCGTTATTATCTGTTAGTGCTATTTTGGGTTCAAAAAACAATTCTTTATCAAGTTTTTCATAATCATAAATAGAAATATAAGGCGGATTACTCACAATAATATCATACTTTTTATTGGTTTGATAATCAGAAATATCAGCATTTATAAAAGTTATATTGCTTATATTCAAACTATTTTTATTAGCATTAGCACAATTAATTGCCGATGCACTTATATCAATCCCATCAATTTTTATATCAGTAAATTCTTTCCCAAGTGCTATAGATATACATCCCGAACCCGTTCCTATATCAAGAATATTACGTATTTGATAGCAAGATTCGTGTATATTATTTATAATTATTTTTACAAGTTCTTCTGTTTCAGGACGGGGAATTAGAACAGATTTATTTACATTTATAGTTATGTTGTAAAAACTAATTTTTCCTATAATATATTGTAGTGGAGTGTGATTTGCTCT
This sequence comes from Bacteroidota bacterium, assembly GCA_009777815.1. GTDB lineage: Bacteria > Bacteroidota > Ignavibacteria > Kapaibacteriales > UBA2268 > WRLB01. Next base: position 6,677 of record WRLB01000061.1, read on the forward strand.
ACTTTTAAGTGCTTCCATAAATTGCTTTTGTTGTTTTTCTGTAATTATTTTGTCAGATTCCAATCTTATTTCTATTCTTGACAAATTAAGAATCCAGCACAAAAGCATTTCAGTATTAACATCTGGCGACTCTATATTATGTGTTTTTAGAAAATCAATTCCAAATTTAAATATTTCTTTTATTGTTGGACGATGCATATAATTGTTTATTTTTTACAATGTATTACGAATTTATTTCAGCATCTACTAAATAATTGCCATAAACAAGTAATAACACACTAAAATATACCAAACTGCCCACCCGTTATTTGTAGGTGTTTCACTCAGCATTTTTCAAATATAGTTTTAAATTTCCAAAATCAATCACGGCTTTTTGTTCTATCAAGAAGGCAACCCCTAAAGTACCTCCAATTTGTTTTTCTGTATCATCAGGTCTTTGTTTATTTGAATATATATACTCGTCATAAATGCTGCCATTGGTGTTTGTCTCAAATTCACCAATTTTTATTGCAAAATTCTCTTTTGACGAATATACGTTTCCCGTTTTTCCGGATGGACCTGCAAAAGAACCTTGAATTTCACCTGTCTCAATGTTTGCAGTTTTCGCATATACAGAATCAATGATGAGTTTAGTTACTGTACTTACCAGAAACTTTGTTTTCTGATTATTGATAACTATATCCGTATAATAACTATTGTCAGTTTCATCTAATTCCATTGACACAGCAACATAATTGTCTTTTAGTAGTCGTTTCACAATTGAATCTTGCTGGAATTTATCGGGTAAAATAGAAACCGTATTATAGCCAAAATCAATGATGATGTTATTCTCTCTTATCCAGTTTCTTCCCAACATTCCAAATCCTTCTTCATCGGGAGGATAGGTTTCAAAAATGCTAACTTCTTTGTTTTTCAATGTAATACTACCCATTTTAATTTCATTTATCCGTGCCTTGTAACTTTTATTTGTTTTTCCGGGTTCGGAAATGCCAAATTCTCCGATTTCAACTAAATTTTCAATACCGAAATACTGTGAATTTTCGTAATTAAAGCGAATATAGAGATTGGCATTAGAATGAATCATACTCGTTGCCTTTTTGTTATTGACGAAATACTCAATAATAGGTCTCTTACCTGCAATTTCAATAAAAGTTATTGGCAGTATTGTCCCTGCTCGGGAACTATAAATTGAACTCTGTTGTGCAAAACAGAAAGTTGTTGAAATAATTAGAGTAAGAAGTAAAATTTGTTTTATCATTTGTAACATATTTGTCAGAATAAATATAAAATTAAATTACAAACATAAACTTTTTTATAAACATACCTATAAGCAACACTCTATATAATTTCGAAACCAAATATAGGTTTTGAAAGATGTCTATTAAACAATTCATCACTTACAAAGCAAATGACGAAGCATCAGCACTTGGAAATATCCGAGTAGCAGTAGTGGGCATATCGGCTTCATTTTGAAACAGCAGATGCCACAATACGTCCACACAATAGAAGGCAATACTTCGTGGGACAACACCTCACCTGATGGTCGTCTTTACGCAGGAAAGCAGGGCGTATTCGTCAAAATAAGACGCATCGGCAAACTCGGAACAATGGATTTAAGAGGAGTAGTGCAGTGACGAAGGATGAAGTAAAATTAAATATAGCAAAAATAGGAAAGGAAATCGGTGCAAATGTTCCTGTGTTATTCGGTGTTGCGGGGATTGAGAGCAATTTTAATCCGAGTTCAAAAAGCAAAAGTGGAACATATGTTGGCATTTATCAGTTGAGTAATGGTTGGGGTGGTTGCAAGGATGATGACAGGTTGGATTTAGCAAAATCAATAAAATGTTTTTGGTATAATCACTCTACATATCAGAAACGGTGGGCAGAGACAGGTGATAAAAGTTGGGATGATTTTTATCATTATGGCATACATCAGCAGGGTTTTGCAGGTTTTAGAGACATATATAAAAATAAAAATAAGTTAATAAGTGAAATATCAGAAGCGAGACAAAAGAGCATTTTATCTAATAAGCCGAGCAGTTTAAGTTGGAATAAAGTTAGCGATTGGTGGGATTATTTTTACAAGAAATTTTACGCTAATTACGATTTAGCGATGCCTTATATAAATGATAATAAGGGCTTGCAAGTAGTGGATAATTTTTTAGATAAAATAGGTCTGAATCGCAGTGTTAATAATTGGAACACGGGGCAGAAGGTTTTAATTTATGGTGGTGGTTTAATTCTTTTAAGCGGGATATTTTGCTTTATAAGAGAGCGAATAATTTAAAAAAACGGCGAACCGCCGCGGGTAAATTGCAATTTGCTTTATGCAAATTTTCTTTTTTCTTTATTCCTTTCCTACGATGCTTCCTATATCTTCTTCGCCTTCTACTACACCGACATTGACGCTGTTGCTTATACCACTCATACCATAGAAATTAAATATAACTCCACCAATACCACCAACACCAGCCCAACCCGCTACGTAACCAGCATTGATACAGTTTGTAATTGAAGTCCTATTTAAGCCGCCATTTATTCCACCGACAACATCCTGCCCTTTTATTGTCCCTATATTTATGCAATTAGAAATACCTTGACAATAATTAGAAACACATCCTACTATTCCGCCGACTCCATTATTGGGAGTCATCTCACCTACCAAATTAGTATTAGAACCTGAATTCGTAGCAGTAACGTTTCCTGTGTTGATACAATTTATTATAGTTCCTTCGTTATCTCCTACTATTCCGCCAACAATATTCACGCCCGTTATATCGCCGTTGTTGATGCAATTAATAATGGTGCCGCTGTTAGAATATGCTATACCACCTGCTTTTCCCACATTTTGAATTATTGTTACATTATTAACACAATAACTTATTTCAGAATAACGCGCAACAGATGTAGTTATTCCTGCTAGACCATAATTTACATATCCATCTAAAATTAAACTATCAATATTTCCATTATCTAATCCATTAAAAAGAGCATAACTTTGATTAGTATAATAATCACAATTTATTGCTAAAGTTATTTTTTTCCCTTGCCCGTGAAAATGTCCTCTAAATGCATACTTGCCTATAGATTCAGTAAGAGGATCATTAATATCATCCATTAACTTAAAATGTTTATCAAAATGCCAAGTTGAAAAATTAGGTACCCAACTATTATTTATGGAATCAGCAAGTTCTTCTAAATGTGCTTTAGTCCAAAGTTGATAAGGATTTCCTATTGAACCATCACCATTGCCATCAAAAGGTGAATTTTGAGCAAATAGTAAAATGTTTGAATAAACAAATAATAACATAAAATATTTTTTCATATTTCCTCCAGCCAACAGCGGGCTTCAGCCCGCTGTTGATTTATAATTAAAAATTACCTTCTTACGTTAATAGGAACAATTTTCTCAAAAACAATATTATAATTAGAATATGGTGGATAATTATAATTAATCAGTCGCACTGCTAACGAGTCCCACCCTAGTCGCATTCTAATACTAGCAATATTTGGCTGCAACATCTCTATAAATCCATTGGCAGAAAATGGAATATAATTTGGATTATACCATCCCCATTGATAATAAAATGGTGGAAGAAGAAGATTGGGTGGCAAAAACGGAGGATATGTGTTGTAATTTGACACATAAAAATCTTGTGTCACGTAATCCAGCCTTTCTGGATCACCTGTAATTGGATTATTCTGCAGATATATCGGTGCTGCTGCGAGTAATTCTATCGGGTGGTCAGGATCATAAGTTATAATTCTTGGATAAAGATTATTAGCAAACACCCAAGGACCAGACAACAAAT
>WRLB01000062.1 GCA_009777815.1 Bacteroidota bacterium
CAAATATTTAGTTAAAAAATATAGTATTTTATGTTAAAATTTGATATAAAAAACAATTTTTTACTGAAATAATTCTAAATTGGCAATAACGGTATATTAATAAATTGAGTAATGCACAACAGGTATATTCTATTAAATCTGTATTCTCTATTCCGTAAAAATCGTAATACAGAAAAGGTGCTGAAAGATTTGTATAATACTAAGCATCCTGTATTAAATAGCGGAATCCCTTCACACTATATTGCCGATCTGTTCGGAATTAAAAACGATACATTTAACAGAATTTTAAATGATATAAAATATAGGTAACTTTACATTATATACAGGAAATTACCATTATATAATGTTTTTTATTTTTACATAGATTTTTGGTTCTAAAAGCATTATATTTGTATTTAAAAATATGAGTTTTATAAAATGAAATCTAAAATAATATTAACTTTTTTTGCAGTATTTTTATTAAATACAATAACAATAACTTCACAGGTATATCACACCGATTGCAAAGAAGACCTACGTGTATTCTTACGACAAGATAATAATTTTGAAAAAATAGGACTTACAATTATAGATACTTTAAACTGGGATACAAGCGAAGCATGGATAGAAAAAGTGGTAGGCATTACTTGGATTGAAATAGATACAATGTTAAGAATAGAATCAATTTATTGGGATTGTATGACAGCACTTTATAGTAAACTATGGGGTAAATTAATGTTTAGAAGTTCAGAATTAAAATCCTTAATTTGTTCTGGCAATAATTTATCAGAATTAGATATAAGCAATAATACTTTATTGTTAAGTATAGAATGTTCTCAAAACGATTTATCAGAATTAGATATAAGCAATAATACTTTATTAAAATATTTGCGATGTTCTCAAAACGATTTATCAGAGTTAGATATCAGTAATAATTTAGAACTAGCCGAATTATATTGTGGTGACAATAACTTAACGGTATTAGATATCAGTAATAATTTAGAACTAGGATTGTTATATTGTAATAATAATAATCTATCAGTATTAGATATCAGTAATAATTTAGAACTAGAAATGTTATATTACAGAAATAACAATTTAACTTCTATGGACACTAACAATAATAAATTATCAGTGATAGATTGTGGCGAAAATAATTTATATTTATTAGATATGAGTAGTAAAACAAACTTAAAAAACTTGTACGTAACATCAAGTAATTTAACATCTTTGAACATTAGTAGTAACTTGTTGTTAGAAAATTTACAGTGTGATAGTAATAATTTAGATGCTATAGATATAAGCAATAATACGGAACTAATATTTTTTAATTGTGCTAATAATAATTTAGATGCTATAGATATAAGTAATAATACAGAATTATTTAAATTTAATTGTGCTAATAATAATTTAGATGCTATAGATATAAGTAATAATACGGAACTAATTGCACTAGAATGCTCAAATAATAATATAAATATGCTAAATACAAATAATAACACAGAACTAGAATATCTGAAATGCGATAGCAATAATATAGATGTATTAGACCTGAACCAAAATATAGAACTAAAATATTTAGAATGTAGCCATAATAACCTAAACGCAGGACTAAATATAAGTAATAACACGAAACTACAAGAACTAATATGTGTAAATAATAATTTATTTACGATAGACCTAAACCAAAATAAAGAACTAAAAATACTAAACTGTAGCTATAATAATATAACTGTTTTAAACCTAGACTCCAATACAAAAATAACCGAAATAAAATGTAATAATAACAATATAAATATCCTCGAAATAAATAATGATAACCTCGAAATACTAGACGCAAGCAATAATACACTACTAACCGAAATAAGATGCCAAAACAATTATATTAAAAATATTAACGTAAATAATACTCCATTACAATACCTCGATTGTAGCAATAATAACCTAATGTTCTCTACACTACCTATAATCGATTCTAACGCAATTTATTATTATGCGCCGCAAAAAAATATCGAAAAAGGCATAATTAAATACTCAGATACTATTAACCTTAACAATGAATACATTATTAACGGATATATAACAAACTTCGAATGGCTAAACATCGTAAACGAAAACGAACAACAAATAATACAACCAAATAATATAAACGGAACATTCTATTTTAATACAATACATAAAAATAAAAAACTAAGATGCAAAATGACAAATAACCAATTCCCTATGCTAACTATTATTCTAAATGTTTATGTCACAGAATAAGTAAAACCACACAAAATATATAAAATAATGCAGAAAAATACTACGTATATGTAGTTAATCATCATACCCTTCCTTTTTATATGGTGGCCACATCTTCATATCTTTCATCGCTTCTGTCGGAGGATAATAAATCTTCCAATTTAACTTCTCTAAATCACTCAAACTTAAATCATAACGCTGTAATACTAAATAATTCTTCTCTATTATTTCGGGAATTGTATGGTCTATAATATAGCCATCAAACAAAAATACCATTAATGTATCATAAAGATATCGAAATTCTGATTTGTAAGGATGAAATGTTGTAAAATTAGTTTTGAAAGGGAAAATCCTATTATAACTACTACCAGCGATATACGTTCTATTACCTTTAGAATCTATATAGTTAGGGTTGTTTTCAAGTGTGGTGTCAGGATAGTTAATTCCTTGTGTAAAATATATGGTTTGGTTGGAATTATTACAAATTTCTATATTATTGTAATCTTCACAACTGCACCTGTAACACAATAAAAATAATATAATAACAAATAAAAGATGTTTTGTCATTGTTTACCTCTTAATATTGATAATTATAATATAGTGAATTAAATAATCCTGGAACAAATATTGTAGCAGGATAAATATATGGAGCAAATAATAAGGTTCCAATAGTAAGAAGTCCTGTAATAAAATCTTGTCCATTCCAAGTTAATTTTTTACTGTTTGAGTGAATAGGATTCTTTATATAATCCCAAGTAAAATCTTTTATTCCTTTATTAGAAAAGTATTCATATCCTCTTATATTTGCATCTTGTTCTACAGGATGATTATTATGTGGATTTTTACTTAATGCACTCGGTATTCCAAATTTAGGCAAATATAACAAGCCAAACTCTTGACTTTGCATATAATGACCGTATTCATGTTGGAATAGAGGATTGTTTGGATCTGCTTTAATTGTATTATTTCCAATTATATAACTTCCTAATGTTATGCCAGCGCCTGCAATTCCAAAAACTTTATTTGAGATACTTTCTATCACAGTAGCACCATCGTAACTACTTGCGTATTTTACACCGCCTAAAGCATTATGAATTCCGCTTGCTGTATATCCTAAAATAGTTTGCGGCAATTCCCAAGTAAATCGAGATATAAATTGTGTTAAATCTCCTTGAAACAAACCTGCATCTATTACCATACCATTTGCTGTTCTATTCCAAGTCCATTGGTATTTTTCTCCCCCATACCAATGAATTACTTGCTTTTCAATATTACTCAAAATATCACTTACAAGACCTAAAATAGACATTATGAACTCTCCTGTTGGGTCGGTATACATCAGAGGGTTATTTAGGCAATATGAGTATCGGTTGAATGCTTGCGTAGATGTTGGGTCTACTACATATGGGTCTGGCGAGAAGAATGTAGCGGTATTAGGGTCGTACATTCTTCCGTTCATATTGATTATTCCGAAGGTTTCGAGGTGTTCGTGTTGTGTGAATCCTCGTCTGAATATATGTTTAAAGAAGTCATAGTTATGTTCTTCTCTTTTTGTCCAGTTGTTCCATTCTACTCTATTTCCCCATACGTCATATGCGAGTCGTTCTACTGGGTTTATAGCGCTTGTTGGGATATTTCCTGTATCGTTAGTTAGGACGTCGTAGCTTCCGAGTCGATCTTGGTGGACGTAGTACATAGTATCGGTTACCAGTCCTGTATAGTATCCATATGCATTTGTTATGTGTTCGTTAAAAACATATATACCTATGAGTTTATCATTTTCGGCATATATATAGTGTAATTTTCGGACACATTTAAGTTCACGGGATATATTAGTATGTTCCATAACTTCGTCGGGTATAGGGAATGGCACATAAAACTCGCCGACTCTTATAAATCCTGGTTTATTTTGTAGCGTAGAATTATTTGCTACACGATATCCTTCGAATCTGTATCCTGCTATTTCTAGTGTTTTTTCATCTATTATTATTGGAGTATCTAATTTGGTAGGCGAACAACAATCCACAACAACCCAGTTATGGTTTTCGTCATACAGCCATTCTTCTTCGTAGTATTTATCTATAAATTTGCGTATAAATAGTCTATTTTCTATTAACACTCTTCTATCTTCAGTAATGATACGTTGTTTATCGTAGCCGTAATGTATAATAGTATTGCTACGCGAATTAGATGTAGAGTTTTCTACAGATGACAATGTTCTAATTTTATTTCCGAAAGCGTATTCGGGTTTTACCTCTGCTGCTGGCATAAATGCTTGTTGGTTTATTTCAATTTTTGAAACAGCATTATTAGGGGGCGTTCCAGCATCATATATATAACTACCGAAGTCGGATTTTTCTATAATATTACCTTTATTATCGTATTCCATATTAAGGTTTTTAATAGGTTTGTTAGGCGTATTAGTTTGAATATTAGTTAATCTATTTAGATTATCATATGTATATTCTTCACTTTGATTAGTAATATAGCAATACTTTCCTGTTAGTTGATTTTTTGCGTTATATTGATAGTTTAGGTTTTGTATATAATTGTTTGTATTTATATTTATAGTTTTAATGTTTTCGATTTGTCCTGTAATAGTAAAGTCATATTCAGTTTGTATATTGTTATTTATTCCGCTATTATATTTAGTTGTTTGGCTGAAATGATTTTTAGCATTTACATAATAATCTATTTTTGGTATTATCGGTGGGTTTAGCGGATTATTTAACTGATTTCCTCTAAGTACATATCCATTAATTACAGAACACATAGTAGAAATATCTGTCGGAATAATGCCTTCTAAACTGTTTAGTTCGCCGTATTGGTTATACTTATATTTAATTTTTAATCCACTTGGGTAGGTTATTGTGTCAATTAAACTACTTTGTGAATAATATATGAATGAAGTATAAAACTCGTTTATATATGGTGCTATAGGAATATAAGGCTGAATTGCAACAAACATATATGGTGGAGTATAAGGTATATTTGTATTAGTAATGTTAAAAGTAGTATTTTTTCCTATTATTCTATTTAGGCTATCATATTCGAATTCTACTTTATGTTCAACGCCGTCATTGAGCGAAGATTCTACATAATCTAAAAGTTCGGTTTCTGGGTTATAAAAATAGTTTATACTTCCTATTGTGTTTGTTGCTATATTACTACTTCCTCCTATATCTTCTCTTATTAATCTGCCGAAGTTATCGTAAGAATAATTATAAGTGTTTTCGGCATCTGTTTGATTTATTAGTTCGTCTGGATTAGAAGGATTATAAGTAAAACTCGTTGTTCCATAGTTAGGTTCTATAATTTTAGTTCTATTTCCGAAGGCATCATATTGTAAAGTAGTAGTCATACCGTTACTTGTTATCATTGTTGGCAGACTGATAGTATTATAAGTATATTGTATAGTTCCGCCTGGGTCCGTCATATTAATAGTTCTACCTAAAACATCTTTAATGCTGATGTATTCTGTATTATTGTTTAATACATCTCTTTTAATTGTTGTTCTACCATTATATTCATATTGTATATGTTCTTCTTGTGGTCCTGTTTTTTCTATTAATCGGTTATAATTATCATATTCATAATTTATATTAAGAATAGGTGAGTTTTTGTATGGCAATGATTTTCTTATAACTAATCCTTTATTGTTATATTCTGTTTCTGTTTTAATATCATTAGCGCCAGTAAAACCTGAATATGTTACATTTAGAATCTCATTGCCGATACTGTTATAATACTTTCTGTTTAACAATATTGTTGTTACTTGTTGTCCGCTATTTTTACTTATTTCCTCATAATACTTGCCAAATACTGCAGTGCCATTATTCCATTTTAAACTATAGAATAGTTCACTTTCATCAGGATATTTTGTAGATGTAAGTTTGCCCCAAGCATCGTAATTATAAGTAGTTATTAAAGTATCAGAAGAGTTGGGATTTTTTACATTAATAGATTTCTTTTTAATTGGGTTATAGTATTCATCATATTCATATATTGTTTTATTACCTACGGGGTCTGTTTCATTTATTAAAAGTTGTCCTTTATTGTTATATTCGTAAATATATGGGTCCCGTCCGTTTTCACTTTTTGATATTAGATTGCCGAAATTGTCATAATCAAACATAGTTGCTTTTGTAAGAACATTAGAGTTATGAAAGGCAGCATTTGTAATAATTTCTGTTAAGTTCCCGTTATTGTCATAATTATATTCGTTCCATATTTTGTGATTGTCGTTTGTATGTAAAATATAAATTTTTTCTGTAGCATCGGAAATTAATTTAAAATTACGTATTCCGATATTATTATATGATATATTTTTAGTTTCTTTAAATTTATATGTAGAATATTTATCTAAACCGTCATAATAAGTAATTATTTGATTTATTAAATTAAGATTGTCGCTTGGGTCAGTTTTGTTATTGTTATTAGGTAAAGTATTGCCACTATGATAGGTGTTGTATGTCGTTTTAAGTTTGTTTTCAAGATAGTCGTATTCTTCTATTGTTTTAGGAAATACTGCATAACTTTTGTCACCTATGTTTTTTGAATTTAATGCTTTTAATCCATAATAATCATACAAAGTATATTTTGTTTCAAATATAGCTGTATTATTCATCCATTTTTCTATTGAAATAGGTACCATAATTGGATTCATAGTAAAAGAATCTGTTACATTTATTTTATTTGTGTTATAAAACAATTTGGCATCACCGCCTCTATTTCCTGAAACAGCTTTAGATTTTATAATTGTTTTTGCATTATTTATATTATCTGTTTGTTTAATATCTATAAAACCTAAAAATCCCTTTCCTGTTCTTTCGAACACAGGATTTTCAAAAGAATAATCAGTATGAAATATTTTTCCGATACCAATAGCATTTATTATAGCACTATCAACTAAAATGCTTGGTCCCAATGGCAATAAATCAGGATAATTTTTTGACAGATTGTTATTAGAAAAATCGTTTCGCCTATATTGATAATTTATTTCTGTTTTATTGCCTAAACCGTCAGTAATTGCAGTTATGCGGGCTGGATAATAAGATTTGCCTTCTAAAATTTGTAGGGCAGAATATCCAAAACCAAAAATATCAATTACGCCATCACCATCAAAATCACCTAATATACGGCAATGCTTATCATTCCAACCATAAGGATTAAGGCTAAACCAGTTTAACAAAGTTCCTATTGATGTAAATTGTGGAAATATATTATCATAGATTATAGAATTAGTTAAAATTTCTAATCCATTATGTGCAAAGAAAACTATATCTGGTAAGCCGTCGTTATTGACATCACGAATTTGTAAAGGATATTTCGATATATCATCTTTACTATTTGAACGTCCAATGGTACCATTATTGTTATTTAATATAAATCTATCTCCCAATGATAATGCAATATGTATTACACTATCTTTAATACCTATTATATCCGCAAGTCCATCGCCATTTATATCCAGCATCTGTATTTCAATATTTTCGTCCCATCCGTTATTTTTTGTAAATTGTCCCGTTAAAGCAGGACCATCAGGTATTTCAAAATTACCATCGCCCTTAGAAAAATAAACATATACATTGTTATCTACAAAAAGACAGAAATCAGATAAACCATCACCATTGACATCTGCCATAATAAAACGTCTATTTTTTCTCATTATTGTTGTCGGATTATTAAATGGAATATTAATACTATTACGATCTATATTAACAGTATTATTATGTGCTTTATTTAATACAATATGAAAATTATTCACCCCCTCGGAAACATATATTAAATCTGGTTTCCCATCACCGTCTACATCTGCAAATTGTACATATACATAATATTTAGAATAATAGTCAGGATTATCAAGAATGTTATTATCATAATTGCTAAATTTAAATGAAGGTTGTTTCCCATATGTTTCGTATGTTTTATAACAAACAAAACTATTACTGATATCATTAAACTTATAAAAATAAATATACGATCCATCTTTTGAATTATATATAGTAATTAATTCGTCTTTTCCATCACCGTCTTCATCCAATAAAATTGCAGAAGAAGATTTTATTAAAGCATCAGATAACTTTGAAAAAGTATTTTCATTAAATGCTCTATTACCATCATTAATTCCAATTCTTAAAAAATCGTCTGTTTTGAATGCAACAATATCGGATAATCCGTCGCCATTTAAATCGCCTACTAATCTTCTTAATTTATCATTGTCATTGTTATTTGTTATTTTTCTACCAAAACTAGAGTTATTATAATCATTTTTAAAATAGTTTATATATTCACTATTGTCATCATATTTTATTCCTTTGTTAGAATATTTCAATGTTTTGTCCCAAGTAAATACTGTGCTATTGTAATAGTCGCCATCTGAATTACTTTCTGTAATACTTTGTAAAAAGTACTGTTCTGTTGAAGAAATGTTATCATAAACAAAATCATATTGTCTAACGATATTGTTATTTGCTTTGCTTTCTATTCTTGATAATCTATGCTCGTTTCCTATAAATAATCTTGTATTATTCCCATAAAAACGCTTGTGATTGGTGTTATCTTCATAGAAAAACTCTATAGTATTATACCTATATAAACCTGTATTTTCATTATATGTGTATTTAATCTTAGTAAGCAAAATATAACGTCTATAATATCCTTGCAAACCATATTGAGGTGAAGGAAATAAAATCTGATTATCATAATCTTTTTCATACTCAAATCGGATACAATTGCCATTAGGGTCCGTAATTTTACTTATATACCAACTAATTGGAACGCCTTGTTCTCTAACTCGTTCTGCATATTCTATTATACTTCCATCTTTATTATGCAATTCAAATTTATCAGGGTAATTCAGATTAATACCAAAAGAATATATTCTTGCAAAATTATCATTTTCTGTCCTATATGCTTCGCCGTCTGAACCATTAAAATTATATCCTTTAAGCGGCATCAATCTCTGTCCATCAAGCACGAACCTATCTGTGTTGTTATATTTCAAACCTTGAATTTTACCATCAAAATATTTATTTTGTGGAACCCTACTGATTGCTGATAAGCCACTAATACTCCAGCCCACGCCCATTACACCTGAACCCGCCATACTACTATAAACTAAACTTACATTAGGTTGCATCCCATTCGTCCCCGGCGGAATGTAAATCGGAATGCTATAAGTAGCCGCACCACTCATATCTACTTCTAAATTGCCTGGCAACGTCCCTACTGATGCTTGACCAAACAATAAAGTAGTGTTCAAAAATATAATAACTAATATTAAAACTTGTTTCATCTATTATTCCTTCAATATATTCCAGTAATAAGGTTTATCGTTGACAAATACTTTCATTAAGTAGTTGCCCTTATAAGCATCCGTTATATCTAATTCAATTTCTGTTGATATTACAGATTTTTCAATAAATTTCTTGCCGTTGATATCATATAATTCTATCTTTAAATCATCTATTTTAACTTCTGTATTAATAGTAACTTTCAATAATCCTTTTGTCGGATTAGGATAGATATTAAATTTTATGCTATCTAACGTTTCTGTGTATTCTTCCTGTTCATCAGGATTAACTGCTATTTTTGCATATCCCACATAACATACCATACGATTACCTGTCGGCGAATAATGATAATATAAAGTAGGAGGTGCTAACGGCTGTGCCTGTGCTACTTCCACACTGATAAATAATAACAGAAAAACAAAAATGTAACTTTTTATACTCATAATATTTTATGTTAAATAATTTTACTAATTACAAATATAATGCTTTTAGAACCAAAAATCTATGTAAAAATAAAAAACATTATATAATGGTTATTTCCTGTATATAATGCAGTTTTTCAGCATATAATGCGAGATATATTACCAAAATAACAAACCGAATTAGTTTTTATTTATTTTTTAGTATAGTAGAAAAGTGTTCTATTTTTGCGCCAGTTTCTTTGCAGTATTTTATTGCTAATTCTTTAATGAGATTATAGATTTCGTGCTGTGGGCATCCGCTTCTTTTCATTGCTTCTTTTATACTTGCTATAGCACTAACACCAATATCGGTTCGTTC
>WRLB01000063.1 GCA_009777815.1 Bacteroidota bacterium
TTTTCTGTCATAAAATTATGTATAATTTATATATATTTATCAAAAAATTGCTTGAGTGTTATTTTATTTTTATCAAAATTAACTAAATTTTACATAATTATTTACATTTTCTTTTTTTATTTATCAAAATCAGTAACGTTTTCTTAATTTATTTACAGATTCCTTAATTTATCTATTGTTTCAGCGATTTATGTATTTAAAAAGCAATTATATAATTGCTTTTTCAATTATATAATTGCTTTTTCAATTATATAATTGCTTTTTCAATTATATAATTGCTTTTTCAATTATATAATTGCTTTTTCAATTATATAATTGCTTTTCCGATTTATAAATTGCTTTTCCGATTATATAATTGCTTTTCCGATTTATAAATTGCTTTTCCGATTATATAATTGCTTTTCCGATTATATAATTGCTTTTCCGATTATATAATTGCTTTTCCGATTTATAAATTGGATATTCAATTTACCACCCCGTCATATGATAGAGAGTGTCAATAGCAGTATCAGAGACAATTTAGCTAGGTTTAACATACGTAGCAAGCGTTTTAGTAAGACATTAGAAATGGCAAACTCCAATCTTATTTCTATTCTTGACAAATCAAGAATCCAGCACAAAAGCATTTCAGCATTAACATCAGACGATTCTATATTATGTGCTTTTAGAATATCAATTTCAAATTTAAGTGTTTCTTTTATTGTGAACACTGCATATACTAATCGGCTAAATATAGAAAGAAGTTTGCCAAAACAATCTAAAACACTATTTTTTTTATAACATTGCATACTATACCAAATACAATGAATTTAGAGTTGTGCGGTATTAAAATTGGTTCATATTTAGAATTTTCTGAATACAACCATAATTGGTCATCAACAACAGAATAGCGTTTTATATAGTAATTGCCATTTACATTTGCCACTATAATATCGCCGCTATTTGCAATATCACTATTCTTTACAACTACTATATCGCCATCATTTATATTAGCATCTGCCATAGAATCTCCCTCAACACGCACAAAAGTTATTTGTCCTTCATCGAGGTTCAAAAGAGATGAAAACATTATAAATTTTTCATTATTACCAAGTGAATATTGTTGTTTTTGTCTATCTAATGGCTTTGGAGATGATACATAATAATTTTCTTCAGAATCATATATTAAGAACTCTTTTATAGATGGTGACTTAAATAATAAACGTTCAAATTCTATTATATCGGATGCACTATCAGAAGCAGCGAAAATCATTTCTTCGGGTGCTGTTTCCATTAGTTTTCGCAAACTTGCAGGTCTTTTCCCTGTTTTGAACTCTACTATAAATCCACTAATTAGACGCTTTAGAAGGAGGTCAGACATATTTTAAAATTTTAATTCGTCCATAGTAAAGAGTGGCAATAGTTCTATATCTATTTCTTTCAGTGCTTCTTTACCGCCTTGTTCTCTGTCTATAACACATATTGCGTGAGTTATTAAAGCACCTTCATTTCGCAAATATTGGACGGACTTTATAATTTGTCCGCCTGATGTTACTACATCTTCTACAATTAGCAATTTTTTATTTTTTATATCGGGACCCTCTACTAATTTTGCTGTGCCGTATTCTTTTGCGTTTTTTCTAACAAAAACCATCGGTATATTCATATTAATTCCTAATGCTGTTGCTATTGGTATGCCGCCGACTTCCAATCCTGCAAGAAAGTCATATCCGATATTTTTCTCGTTATGATTTTTATTTAGCATTGATGCAAAGTATTTGGTAATTTCTTTTAGTAATATAGGGTCGCTCTCAAACTGGTATTTATCAAAGTATTGATTGCTAACGATACCTGAACGAAGTTTAAATTCACCTTCTATGTACGAAGCATTATATATTTCTTTTGCTAATTCTTGTTTTGTCATTTTACACTATTACGATAAATTATAATTGCAATATAACATTTTTTTTTAATTTATGTATAGCAATCTCTAAAAATTTGAAACTAATAACTATATGTTTTTTTCACTTCTTAATGGGAATTTCTATTAAGAAGGTTGTGCCTTTCCCGATTGCAGTATTTTTAACGTAAATCTTACCATAATGATAATCTTCTATTATTCGCCTTACTAAACTTAAGCCCATACCCCAACCACGCTTTTTAGTTGTAAATCCAGGTTTAAATATTTTATATCGCATTTTGGATGTCATACCTTTGCCTGTATCTGTGATTAGTATTTGTATTTTCTTATTAGAAACATTAGTAAAGTTTGCGTTAATTTCGCTAACATCGTTTAGTTTTTCGGAAATGTTTTTTTGTTTTTTGCCTGCCCATTCTACTTTTAAATATAGGTCACCTTTATTTCCTTCCATTGCTTCTACTGCATTCTTTATCAAATTTTCTAAAACCCATCCGATAAGCATATCATTAGCATTAATTATTATGTTATCAGGATAATCTTTATGTATTTCAATTTTTCCGCTAAGATTAGGTAGACGCCGCTCATAATAAGCAACAACTTCATCTATTTTGTTAGAAATATTTAATGGTTTCAAATCAGGTGCTGAACCGATTTTAGAAAACCTTCGTGCTATTATATCCAATCTCTCTATATCATTTCCTATTTCGTCTGCTGTATTTATTATTGCTTCGGGTGATTCTTTATTCATTTTAAGCAATTCTACCCACGCAAGCAAACTTGATATAGGTGTTCCTAATTGATGAGCAGTTTCTTTTGACATTCCCACCCATACACGCGATTGCTCGTTATTTTTTGATGCATTAAAGGCAATATAAGCAAACATTACTATGCTCAACACAACTAACACCGTTATCAAAGGAAAAAATCTTAACAAATCAACCAACCGAGAATGGTTATAATAAAACTTTGTTATCGGGTTGCCATCATCATCTGCTACTATTATTGGCTCATAATTTGCTTTCATATTTTTTATCATAGATAGCAAATACTCTCTTTGCTCTTCCATAGTATTCAAATTATTTAGTTCGTCAATGTTTAACGTAAATGAATGATAATCTTGTATCGGCTCGTCATCCAAATCCGTTATTATCAAAGGCAAATATAAAGTAGGCGTGATAACTTCAAGAAAAAACAATGCTTCATTAATATCATTTGACAATATATAGTGACGATATACTTTAGAATAGGTATTTAATTGTTCTTTTTCTCGTTCTATTACCTGTATAACAAGCAAATTGCTAATGTAAGCAACAGTCACAAATATTAAAAGAAAAATAAAAATAGTTATAATTTTAGAAATATATTTTACAAAAGGATTAATACTTTTTAGCACAGGCGTAAAATTTTTATTTATATAAAAATAAGGTTTAATTTGTTATATTTGTATTAAAAAAAATTATATTAAGATATGCCTATAATAATTGATGGCAAGAAAACTGCCAATGAAATAAAAATAGAACT
Organism: Bacteroidota bacterium; assembly: GCA_009777815.1. Lineage (GTDB taxonomy): Bacteria > Bacteroidota > Ignavibacteria > Kapaibacteriales > UBA2268 > WRLB01. The sequence continues at coordinate 3,422 of WRLB01000063.1, forward strand.
AACCCAAGAAGTTAATCAACTAAAAGAAAAAGATATCACTCCTCAATTAGCATTGTTGTTAGTAGGAAACGACCCAGCGTCTGAAATTTATGTTAGTAATAAACATAAGTTTTGCAACGATATTGGAGTCGCATCTATTATAGAAAAACTGCCCAATAATACCACCGAAAAAGAAATATTAGATAGAATTAGTATATGGAATAATGATAAAAATATAGACGGAATACTCGTCCAACTCCCGCTCCCCAAAAATATAAATGAAACAAAAATACTGCTATCTATAAACCCAAATAAAGATGTAGATGGCTTCCACCCTGAAAATATTGGCAAATTAGTTGCAGGACTTCCAGGATATATTCCTTGCACTCCATTAGGTATTTATGAACTGCTAAAAAGGTATAATATAGACACTTCTGCCAAACATATTGTTGTTTTAGGACGCTCTAATATTGTTGGGAAACCGATTGCTAATTTGCTCGTTCAAAAGACAAAATACGCTAATGCTATAGTTACTTTATGCCATTCTGCTGCTAAAAATATTACAGATTTTACACTTTCTGCTGATATAATTATTGCTGCTATGGGCGTGCCTGAACTTATTAAAAAACAACACATTAAAGATGGTGCAGTGATTATTGATGTCGGAATTAATAGTATAGCCGATGCCACTAAACAAAAAGGTTATAGATTGGTCGGCGATGTTGATTATAATGATGTTTTAGATAAAGTATCTGCAATTACGCCTGTTCCAGGTGGAGTTGGTCCAATGACAATAGCAATGCTATTAAAAAATACCATTCAATCGGCTAAAAATAAAATGTAATTTTGCTAAAATCATTTAGTTATTTTCCTAATTTTATTTACTAACTTTTGCTTGGATTTACTCATTATTTACTCAATTTTGCTCGGGATTTACTAATTTTTACATAATTTTACTAATTTTTACACGCAATTTGCAAAAAGCAAATTGCAATTTACCATCAGCGGTTCGCTGACATTTTGTCACAACTCTTTTTCCAATTATTAGTAACGTTTTAGCAATTTATTTAGGGAACTCCCAATTTATCTGTTGTTTAAGCGATTTATCAACCAAAAAACCAATTATATAATTGAAAAAACAATTTACCACCCCGTCAGTGCTATTGCACTGCCACCCCTCCATAGAGGGGAACAGTTCCCCTCCCGTGGAGGCATTGGTTACTAAATACTTGTATTGAATTGCTTTCTGTGAAAAAACAATAATAGTGTATTATCTAACATTTCTAATGTCTTGCTATAACCTACCCAATACATCTATAGAAAACTTCCTTATCTGCATATGTAAACTTGCGAACTTTATCACTAAAATAACGATTGCATTCTTTACAGCGATAACGCTGAGAACACTTGTAGACACCGTTCTTTATATATTTACTACTGCCACAATGTGTACATTCCATAAAAAAAAACCTATATTTAATTAAAAAAATACAAATATAATAAATAATTCTAAACTCGCAAGTATTTAGTCACCAATGCCAATCCGAAGGACTGTTATCAATTATTTTTTCTAATTCTATCTTTTCTTCTTCGTTCAAAAAAAGCAGGACGACCTTTTGTTGATCGGTTGCTGGGTCCTGCTAATCCATCGGTATTGTAGCGATGAACCCAGTTGCATATTGATTTATGACTGACCGAATAATACTGTTGGACTTCGCTAACACTTTCACCTTGTGCTATTTGATAGACAGCATTAAGACAAATACTTTGTTAAATAAATTACAAATACACATTTCTTTTACAAATATTTTGCTTGTATTTACTCGTAAATTGCTTGTATTTACTCGTAATTTGCTTGTATTTACTCGTAATTTACTCGTAATTTGCCTCTAAAACTTAATAATTTGCCTTTAAAACTTAATGAAATGCCTTTAAAACTTAATGAATTGCCTTTAAAACTTAATGAAATGCCTTTAAAACTTAATGAAATGCCTTTAAAACTTAATGAATTGTCTTTAAAACCTCATCTTTCATTAAGTTTTAGACAAAATTATTAAGTTTTTTTAATGATTTATTAAGTTTTTTTAATGATTCATTAAGTTTTAGACAAAATTATTAAGTTTTTTTAATGATTCATTAAGTTTTAAAGGCAATTCGTGACTAATTAGTAACGTTTTATTAAGTTTTTTTAATGATTTATTAAGTTTTTCTAACAAATCATTAAGTTTTTTTAACAAATCATTAAGTTTTTTTAACAAATCATTAGTAAAATTAGGAGATGATTAAGTAATTTCAGCAGGACAGATATTTTTTTTTGTAGAATATTGCATATATCCTCAATTCTTTTCTTTTTTTCTTATTTTTATAATACATAAATAAGAATTAATTATGGCACAAATAAGAACACAAAAAGCACAACAAGTTACTATTATAGGAGCAATTATTAATATTATACTATCTGCGTGCAAAATTTTTGCAGGTGTTATCGGCAAAAGTTCAGCAATGATAGCAGATGGAATACATTCGCTGAGCGACCTTATAACAGATGTTATAGTTATTGTTTTTTTTAGAATTTCGGATGCTGAAAAAGACGAAAACCATCCTTACGGACACGGAAAGTTTGAAACTTTTTCAACATTTTTAATATCATTGATACTTTTTTGTGTAGGTTTAGGGATTTTTTACGGAGGAACAAGCACAATTATATCAGTTATTAGAGGGGAGATTTTACCTAAACCTGGTATGATTGCATTTTGGGCAGCATTGGTTTCAATATTTTGTAAGGAAGGATTGTTTCAATACACAAAAATAGTAGGTCAACGCATAAATAGTCAGGCAATAATAGCAAATGCTTGGCATCATCGTTCTGATGCATTTTCTTCTATTGGCGTTGCTATTGGTATTGCTGGTGCTATTTTTTTAGGCGATAAATGGGTGATTTTAGATCCCATTGCAGGAGTAATAGTGAGTTTCTTTATTATGAAAACTGCAATAGGATTATCTTTGCCGAGCATACAGGAATTAATGGAATCATCACTTCCGAAAGAAATAGTAAAAAAAATAGAAGCATTAATTATGGAAGATATAGAAATAAAAAGTTTTCACAAACTTCGTTCTCGCAAAATCGGTGAAGTATTTGTAATTGACGTGCATATTCAATTAGATAATTCTATTTCTTTGGTTCAAGCACATAATATTTCAGGTGCTCTTTCGCAACGGATACGTGAAACATTTGGTGGCAAGACACAAATTAACGTTCATATGGAGCCAAGTGACGAAAATAAATAGTTATGTTTGCTGACATATAAAATACAAGTATGCTTTTTAATAGTTTGTTTATTATTAGGCACATTTTTAACAAAAAATATATCAATTACAATAAAACATATAACGGAAACAAATGGCATATTATTTGTTATATAAAAAATGTAAAGTTTATTAGAACAATATTAAACAAAAATTATGGATAAGACATTAAGAACTTCAGCATCAGGACTAAATGCACAACAAAGATACGTAGAAATTATTGCTAATAATATCGCAAATGTTAATACTACAGGATATAAATCTGTGCGTCCTGAATTCCAAGATTTACTATATGAAACATTGCGTCCTGCGGGTGCAATTAGCCGTAACGGTGTTGAACCTTTAAATGCAGTTCAAATAGGTTCAGGAGTAGAATTAGTCGGAACAGCAAGATATTTTCATCAGGGCGATGTTGTTGGAACTTCAAGAGAATTGGACTTGGCTATTAATGGAGAAGGTTTTTTTGTTGTTGAGATGCCCGATGGCACTAATGTTTATACGCGTGATGGAACTTTTTCTTTGAACGATGTCGGTCAAGTTGTTAATCCGCAAGGATATAGATTAATACCCGATATTTTTATTCCCAATGATGTTGTGGAAATACAAATTTCAAGAAATGGAACTTTTAATGTGTTAAGAAATGATAGTGTTGAAGTAGAAAATGTGGGACAAATTGAATTAGCAAGGTTTGTTAATCCTGCGGGACTTCGTGCTTTAGGTGAAAATATTTTTGTTGAATCTCCTGCAAGTGGTGCTCCTATTTTACAAGAACCAGGTGAAAGTAATACAGGCGAAATACTACAAAAATATTTAGAAAGTTCTAATGTAAATATAGTTGAAGAGATGGTTAATATGATTACAGCACAGCGTGCATATGAACTTAATTCTAAATCTGTGCAAACAGCAGATAATATTCTTGGAACTGCCACACAACTAAAAAGGCAATAGTTAATCTCTAAAAAAATAAAAATTTTATATATTATCTGTTATACTGAACTCATTTCAGCAGGACAATTTGCTTTTTCTTAATCTTCCTTTCCGCTTATTGCACCTGTAGTTCCGATTTGTCCTTCAATAACCCCAGTGTTTATGCAGTTTTCTATTGTTCCACCATTATCATATCCAACTATTCCTCCTTTATATATATTTCCTATTATAAATCCTGTGTTTATGCAATTTGTTATTGTTATTGAGGATCTTTGTTCATCTATTATTCCTGTAATTCCGCCCACATTAACACTGCCTTTAACATCTCCCGTATTTAAACAATTTTCTAAAATTATAGAATAAAATAGATAAGAGAAAGTATGGTTAGAAATATTTCCAGCAACACCTCCTGTATGCGAATTACTCCCTATTATAAATCCTGTATTTATGCAACCATAAATAAGAACATCTCCACCATAATTTCTAAAAGTGCCGCCTATACCACCTATATAGTTTTCTCCTTCTATTTTCCCTGAATTTACACAATCAAATACATCCGTTGCCCAGTTATTTCCGACAATGCCTCCTATAGAAGTTCTGCCTTGTATATTGCCAGAGTTTATACAATCTGATATAGCACCATAAACATAAAAAACCGTTCCTATAATACCTCCTACATAACTACCATCCGATGTAATATTCCCATAATTGCTGCAATTAGATATGGATGACGAATAATGTACACCACTAATCCCTCCAGCACCTCGTCCATTCACATCCATATCAGCAATATTTCCATAATTTCTACAATCTAATATAGCAGTCGCTGAAGAATATCCAACAATCCCTCCAGCACTTCGTCCATTCAAAGTATACATATCAGAATACATATTAGTAACATTTCCATAATTGCTACACCCCGATATAGTATCCAAAGTAGAATATCCCACAATACCACCAACATAAGAACTACAAATAGAAGTAACATCTGCATTATTTATGCAATTAGATATGGTAGACAGATAAGAGTGTCCAACAATGCCACCTATAACATAATAATTATTGCTCATATTTTGTTCTATAGTTCCATCTAAAACAATATTTTTAATAATAGAATTATTAGCATAGCCAAATAAACCAATAGCAGTCACATTCGGGTCATTTATTGCTAAAGTAATAGTATAATTTTGCCCATCAAAATTTCCTTTAAACGGGTGCGAAGAACTACCTATAACAGTTACAACCTGATCACTAATATCATTCATTACTTTAAAGTATTTTCCTTCGCTCCAAGTATTTTGTTCTGTAATAACACTATCAGCAAGTTCTTCAATATGTTGTTTGGTATATAATTCATAAGATGTGGCTTCCGAATATCCATCACCTCCACCGAAGGGTCCTATTTGTGCATTAGTATTTTGCGTTGCTAAAATAAGAGCGAGTAAAGTTAAATACCTTTTCATAAATATAAATTATTTAATTATATAAAGCACAAAAATACGTTTTTTTCTTTATTCCTTTCCCACGATGCTTCCTATATCTTCTTCGCCTTCTACTACGCCGACATTGACGCAATTAGAAACATTTACTCCTTGTGGATTAAACATATAACCAAGAACACCGCCAACAATATTTATTCCTCGCACATAACCGTAGTTGATGCAGTTGGTGATTGGGGTTACTGCCATTGGATAGCCATTAGCCAAGCCAACTATTCCGCCTACAAAACCCTGACCAACAACGCTACCTATATTAACACAATTTAAAATATTTTGACAATGATTAGCAACTGTGCCGACAATACCACCGACTCCACTGAATATATTATTATCACCCGAAGCAGTGGCTGTTATAGTGCCGTTGTTGATGCAATTTATTATAGTTCCGCTATTTTCTCCTGCAATACCGCCGATTCTATCCACGCCCGTTATATCGCCGTTGTTGATGCAATTGGAAATGGTGCCGTGATTTAAATATGCTATACCAACGCCACCTGTAACTATTGCATTATTTATACAATTAGTAATGCTAGCAGCAGTAATATAACCAGTACCAATTCCACAAGCTATTGTAGACATTCCACCAGGTCCATTTATATAACCATCCACAATTAAATTATCAATAGTTCCATCTAATGACTGGAAAAGAGCAGCACTTGGATTGTCAGGAAAATTAAAAACTATTGCTAAAGTTATTTTTTTTCCATTGCCGTGAAAATGTCCTATAAAGCCAAGTTTACCTATAGATTCAGTAATTGGTTCTATAATATCAGACATTAACTTGAAATGTTTATTATACTGCCAAGTTGGGTTAGCATTATAGTTGTCTATAGAATCGGCAAGTTCTATTAAATCTTTTTTCTCCCATATTTGAAATGGATCATATTCTGAACCATCACCATTGCCATTAAAAGGTGGATTTTGAGCAAACAATAAGATGTTTGAAAAAATAAATAATATAAAATATTTTTTCATACTTCATCCGACAACAGCGGGCTAAAGCCCGCTGTTAATTTATAAT
>WRLB01000064.1 GCA_009777815.1 Bacteroidota bacterium
TTTTAATAGACGGCAGGAACGAAAAACTACTACTTATTTCCTTAAATAACTTATCTAAATCATACATAATTATATAAAAAAAAGTGCAAAATAAAGAAAAAACACGTTGTTTTTATGTAAAAATAAAAACTTTTGCATTTTTGTCATGCTGAAACAAATTCAGCAGGACAAGCATTTTTTACGTAATAACGTTTTTATAGGTTGCATTGCATACTATTCATCAGCCAAATTAATTCCTGTATTTTATTAGCCAAATAAATAATTGTAGAATATTATACACTTTCTGTTATATATAAAAATATCACTCCAAATACTAATAAAATCAATACTTTAGAAGATATATATTAACATATTTTAAAGTAAAACAACCTTTTGGCAAAGTTTTTTATACATAATTCGTATAGCATAAATAACAAAATGCTATATAGCATAAATAACAAAATGCTATAAAAATAATTAACTTTTAATAATAATATTTGGAGCAAATATGCCATTCGGAGTAGGCGGAAACGCAAGAATTAGAACAAATATATCAGCAGAAAATGCCTATAATGCTTTAGAATTATCTAATAGAGATATATCAAACAGGCAGTTAAGATTATCAACAGGAAAGCGAATAAATAATGCTGCTGACGATGTCGCAGGATATATTACATCAAGACATCTACACGCAAGAAACGGCGCATTAAGGTCATCATTACTAACCGTAGGTGATGGATTTAATATCACTAACATTGGAATGGATTCGCTTGATAATATTTATAGTTTGATGGTAACAATTAAAGAACAAACCGCTCAAGCAGCATCAGGTGCTATGGGAACAGATGAAAAAGTTGCCCTTGCTAAAGCCGCTTATCGTATGGTGGAACAAATACAAACTGTATGCGATTCTACTGTATTTGGTGGCAGACAACTATTAGATGGAACTTATTCGGCGGATTTCTATGTATCTACTAATGCAAGAAACGAACTACTTACTATTCCGATTAGTTTGGAATTTGATAATCCTGATTATGATATTAGAGGAAATTATTTTAATGTAAATTCTATGCGAGCAGGCGATTACTTTGCAGGAGTTATGGGACTTGATATGACTGACTTTTATATTGTTGGTGCAGGTGATGATATGGGTATATTTCATACCGATAGAATAGGACAGACGATGCAGAGTTTGGATGCTGCAATACAAAATATTAATAAAGCGGCTACATATCTTGGTAGTATTTCTAATAGATTTACTTCCCAAGAGGACTTACTAAAAGGACAAATAACAAATTATAATGCCGCTATTTCACGGATTGAAGATGCTGATGTTGCTAAAGAACAACTTTCTTTAATTAAATCGCAGTTCTTACAGCAATCATCATTGGCATCATTAGCACAAGCGAACCAAAATCCACAACACTTCTTGAAGTTGATACAAGGATAAAATAGCGTGTGCGTAGTAAAAACAGCATAGCATTGCTGTTAAAAAAGCAAATGTTTTTCATTTGCAATAATAAAGTAAATTAAAATTTTTATAAATATATAATAAGGTATAATAGTAATGAAAACTTTATCTAAAAAACAAAATTACGTTTTAACAAATTTGGCTGGCGAACAGCAAGAAATAACAACTAAAGAATTACTTGCTAAAACTATACAAGCAAGAATGATGTTGTTTTTAGAACATATCGGAAAGTTAGAACAATTTAAAGCAAAAATGGTGTGAAAAATATTAGGGAACTAAAAAAGATTTTTATAGGTCACATATTATATTTCATATTGTAAGATAGTGTTAGGGTTTAAATCAATTTCATTGACACCCCAACAAAGAACACCAAATTTGTCAATATAAACACTTTTAAACTTGCTTTCAGAAGCATAACGTTTAAAAAAAGAATGAGAACGATTATTGGCAAATAAAGACGATAGGTCTATAATTTTCTTTTCATTTCCTTCAAAAGTCAACTCTAATAAATGTTTTTTTAGAGGAACAACTTTTATGGGACGCTTTATAATTTCTTTGTTATTTTTTGTGGTTTTATTTGTTTTTGCCATATAAAATACTCCGTCCAAGCACAGCGTGTATATGAATTGGATGATGCTCATTTGTATAAAACTTAATTGTTATTCCTAAATAACTATAAAGTGTTGGCATATTCTTAAATAAACTAAAATGCAAAAATACGGTTTTTAAAAAATGTTATGCCATACCGAACTTGTTTCAGCATCACCATATTTTATGCAATTATGCAACACAGGGATGAATCCCTGTGTTAAAAAGACAATTATTTAACACTGGGATTTATCCCCGTGATGAATTATGAGATGCTGAAACAAGTTCAGCAGGACATTTATTTAGTTAATTTAAATTGAAAATATTTTTATAGTATTCTATTGTATTAATAATTCCTACTTCGAAAGGAATTGTTTGTTGCCACCCCAATTCATTAATAATTTTGCTTGCATCTACACCATAATGCCTGTCGTGACCTAATCTATCTTCTACATATTGAATTAATGCTTTAGGTTTATTTAAGTAATCTAATATCGTATTTGCTATTTCTATATTTGTTTTTTCTGTATTTGCGCCGACATTATACACTTCTCCAACTCTGCCATTTAATAAAACATTTAGTATTGCGTCACAATAATCTCGGACATTTATCCAATCGCGGACATTCATACCATCGCCATATATCGGTATAGGAAAATCATTTAAGGCATTAAATATAATTAATGGAATTAATTTTTCTTTGTGCTGATTTGGACCATAATTGTTGCTACAGCGAGTAATTAAGACAGGAAATTTATAAGTATAATAATAAGATAAAGCAATTAAATCGGCTGACGTTTTTGATGCAGAATAAGGACTATGCGGCTCTAATGGACTACTTTCTGTGAATTTAGAACTACTTTCTTCTGATAAAGAACCATATACTTCATCTGTCGATATTTGTATAAATTTCTTGTTTTTATAATCATTTTGCCAGTATTGTTTAGCACAAGTTAATAAATTTGCAGTTCCTAAAACATTAGTTTTAATAAAAACATTCGGATTTAATATAGAATTATCAACATGCGTTTCTGCCGCAAAATTAATTATATAATTTACATTATGACGTTTTAGTATTTCAGTTACAGCAGAAGTATCGCCAATATCAATTTTATAAAAAATATAATTTATGTTGTCATTAACTTTTATATTATTAGTATTTGCGGCATATGTAAGTTTATCAATATTAATTATGCTATTAAATTCAGGGATATTTATATGGTTTAACATATTAATAAAATTGCTCCCTATGAATCCTGCCCCACCCGTAATTAGTAAATTGTTATTCATATTTGCAAATATAACTATATTTATAAAAATAAAATTTTCTATATTCTGCTATGCCGTATTTGACAGCGTTGTTTTTTTTGCTAAAAAACGTATTTTTGTATTTAAAATTTCATTTATTTTAAAAAGTATGAAAGTATTCGCAAAAACATTTTTTGTAGTAGCATTTGTAATTATGCTGATAAGTCCTAATAATGTTATTTCTGTTCCTGCTACACCTGAACTTATTTCTATAACACAAGCCGATGGCTCAAAAGTAGAAGTATATCTTAAAGGTGATGAAAGATTCCACTGGTTTGAATCAAAAGAACAATTTACGTTGTTAAGAAATAATGACGGTTATATCGTATATGCAGTTAAAAATGTAAATAATGACCTTATTCCGTCCCAACATAGATATTGGAATGATGATGCACAAGCAATTCCAACAAAAGAAAAAGAAGATTTTATAAACCAATTAGATAAAAAACTTTTCTTTTCTAAACGTCAAATAGAGCAATTTATTGCTAATAATGAAGTTCCAAATATCAATACTAAAAATAACGATGACTTGCAACAATATAATGTAAATAATATACAAGGAGTTAGAAAATATATCGTTATTTTGATGTCTTATCCTGATTTGCCTTTTAAGAAAACAAGAGAAGAATTTCAAAGATTATTCAATGAAGAGAATTATCAAGATAATGGTAGTGGTTCTGTTAGAGATTATTATATTACTAATTCCTATGGTAAATTTACGCCTGAATTTGTTGTTTTTGGTCCCTATGAAACGCATTATACTATGGATTATTATAAAAATAATTCGCGTGATTTAGTTCGCGAAGGTATAGATTGGGCATATAATGATATGATATCTTCAGGAATTTATGAAATGTCTGATTTTGATAACACAGGCGATGGATATGTAGATGCAATAAATATAATATTTGCAGGTTGGGGCGAAGAAGCAGGATATACTCCTGGAATATGGTCACATGCATCTTATTTAAATGATAATAGCGTTTATTATGGTGGCAAACATATAAGTAGATATTGCTGTTCGCCTGAACTACGTGGCAGCAACGGAAATAATATTGCGGGAATAGGAGTGCTGTGTCACGAGTTTTGTCATACGTTTGGTGCACCTGATTATTATGATACAGATTATGCTACAAACGGACAATATACAGGTGCAGGTAATTGGTGTCTTATGGCTAATGGTAGTTGGAATTCGGGCGGTAATTGTCCTGCAAATATAAATATCTTTCAGAAATGGATTTATGGTTGGGTTAATCCTATTGATTTAAGCACGCAAGATATGGTTGTTACTAATATGCCTAATTCTGCTAATAATTCTGTGGCTTATAGGATAAATACTGACGTTGTAGATGAGTTTTATATTATGGAAAATCGGCAAAGAGTGGGCTTTGATAGGTATGTTCCAGGAACAGGACTACTTATATGGCGAGTCCATCAATCTATGACTAACGAGATACCTCATTATGCTAATAATGTAAATAGCAAGCATCCGCAAAGAATGTACCCTGTGTGTGCTTCAGCTATTTATGCACAACCGAATCAAAGTCCAAGTAGTTATGGAACTATTAATACAGCAGGAACTCCTTTCCCCGGTTCGTCAGAAAATACAGAATTTACTGACAATTCCATACCATCTGCTGTCCAATGGAACGGAAGAACAAATAATAGACCTATTACAAATATATCAGAAGCAAATTCTCTTATTAGTTTTAATTTCAAAGGAAGACCTGACGACCTGTTTAGAGTGCCACCCGAATATATTTATGATATTAAAAGTGCAAAACATTTTGAAGATTACTATACACCTTATAATGAAGAAAGTAATGGTATAAATTGGAGAAGAATGCAAGACCAAAGCCAAAATAACGACTGGGTACTTGAACTTAGAAGTTTTACCGATGCAGATAAATCGCAGAAGGATCATTATTTATTCCTGCCAACGTTTCATTTTTATAAAAATTATATATATACCTTAAAACTACATTACAGAGTATATAGTGGTATTTATCCAGGAAATATGAAAGTATATTTATGCAATTCCAAAAGCATTTATGATAAAAAACTTATTATGGATTTTGGTAATGAACTAAATAGATCTAATTGGTCAGAAATTTCTACAACATTTACTATTAATAATGAAGGTGTTTATTATATAGCATTATGTACTTATTCGGAAGGCAATCCTATGATTGTTTATTTAAGAAGCATATCTATCGGTGGCGTTCTCGGAATAGAAGAATATGATAATGAGAATAATATCCTTATATTTCCTAATCCTGCAAGCAATACGATACAAATAATAAACAATTCCGATGAACACATAGAAAGTATAGATTTCTTTGATATTGATGGCAAAAATGTATTAAAATCTGTGCCACAACAAGACGAACCAATCAATATATCTATGTTAAATAAAGGCACTTATGTAATTAAAATAACTACTAAAAATAAAATATATAAGAAAAAAGTTGTAAAACAATAACGTATAAAAATATGGACAGAAAAATGAACATCGTTCTAATAGCAATACTAATTGTAGTATCGGTGTGGAGCATATATAACAATAATATATATATACTAATAACCAATATTTGTGTTATATCGGGGGTCCTCATAGAGGATAAAATAAGAAAAGATATAATGAAAGAAAATGCAAATATCAAACGCATCAAAACTACAAAAAAAGTTATTCCCGTTTTGTATATAATTGGCGCAATATCACTAATAATATGGGCATACTCACGCTATTTAGATTAACTTTCTTTTATCCTTGCGAGCAAACTCTTATGTTTTGCTCGCAAGGAAAGAATATGGTTTCCTACAAATAATCGCATTTACAAGTAAAGTGACGTAAAAACTTTGCTTGATATGTAATTTTCATCGGACAGAGTTTCTCTCTATTATTATAAACTTCTATCACTGCTTCAGCAACATAATCTAAATGGCTTTTAGTATAGACACGTCTTGGAATAGCCAAACGCACTAATTCCATTTGCGGAGCAACATATTTGCCGTTTTCATATCTGCCGAACATAATAGAGCCGATTTCACAAGTGCGGATGCCACCAACTTTATATATATCTACTGCAATAGATTGACCTGGAAAATGTTCAGGTTTTATATGTGGTGCAAATCTTTTTGCATCAATATATAGTGCATGCGCCCCCGCAGGCAATACTAATGGAACACCATTATCGGTAAGTTGTTTTGCTAAATCAGTAGATTGATTTATCCTATATCGCAAATAATTTTCATCCACAACTTCGTTAAAACCGATAGCCAATGCTTCAAGGTCCCTTCTTGTTAGACCACCATAGGTAACAAATCCTTCCATTACGATAAGGTTCGTTTTGCATACTTCGGCAACATCGTCAATGTTAGTAGCAATGAAACCACCTGAATTAGCCATGCCATCTTTTTTAGCAGACATAGTTGCTCCATCAACATATTGAAACATTTCTCTGCAAATATCTATAACAGATTTATCGGCGTAGCCCTTTTCTCTTAACTTTATGAAGTAAGCATTTTCTGCAAACCTGCAACAATCAAAAAAGAAAGGTATGCCATATTTTTTGCAAATTTTAGATGTTTCTCTAATATTTTCCATTGATACGGGTTGTCCGCCACCACTATTATTAGTAATAGTAAGCATAACAACGGGAATTCTTTCTGTGCCATATTTTTTAATAGTATCTTCTAAACTATTAAGGTCCATATTACCTTTAAAATCGGCAATAACTTCAGGTTTAGTTCCTTCTTCGGTCGGCAAATCTAACGCCGTAGCACCTACAAACTCTATATTGCCGCGAGTGGTATCAAAGTGAGTATTATTTGGAATAATACTATTTTTATTTGCTATTGCAGAAAACAAAACCTTTTCTGCAGCACGACCTTGATGCGTAGGAATAATATGCTTGAACCCTGTAATATTACGGATAGCATCTTCAAATTTATAATAACTAATAGACCCTGCATACGCTTCATCGCCATCAAGCAATGCTGCCCATTGTTTAGAACTCATAGCAGTAGTGCCACTATCAGTTAGCAGGTCTATAGTAATTTTATCTGAACGCAAAGAAAAAGGATTATAGTATGCTTCTTTAATATATTTCTCTCTTTCTTCGGCTGTTGTAATGTTAATATGTTCTATTGTTTTTATTTTAAATGGTTCAATCTGTGTTTTCATATTTGATAACATTATTTTCTACTAAATTGCTATTTTTTAAAACAAAAATACAAAAAATAATAAATAAAATCATAAAATAACTTTACAGCAATTACATAGTTTTTAACGTTTTTTCTTTTTTTAGTTTTTTATTTGCTTCATATATTGATTTCTTTTGTGCTTTTATTCGCTCTTTATTCGCTTCGTTATATTCTTTAAATCGCTCTTTATTGGCTTCTCTATATGCTTTTTGATATTCTTTCATATTTTCTGTCTTTCGTTCTCTATGTGGTATATCTTTCTTAATAATTCGCTCTTTATTCGCTTGATAATATGCTTTAAATTGCTCTTTATTCGCTTGATAATATGCTTTACTTTTTTGATTAATTCGTTCTTTATTTGCCTGATGATATGCTTTACTATATGCTTTTTGATATTCTTTTCGATATTCTTTTATATTTTCTGTCTTTTGTTCTTTATTTCTTTTAGAACTATAAAAAACGCCTTGACATTCAGCAGAACAAAACTTACTTCTACCTTCTGTTATTACTTCTATACCACAATTTTGACATATTTTTATTTCATACATAATTTTACTTATATTTTTTATTTTTTTAATTTATTTGCTTCATAATATGCTCTATTTTTTTCTTTAATTAACTCTTTATTTGCTTCATAATATACTTTTGCTTGTTCTTTGTTTGCTTCATAATATGCTTTATTATATGCTTTACTTTTTTCTTTATTGGCTGCTCTATATATTTTTAATTGTTCTGTAAGTCGCTCTTTATTTGCTTCATAATATGCTCTATTTTTTTCTTTAATTAACTCTTTATTGACTGCTCTATATACTCCCTTATATTCGGCTATTCGCTCTTTATTTGCTTCATAATATACTTTTGCTTGTTCTTTATTTGCTTCATAATATGCTTTATTATATGCTTTACTTTTTTCTTTATTGGCTTCTCTATATCTTTTTAATTGTTCTGTAAGTCGCTCTTTATTTGCTGCTCTATATTTATAATTATATTCTTTTAACCGTTCTTTGTTTGCTTCTCTATACATCCTTGAATATTCTTTTATATTTTCTGTCTTTCGTTCTTTACTTGTTTTAAAACTATAAAAAACGCCTTGACATTCAGCAGAACAAAACTTACTTCTACCTTCTGTTATTACTTCTTTACCACAATTTTGACATATTTTTATTTCATACATAATTTTACTTATATTATTTTATAAAAACATACAAAAATAACAAAAAATTAGTCACGTTTTTTTTGTTTTAACACAATTTTAAATGAAATAATACAGTGAAACAACGTATTATACCGAACTTGATGCAGAATTACAGAGTAAAAAAGTAGTTCTGAAACAAATTCGGTATGATAACATTTTTAGATTAACATTTATCAATATTTTATATTTTTCATTTAACTATTCTGTAACCTAACCCTATATTAACGCTAAAATTCCTTAAATGATTGGCTTTTATATGGGCTCTTCCTTCTAAATCTATTCTGTCGGTTATTGAATAATAATGTCCCAACATCCAAGCAATCATTAAATTATTGCCTGCATTTTTTACATCTAATTTCAAATCAATTGTGTTTTTAATGTGGTATGAGCCAAGTTCTACGCCAATATAGGTGTTATTATTACTAAATCGCAAAAAGTTAAAAAACATCCCCATTCCAATAGAAACCTCGTTAAGCATATATCTTTTTTTGCTTTCATTTATCCCATAAAATTTATCATAATGAACACCCAAACTGAAAAAAGCATATTCATTAATTGAATTGCTAATGTTAAAAGAAAAATTATATCCTTTGTGAAATTCCTCGTCAGGTATATGAAGTCCCAGTAAAGTTGCCGTTTTTACAAAATTAAAAATTGGTGCTTTTTCAATGTCTTCTGTCTGTTCTTTAACATACTCTTCATCTAAATCTTGTGAATACACAGGCAACAAAAATATAGGACATAAAAAAGATATTAATATTAGAAAGTTTTTTTTCATATTTAGATAATTACTATCCGTATTTTTACAATTTATTGTTTTCTATTTTTTTGAAATTGATTGTGTATTAGCACAATTTCATCATCTAATATATGAATAATATTAAATATTATTTCATTTTCTTCACTTATTCTTTGTATTGCTTCGAGTAACAACTTATTTTCTAAATCTAATGGTTGCATTTCGTCACATAACTTTTCAATTAGATTAAAATATTCCTCGTTTTTATCGCATAATTTTTTAATATTTTCTTCTATTTTATGCTTTAAACCGTTTTTATATTTTGTAAATTCTTCTAAATTTTTAAACAACATTTTTATACCTCCTGTATTTTATACATTTCCTATTTTTACTTATGTTCATTAAGCCATCAATGCGAGATGGTCGGTGTTGTAAAATCAAATTGGATATTATCATAAACATTTGTAGTAATATTACTACACGGATTGTATTGGAATCCCCCCCCCCCCGTGGGGAAGTTTCTATATTATTTTGTTTGGGATTTTTTTCTTAAATGTGGGATTATGAGGGAAGAGTTTATTTTTTTGTA
>WRLB01000065.1 GCA_009777815.1 Bacteroidota bacterium
TAATAATTCGTAAGCAATGGCTGCTTCTTTAAATTTTTCTTCGGCGGTTGCATCATCAGGATTTCTATCGGGATGATATTTTAGTGCTAATTTTCTGTATGCTGATTTAATTTCATCTTGGCTTGCATTTTTATCTACGCCAAGCACTTCATAATAATCTCTTTCTGCCATAAATAATTTATATTAGTTTACAAAAATATGTTTTTTTTTGAATAAAACGCCATACCGAATTTACTTCAGCATCCTCTAATTTTATGCGAGGAGATGCCGAAACAAGTTCAGCAGGACAGATATTTTAATTAAGAGATGATGAAGTAAATTTAGGAATATGTTAATCCTTAATTCCATCATACAAAAATATTGGTGTAGCACCAACTTGCGGCGAATCTATAATATTAACAGCCACACCTGTATCAAAATATAGATTTATAGGTTGGTATGAGAACAATGTTTTAGTGTCAAATAATAGTTCATATACTTTTGCTATTTCAGGCAATAGAACGCTCGTAGGTCGCTTTGAAAAGAATCCACCTGCCCGCATCAAAAAAGTAGTAGTTAAGAAAGGCAAAGTAAGAATTAAGCCAATACCATAAAATCGGTGCAAGACATTTTAACACGGGGGCTTGCCCCCGTGTTATTGCTTTATACTCTCATATGTCATAGATTGTGATTTTTGAATGTCTGGAACTTTTAGATTTAATAATGTTTTTAATTTAATCTAAAAATTATACAAAAATAATAATCTATGACAAAGGCGAGTGTAAAATAACTATATTTTTAGAAGCACACTATCTTTTTTACAAATGAATGGCACGAACATATTTTACTCTTTTAGATGTAAGAAACGCATCTCTTCTATACTTACGTAACCATTTCTTATACCTTTACCCTTAATAATATCTTTTTCAGATGCTATTGAGTCGAAAGAATATGTTTTAGTTGCAACGCCCATCTTTTTATCTTCTTGTCGTCTTGCATGACCTTCTATAGTAATAAATTCTGCCTTAAATTGTTTATTAAGTGTATCAACTTCTACAACTATTCCTGTGTGACCGCCTGTTGTTCCTTCGTTTTTGTATTTTTTACGAAAGAATATTGCACCTACACGGGGTTCATTACTTATTGTTGCCAAACCATTTTCAACTAATTTATCTACCATATCGTTCACGCGACCATAATAGTGATCCAGTGCCTTTAATAGATTTGAATTATCTTTGCCTGCACATTTATATGCCTTTAACAACGAATAGCCAATAAAAATAGCACACCATTCTCGCCTCGTTGAAACTTTACAATCTAATGCTTCGAAACCTATATAGTATCCTTTATTTTTCATTTCGTTTTGCAAAGTATCGAACATTCCCATTACCTTGCCTTCATCATCAAAACAATTTCCTGTTGTTAAATCTCTATGTTCCTTTGCAATGCAGACCAATTGCTCTTCTATTGTCTTGTTATCGCAATTGCATCCCTGAATAGTTTTAGGGGCTCTGTCTGGGCTGTTTGTTCTATAAACAGCGTGTTCAAATCTAATAAAACTATCTATATATATTTTATTAGAATCAATCATTTCCTGTATATCAACAATATCATCAATTTTTAATTTATAGATATTTGTTTTTTCTGTATCTGCAATATCGGTAGAAAAAGATTTATCTTCTATATAAATAGCAGAACCGTGACGTGAGGCAGAATTATTATTAAAAACAGAATTATTTATGATAGAACGTCTACTGTATATAGCCCCACCATAGTCTGATTTATTCTCTTCAAAATTGCAATTTGTAGCATTAAAAGTTTTACTATAAATATAACAAGCCCCACCAGCGGCATCATAACCATCAGCCAAATTATTAATAAAAGAACAACTATCTATAATAGTTGATAAAGATATTATAGATATGGCACCGCCTTTTCCTTTTGTAGAGTTATTATTAAAAGTGCAATTTGCAGCGGTGAACCTGTTGTTATAGAAATCTTTAATTTTTCCAGTTATCTCTCCCAACGAACCTATAGCACCACCATCAAGTCCTGAAGAATTATTATTAAAAGTGCAATTTTCTACTTTAAATGTGCAACTATCAAAAAAGATTGCACCACCACCGTTGCCTGAATAATTGTCACTAAAAGTAGAATGTGAAACGGTAATGAAAGAATTGCTATTACCTCTAATTGCACCACCAGGATGTTTAGTTGTCCTGTTGTTATTAAAAGTGCAATTTGCAAAAGTTGAAGTCATTTTAAGCAAATAAACTGCACCGCCGTGTCCATCTGTAGAATTGTTGTTAAAAGTGCAATTTGTAACCGTAAAGGTGATATTAGTAGAATCAATGCTACCTTCTTTGTTTAACCCAAGTCCGTATATGGCACCACCCTGTCCATTAGTATCACTATCATTGCCCCATTTAGTCGCATTTCTTTCAAAGTTGCAATTTGTAATAGTAAAAGTAGTGCTGTCTAAATAAATTGCACCGCCAATTACACCCGTATTTCTTTCAAAGTTACAATTTGTAGCACTGAAAGTGCTTAGCCGCAAACAAACTGCACCACCATAGAAACTATTATTATCATTAAAATTACAATTTGTAGCACCAAAAGTAGTGCTGTCCAAGTAAATAGCACCGCCAGAAAACCAAGCATTATTATTGTTAAAGTTGCAATTTGTAGCAGTAAAAGTGCTACCATAACAGCAAACAGCACTGCCGTTAGACATATCAATTGTGCTGTCAATAGAAATATTAACACTATCAGGTCTATTCCCGTCAACGAGATTTAAGTTGTTTATATTAAATGTAACTTTAGATACATTAAATATTCTTGATTCTTTATTACCGCTAATTGTAATTTTTTTCATATTATCTTTGCCAGCGTCAATAGTAAGATTTTTGTTTATTTCTATTTGACCACTTGTAAGAGTAATTGAAAAGATAGAAGGAGCAAAAGTAATAACGTCATCATCTTTTGCATCAGCAATAATTTTTCTTAGTGAACCTTCGCCATTATCAGCATTGGAAGTAACTATGCTCGTTGTAGCATTAACTATAAAAGACGTAGCAAATAATATCGCTAAAATATTGATAATTTTTTTCATAACACATTGAATTATTTTTATTACAAAAATAAGGTTTTTTAGTTTTAATAGGTCGTATGTTATGATAATTTTTTCTAAAAAACATATTTTAAATAAATATATTTAATTTATTTCTAAAGATGATTGTAGGAATTGGCGTAGATATTATAGAAGTTGAAAGAATAAAAAAAATTATTATTAACTATTCTGATGCGGCTATTAATAAGATATTTACTAAAACAGAAAAAAACTATTGCGAGCAATTTAATGAACGCAAATATGAACATTATGCTGCCCGATTTGCTACAAAAGAAGCATTTAGCAAAGCAATAGGAACAGGATTTAACAACAATTTTAAACTTAACGAAATTGGTATTTTTAACATTGAAACAGGAAAGCCACAAATAGAACTATTCGGCAATTTATTAGAAAAGTATGGCAAATATAAAATACATATATCTATTGCTCATCTTAAAGAATATGCTGTAGCGAATGTTGTTATAGAAGAATAATTTTTGTTTTTTTTATATAAGGTGACATCTAAATAATGTTATTACGTATATAATTAGGGGATGTCTAAACAAGTTCGGAATGGTAGCGTTTTTATGTATTTTGCTATACCTTATTAAATACGGCATAACAGAATACATAAAAAATCATTTTAAGATTTATGGCAGGGTATTTGTATATATTATTGTTATGAAATGTAGTTCTTGTAAGTTGTTATAAATAATAATTTATAAGGCAAAATAAATATAATAATACTATACTAATGGCTAAAAATCAACAATTAGCAGTGTTTAATGCTGTATCAAATAATGCAACTTTGCAAAAAGCATTGCCAAGAATATTAAAAAATAAAGATGTCGTTCTGGCATTCGGTATCATATTCATAGTGTGTTTTATGATTATTCCGATGCCTGCATTTATGTTAGATGTTTTTATAACAATTAGTTTTGGGATGGCTATTTTAATTACACTTATATCTTTATATATTCGCACTCCTTTAGATTTTTCGTCATTTCCTACGGTTTTACTTACGGCAACGTTGTTTCGGTTGGCTTTAAATGTTGCTTCTACGAGATTAATTTTAGGTGACGGGCATGCAGGTAATATAATAAATGCGTTCGGTTCGTTTGTGATTGGTGGCAATTTTGTTGTGGGTATAATTGTGTTTATTATATTGTTAATTATTAATTTTGTTGTGATTATTAAGGGTTCTACGCGTATTGCTGAGGTAAGTGCAAGATTTACATTAGATGCTATGCCGGGGAAACAGATGAGTATAGATGCTGATTTAAATTCGGGTTTTATAGATGAGCAGACAGCAAGAGCAAGAAGAGAACGACTTTCACACGAAGCAGATTTTTTTGGTTCTATGGATGGTGCTGCGAAGTTTGTTAAAGGAGATGCTATTGCAGGATTAATAATAACGGCTATAAATATTATTGGCGGATTTGCTATTGGTGTTTTGCAAATGGATTTAGAAATAGTAGATGCAACATCAAAATTTACTATACTATCTGTCGGCGATGGACTTGTGTCGCAAATACCATCGTTATTAATTTCTGTATCAGCGGGTTTAGTTGTTACAAGAGCAGCAGGAAATGAAGAACTATCAACACAATTAGTATCACAATTTACATTTAGTCCTAAACCGCTTGCTATAACAGGAATAATGCTAATAGCGATGGGATTACTACCTGACTTTCCATTTTTAGTATTTTTAGTTTTAGGGGGAACATTACTAACATTAGCGTATTTTAGATACGGTGCAAGCGTTAAAGAAGATGCAGAAAAACAAATACAAAAAGAAATTGAACAAAAACAAGAAAACGAATCCGTAGCAAAAGCACAAGAAACACCTGTAGAAGGTCTATTAAAAGTGGACCCACTTGAAATAGAACTCGGATATGCTTTAATATCTCTCGTAGATGAAGCACAAGGCGGCGATATATTTAAACGAATTACTACTATTAGAAAACAACTTGCATCCGAACTCGGAATTATTATTCCACCCGTTAGAGTTCGCGATAACTTGCAACTTGAACCCGAAGAATATGTTATTAAAATTAGAAATAATCAAATTGCACGCGATAAAGTTTATTCCAATATGTTATTAGCAATGAATTCAGGATTAGCAGAAGGAAAGGTATCAGGTATAGATGTAGAAGACCCTGTATTCGGATTGCCTGCTACGTGGATTGGTTTTAATGATAGAGAAAATGCCGAAATTAAAGGATATACAGTGGTAGAACCTGCAACCGTTCTCGCTACACATTTTACAGAAATGCTAAAACAAAATGCAGCAAAACTATTAACTCGCCAAGACGTTAGAAAACTATTAGATAATTTGAAAGAAGATTATCCTGTATTATTGGAAGAAGTAGCATCTGAATCGCTCCCTCTTAATTTAATTCAAAAAATACTACAAAACTTGTTAATAGAAAATATTCCTGTTCGTGACCTACCACTAATTATAGAAGCAATATTAGAATATGCAAAAGTTACTAAAAACGTTGACGTTCTTACAGAATATGTGCGCCATAATTTATCAGAACAGATAAAGAAACTTTATGCCGACCAAAATGGCGTAGTTCATTGTATATCGTTATCACCCGTATTAGAAGATGCTATGACAAACTCTTTGCAAGCAAATAATCAAAATGCTATGAGCATCACACTTGGACTTCCACCTAACCAAATAAACACTATTAAAGCATCTTTGACCACTGCTGTAGAAGACATTACTGTTGCGGGTTATATGCCGATAGTAATATGTTCTGCACAGGTGCGTCCATATTTTTACAGAATGGTTCATACTTCTCATCCTGTCGTCACGGTTATTAGTTACACCGAACTTCCTGCCGACACCGATATAGAAGTCCATGCAAAAATCGATGTGTAGAGGATTTCTAAAAAAACCTTATTTTTGTAATCTTTATAAAAATAATTTTAAAATTAAAATATGAAAAAACGCTTTGTAATGCTAATAATGTTCTTTTTGTTTGTTGCAAATACGCTTGAAGGATATGAATATACACCTGATAAGGCAACACTAAATGTTAGTAGTTTTGATGAATTAATTAAAGTACCAAGAATTATTCGCCACAAAGTAAGAACAATTACAGGTATTGATGCCCCCGCACAAAATGATGAAGAAAAATGGGAAATTATATTCCAACTATACGGAGCAATAAATAAGGTAGGAAATGATGACGTTCCTTGGAATAACAATGTTTGCTTTCCTGCGGGAATAACTTATAGACGTTTCGTTTTTGCTCTTTATATACCAGATATTAGTTTTGATTGGGATGACATTCCTGTATATATAAAAAAAGATTGCTTGAGATTATTTACTACTAATAACACAATATTTAAAGATATTTATACACATTTACCTTATCTAAAACGTATATATTTTTATGGCACAAAGTTGCCTGCGACTATATCAGGTGAAAACATTTTTGGCGGAACTATTACTGAACCTACGACGAGATTAATTAAATTTCAAGCATCAAATGTTGAATATAAAGCAGATGCTTTTATAGAATGTCCTAATTTACATATTATGCAATTCAAAAAATCTTCAGGAATCATAACAGAAATGATTATAGATGATTTAACTAATTTACCGACAGAACAAAATGAAAATATTATTAAAGTCATAATTACTGATGCTACTAATTTGATGACATCATCTAATATAATTAGCATTAAGAATCTTTATGAAAACCTTGAAGATATTGAACTTACTGAATGGTCTGGAGTTATTGACGACCGATTATTTTATGATGCGGGGGCTACTTGGTTAAAATATTTTACTGCACACAATGTGTATTTAATTGGTCAATCTGCATTTTATAATTGCACGGCATTAGAAAATGTTTATTTACCTAATGCAACTGGCATCTATGAATATGCATTTTATGATTGCACGGCATTAACGGATATTTATTTGCCGAAAGCAAATTCTATTGGAAATTCTGCATTTTATAATTGCACGGCGTTAGAAAATTTGTATTTGTGTAGTAGTGGAAGTTTTACTTCTAGTATTAAAACAATCTTATCGGCTGTTCTTGCTTCTATTCCTGCTACTAATATTAACTTATATTTGCAATCAGGCGATGTTTCAATAGGGACAAAGGTGTGGGGAACAGCAACCTTTAAAAGCATATCAGAATGCCCATAACAGTTGTTAAAAAAGAACAACAAGGAACTTATAAAAAAACAGCAAAGCCGAAGCCATGCTGTTAAAATTAAATATAAGAACAATAATATGATTGTTTTCATTGTTCTAGTACCACAAAAATACACTTTTTTTTCTATAAAAAAACAGCATAGCCGAAGCTATGCTGTTAAAAATTGCGAAGAATTCCTCTATTTAACTTATTTGATAAGTTAAAATAAAAAATCTACACCACAAAAATACACTTTTTTTAAATAAATAAAAAAAAAAAAAACAGCATAACCGAAGCCATGCTGTTAAAAATTATAAGATTTATTTTATTAAAAACTTAACACAAAAATACACTTTTTTCTATAAATAAAAAAACAGCATAACCGAAGCCATGCTGTTTGAAATACTACATATTAAAATTAAAAAAATTTTTAATATTAAAACATCCATTACAAAAATACTTTTTTTACAGCAATATTAACATAAAAAAAGCAGAACATTGATTCTGCTTTATAATTTTTGCAATAACAATTCTACTATTTTACTATTACTTTTCTAACTGCTATTTTGCCGTTAATATTGAGTTTTATGAGATATGTGCCGCTTAATAAAGGAGTATCTACTTTATAAATATGGTTAGTCGCTGATGCAAAACCTTCAAAAATATCTAACACTTTTGCACCCGAAATATCTAATAATTCTATAGAAATTCTTTGTGCATCTGTGTTATTAAAGATTATATTAAACTCGCCATCCGCAGGATTAGGAACGACACTAATATCATAAATATCTTCTTCTTTTATAGAAACATATTGGAAATTAGCAATAATTGTTGTATCGCTTTCTACAATAATTTCTAATGGATTAGCAGTAGATACTACTACGCCGGTGTTATCAGTCCAATTAACAAATTCGTGTTCGTCATCGGGGATTGCAGTAATTTCTATTGTTTCGCCGCAATCTATTTCAAATGTTCCTTCTAAATCCACGCTTCCATTCTCTGATGAACCGAATGTAAGTTCATATTGTATAATTGAATAATTAAATATCAATGTTGTATCGCTAACTATAATAACTTCAAGAACATTTGCTTCTGTTATTATATTGCCTTCAATATCGGTTACATTGACAAATTTATAACAACCAAATTCATTCATTTCAAAATCATAAATATAACCTTCTGGCTTTTGCTCCATTATGTCATCTATAATATCTTCACCAATTTTTAAAATTGTTCTTATATTATATAATACTACTTCATCATCAACAATAAAATTGGCAACTAATGTTGTATCGCTTACTAATGTAATTTGATATGAACTTTCATTAGATATTTCATTTCCTTCTAAATCAGTCCATTTTTCAAATATGTATCCTGCAATTGCTGTAGCAGAAATTGATACTATACTATTTTCTTCGTAGTTGCCCGCACCAACTAAATTACCTGCATCTGTTATGTTAGATTCTAATGTTATTTGATACATTACAACATCGCCGTCATCTTCTTTGAAGTTGGCTATAAATGTTGTATCGCTATAATCAACCCGAAACTCATAAGGATTTTCAGTAGATATTTCATTTCCTTCTAAATCTGTCCACTTATCAAATAAGTATCCTGGATTTGGTGTTGCTTCTATTGTAACCACACTTTCGCAAGGATGAAGATTGCCACCAATTACTTCGGCTGTGCCGCCTTCAGCAGGAACTATATCACCTATTGTTACATTGTATTTTATGGATTCTAAATTAAATACAAATATTGTATCAGAAATTATAGTAACTTCAAAAATAGGTTCATCTGATATGAGATTTCCATTTATATCTCTGCAATCTATAAAGGAAAGACATAAATCACCTGTAAAATCAGCCGTATCTAATTCTCCCGCAGGAACTCTGGTTGTATCAACGTAAACAAGTTCTTCATCAATATACCAGTATACTATAATAGTAAACTCATCTTCGCCTTCTGATGATTGACAACCGCCGGTTATACTGCCCCATATATAATCATTCCACTCGTTTGTCTCGGGAATCCAGCAAGGCAAAACATTTGCCCCTAAGGTTAAACTAATGTCCCCTTCGAAATTACTAAACGCAGAATACATAGTTTCTTCGAATTCAGTTTCTCCTAATTCTATTATTGTAGGAGTAGTAAGCCCTGTTCCAAGCGATACGGAAGTTAAGGCATTAGCACCAAGAAATGCTCCACCACCTATTGATTCTATTTTAGGTAAGGATAGAGTTTCTAACACTGAACATCCTGCAAAAGCCCCTTCACCTATAATTTCTACATTAGGTAAAGATATTTCGGTTAACAATGATTGAGCAACAAAAGCCATCATTTTAATTTCAGTCACAGATTCTGCTGTTACTGAAAGGATTTGATCCTGTGTTGACACGAAAACGACTTCTCCGATTATAGTTGCATTTTCTATAACTGCATGAAAAGGATTATCACCTATTCCGCTCATTGTTAAAGTAATAATAACATCTTGCATAGTTAAAGTAGTTCCGCTACTTGGCGAGAATGTTATAGTGGGCTGGGCATTGGATTTTATATTGTTTGCTGCAAATATGCAAAGCGTCATAACAATAACGGCACTTATCCTATAAAATTTCATTTTATTTTTAGCCGCGACTTCTTTAATTATTTTAGTCATTGTGTAAAAAGAATAAATTAACAAATAAAATACAAAAATACAAAAAAATATTTAAAAAAACGTATTTTTATATACCTGTTGTGCTTTACTCTTTTTTTTGATATTTTTTTCAAATATTTAGTTAAAAATTTAGTATTTTATTT
>WRLB01000066.1 GCA_009777815.1 Bacteroidota bacterium
ATTTCCAAATTTTTATTTTTTTAGAAAAAAGCAATCACGGGGGCAAGCCCCCGTGTTAATTTACCACCCCTGCCCCTCCATAGAGGGGAACTGTTCCACTCCTGTGGAGGGGAAGCAGTGCTTTAGCACTGCGGGGTGGTTATTTTGTCATTCCGAACTTGTTTCGATATCTCTACAAACAAATAAAATACGGGGATGAATCCCCCGTGTTTAAAAAAAATGCTTATATTTATAGTAAAAAAACAAACAGCAATATGCAAATAGAAAAAAATAACTACCCCGAATTGATAGAAAACAAATTTGAATTTAAAATCACAAAAGGACAAAAACCAATTCGTCTTGACACATTTCTAACTAATTCTATACATAATGCAAGCAGAAATAAAGTGCAATTGTCTATAGATGCAGGAAATGTTTTAGTGAATGGGCAAATGAAAAAAGCAAGTTATAAAATCTCTCCTGCCGATGAAATTACATGTATTGTAATGCAAATGCCCCCGATTGAACTCATACCTGAGGACATCCCTATTGATATTGTTTATGAAGACGAACACCTGTTAGTTCTTAATAAAAATGCAGGAATGTGCGTTCATCCAGGTGTGGGAAATCGTTATGGAACTTTAATAAATGCTCTCTTATTTTATTTCGGACATAGAGAAAATATTACTTTTAATGTTGAAGATTTAGACGATAGCGAAATAAATTTTAGCAATCATTTCCAAAACACTGAAACCCTCAACAATAACATACGACCAGGTTTAGTCCACAGAATTGATAAAAATACCTCGGGATTGCTCGTTATTGCTAAGCGTCAGGATGTGCATAACAATTTATCTAACCAGTTCGCAAATAAGACAACAGAACGAGAATACTACGCTATTGTGTGGGGAAAACCGAAGTTTGAATACACAAAAATTGAAGCAAATATAGGACGTTCAAGCAAAGATAGAACATCTTTTGCGGTATTGTATAAAGAAGGCAAACCTGCTATAACAGAGTGCTGGGTGTCTGAAAGATTTCTTTACACTTCGCTTCTTAAATTTAAATTATTAACAGGCAGAACACACCAAATAAGGGTTCATTCGGGCAGCATAGGACATAAATTATTCGGTGACGAACGATATGGCGGCAACAACATCATAAACGGCAAGGAAAATCCACAATGGCGCAGCATCGCCGCAAAACTTTTATCAACATATCCTCGCCAGATGCTACACGCCAAAACATTGGGTTTTATGCACCCAATAACACAAAAAAGAATGCTATTTACTTCTGATTTACCTGCCGATATGCTATCGGTTATTGATGCGATGCGACACTTTTCTTTATAAATTCCTCAAAAACACTCCGATATAAAAACAGAAAATTCCATTGTATTATACCGAATTTATTTCGGCATCGCTAATTAAATTAGGTGATGCTGAAACAAGTTCAGGATGACATTTTTAGATGTGACCATTTACAAAAAACTACCAAGCAAAGTTAATAACAACGAGTTCTGATTTAGTTCCTATTCTGACGGGTGGTCCCCAAGTTCCTAACCCTGATGAAACATAGATATGGGTGCTTCCTTTCTGTTTATAACCTGCGGATACTTCATATATTGCTTTTGTTATTAGAGTAATAGGAAAAAACTGCCCATCGTGAGTATGACCGCTTAAATGTAAATCTACACCTGCTTCTACACTTTCATCTAAATTAAATGGTTGATGGTCAAGCAGTATTATCGGTTTGTTTTTATCTAATTCTTTTATTAATTCTGATGTTGATTTTCTATTTTTATTTTTGCTATCAACGAAATGCAAACCACGATTATTTGCCATTCTATCTTTTCGTCCTACAACATAAAAACTACTATCTAACAACACTACGCTATCTTCTAATACATTTAATCCACTTTGTTTATAGTATTCTATTAACAATTCTTTTTCACCAATATATTCATGATTTCCTGTAACAACATAGGCACCAAGACGTGATTTTATACTACTTAACTCTTCATACATTTTTTGGTATATTATCGGTTTTATGTCACTATCACATAAGTCGCCAACGATAAAAACAATATCTGCATCCTGCGAATTAATGCTATCTACATATTGCTTTAATTTCTTTTTATTTATTATATAACCGATATGAAGGTCACTTACAAGAACTATTTTTAGATTATTTTCTATTTTTATTTCATTAAGAATCTGTGGCTTGTTTAGAGAAATATCTAATTCTGTTTTTTGTGGTGTTAAGAAGTTTAAATGCCCTAAAATATACCAAAATAATGTTGCTGAAATTGTTATAATCATAATAATAAATTTAAATAAAATATAATTGTTTTTTAGTATTATAGGCAAAAAATCTATAAAATGGTTTAAAACTCGGACAAAGTCAATTAGCAAAATTGAAATAAAAACACCAAGTAAAATAAATAACCAAGCAGATGAAAACAACGATATAGTTCTATTAATATTAAAACTAAATGATAATATTCCTGCTTGATTTAACATAAAAATTACTATTAATAATATAATGGAAACTACTGCAGGAACTCGCAAAGAAGGAATATATTCTAAACCTTGATATGTTCTAATACTGATGTAAATATGCAATAATACTGCTACAATAAAGAATATTATAATAAAACCTTTCATTCCATTCCATTTTATAATTATATTTACAAATATACAAAAAAATAGTTTTATTATATTTAATTAGTAGATTTCGAAACAAGTTCAGAATGACAGCATTTTTGTTACTTGTCATTCCGAACTTGTTTCTAAATCTCTTAATTTTATACTAAGAGATGCTGAAACGAGTTCGGAATGACAGAATGGTGAATCGCTTGTTTTTAGAAGTTACAATAAAATTAATTTTTGCTAATCTTTTGTCTAATCTTTCTATCAGACATTCCCCGCAGGTAGTATAGTTTTGCCCTACGTGACCTACCTTCCCTAATCAAAGTAATACCTTGAATCATAGGCGAATGTAAAGGAAATACCCGTTCTACTCCAATTCCGTTAGAAATTTTTCTTATCAAGAAAGTTTCATTAATACCTGAACCTCTTCTTCCTATAACAATTCCTTTAAAGTTTTGGATACGTTCTTTTTCACCTTCGACCACTCTAACAGCAACATTGAGTTGGTCCCCTGATTTAAAATCAGGTACAGGAATATAATTTATTCCATCTTTTTCTTTTAATTGTGTGTCTAATTTTGCTATAGACATTTTGTTGATTTCATCAATTACGTTCATTTTTCTTGCTTATGAATTATATTAAATTACAAAAATACGTTTTTTTTGCATAATATAATCGTAACAATCTATATATACAATAATTAAAGAACTTCCAGGTTTTTATAGGAATAACAAAAATATAAAATTTACTACTACCAATCTGAAACTATTGCTAATAATATATCTTCAGCAATTTGCTTTATAACGACTTTTATTGTTTCATCACGTGCAGTAAATGCTTGATTAATATCAAACAAACCATAACTTGAAAAATTCTTTTTCCATATCTGTTTTTTATTTACATTGTCATAATACTCTACCGAACAAGAAAGCGTTATTCTTCGTTCCTGTTCTAACTCGCCTTGTCCTACTGAATTAACGGCTTCTACAATAGAAGTAATGCTAACACTCAATTTAGCATCACTATCTTCATCAGATAAATCAAAAGATTTATCTTTTATAAAGTTATTAGTGATTTCGGTTTCTAAATCTATTTTGTATTCGGGATTGCCAAAATTACTATTATCTATAACAGATGCTATTTGTAATGTTTTAAGATGTTCAGGTATAGTTCCACCTCTAAACGAATAGCATCCATACAGCGTAATTATTAAAAAAAAATGAATTATTATTTTCACCATTATTGTTAAGTAATTATATGTAAAAATACGTTTTTTCACAAAAAAACATTATTTTTGTATGTTTGTTAAATAAATTTAATAGGAATTATAATGCAAATTTTAAAACACATCAAAATGTGCTTTTTTGTAGGGCTGGCTGTAACTATACTGGGAGCAGGAACTATTAACGCTAATGAAGTTAATCCTGTTTATGATAACAACATTAGTTATAGAGCCATAGAGCAAAATACTTCTGACGGAACTAAATTAGTTAATGTATCGTCAAACGGTGAAGTATTTAATCTTAATGAAGTATATGGTATGTCGGGAAGTAAAAGATTAGATGAAATTAATACCCGATATAGCCGCAATTCTGCTTCAATTAAAGAAAATGGACGTAATGCACGTCTTGAAAGCAATAAAGTCAATAAAGATAATGTTGCTGAAGAATGCAAGAAGTTCTTGCAAAAAGAATCTCAAAAACTGGGCATTGACCCTAATAATTTGAGATGCTATAATGTATTGGCATCAGATAAGATTTTCGTTGTTGTTTTTGTGCAAACAATTAACGGATATGACATTATGAATAGTTTTGTTCGTATGTATGTATATCCTGATGGCAAAATACAAACATTTACATCAATGTATTATGACGATGTATATGAAACTCTTGATGTTCTAAGCATTCCAAATATTCATCAGTTGGAAGCATATAGAATTCAAAGTTTCGGCGAATTTGAAACTCTTGATGTTCCAATTACTTCTAATAATCCGATGGATGTATACAGTGTTAAAAATTTCGGTGAAGCCGCTATATTAGGATTAAGAGATGAAAGTCCTAATGTATCATACGAAATAACTTTTGCACCGTCAATTTATATTCTACCTATATTTAATGGTAGTGGTTACACCTACAAACCTGTTGTTGAAGCAAATATAAAAGGTGATATGGAACTATATAAAACATATATAGATGCCACTAATTATGAACTGCTTTTAAGGAAAAACCTTGTTTGGAATGTTAATATAAATGTGGAATCTAAACATTATGATATCAATCCAAACTTACCAATGATAGTAGGTCCAATGCGAAACCTACAAATTGACATAGAAGGCGAAGGTGTGAAAGTAACCACAGGTTCAGGCGTAATTAATAATTTGCCTGAAAGTGTTATTGGTAAAAAGTTCACAACAAAACTTGATGGTAATTATGTAGTAATGCAAAAAAGAGTTTATCCTGCAGAAACAGGCGGTGTAGATTATATATATCAAGGCACTATTACTAATGACGGCATTAAAATGCATGATAGCAACGATTATGATGAAGTAATGCGAACTATATACAATAATGTTACTGCTGTTCGAAATTATTACATTTTGATGGACCCGAGCCCTAGTATAGGGAATAAAGTTACCGCTTATGCTCAAATAATTGAAAACCCTTCGCTAATGGAAGCAATGAATATTTCATTTAATGCTTATGCTTCAGGCGATGCTACATTAGTTTTCTTAGCGGCTAATCATAAGAACGTATTTATGGGCAAGTTAGATAAAGTTTGCTATCACGAATACGGGCATTCTATGGTTTATGCAAAATACAGAGAAATGGGTAAAAATACAGGAATGTTCAGTAGTATGGCTAACGAAGCAAATGCTGATATAACCTCTGCATTTATTAAAGATAATCCAAGAGTGTTCGACGGAATAGTGAAAACAGGCTTAGAAGGTTGGGCGATCACTAATAATTTACATAGAACTTGTGAAAACGATTATGTATTTCCGACTGATATTTTAGGCGAATCGCATTATGATTCTCAAATACTATCGGGAGCATTTTGGGATTTCAAAACATTAGCACCTGATTTTGATATTGTAAAAAGATCAGTCCACTTCGCAAAAGAATATTTGCCTGATGGCTATACAGCCGAAGAAGTATTTGCAAATTGGTTTGATGCTATGGTTAGAGCAAACGATAGGTATAAAGATGAATATATAGAGGACCCAAACACAGGTGATATTATAGAAAATCCTTACCATTTTGAACATAATTTTAATGAAGTATATCAAGCGTTCAATAAACATAAAATTGGTTTTAATAACTTAGTTAACAATAAGTTCAGACATTCAAATGCCCCTGACCAACCTGATGCTTCTAATCCTATACCAATATCTTGCGAAATACTTGATTTTGCTACTCCAAAAAATATAGAACAAGTATATGTAAATTATTATACTAATTTTAGTAGCGGAACAAAATCTGTTTTACTAACAAGACAAGATTCACCTAATGGTAGTGTTTATACAGGACAGATTCCTGCTCAAGAAGCAGGTTCAAGAGTGTTTTATAGTTTTTCTTATAGGGATCCTTTTAGCAATAATAATGATGTAATAAATAGAAACTATTTTTTATTTGTAGGTTATGATAGTTTGCATTCAAATAATTGTGATGCTGCTAATGGTTGGAGCATACAAAACCAAAATACTAATACTTATGGCTGGTCTATTAAAGCACCTCCTACCATTTATACATATAATCAACGTCCTTGGAACCATATTTTATATTCACCAGGTTATACTGCAATAGGAAATAGATGCTTTTCAACTAATGTTACAGTTGTAACATCGGGGAAAGATCCAGAAGTTCAAACAATAAGAGATTCTTCGTATATTGAAAGCCCTACTTTTAATTTTAATAATGAAAATGTATTTTTAACTTATCAGAAGTGGCATATATGTGCAGTTGGTGATCATTTAAGTTCTAGCGGACTATTTGTTGAAGTTAGTTTTGATGGCGGGAATACTTGGAGATTGGCACAAGAATTCCGTGGCAGACAAAAACCAAATAACTGGGAATGGCAAAGAGAATATATCAATCTCACTAAATTTAAAGAAGAAGGTGAAGATTTTTCTAATCTTAAAGTTAGATTTGTTTGTTATGCAAATAATAACTCTATCGGCTTAAATGCTCTAATAGATGATATAGCATTGTTAGGAACCGACCATCCAAATAGTATAGAAAACACACCTTATATAAACGAACTTTATGTTAATCCTAATCCTGCAGGAAATGAAGCAACATTAACTTTTCCTTTTGCTGTCATTAATCCAGAGATAACTATATCAAATACATTAGGAAATGAAATGTTAAATGTTAAATTGCAAGGCGAGTATAATTTTGCAAATATAAATACTGCTGATTTGCTTGATGGCGTATATTTCTTAAAAGTATTTGCAGACGGCAAGATATATCAAACAAAATTACTTATTGTTAGATAGTTTTTGCAAACAATTTGCAAACAAAAACAGGAATGTTATATAGCAACATTCCTGTTTTATATTTATATTAATATGCAGATTCTGAAACAAGTTCAGCAGGGCAGATATTTGTAAAATTAAGAGATGATAAAGTAAGTTCGTGATAACAAATAAAAAATAGAAAATAAATCTTATATTTGCATTCTATTTTTAAATTTTAATAATTTTTTTATAAACAAATGATGAGTTTAAGTTTTTTAAACTGCAAAACGAAGTTAAATGTTCCTATTTTAATTGCAGTTTTAATGAATGTAAGTTTTATGGCACAAGGCGCTTCTAATTCTAATGATGAAGCGTATAAAATATTCCAAGAAAAAGTGAACGCACTTAATCCTTCTGAAGCAAATGTTTATGGACATGTGCTATGCAAATCTACAGGAAAACATATTTCAAAAGCATCTGTTAGAATAGTCGGGACGACTATCGGAACATTAACAGATATGACAGGTCATTATATATTGGCACACCTTCCTGTCGGCGAATTAACTATTTCTGTTCGTGTATTAGGATATAAAACAGAAGAAATAAAGATTACTGCAGAAAAGAATAAATCTATTGAAGTAGATTTTCAACTGGAACAACAAGCAATACTATTAGACCAAGTTGTAGTATCAGCAACAAGAACAGAAACCAGTAAAAAAGAAACTGCAACAATAGTAAATGTTGTAGGAGTTCCAACTTTTGAAAACACATCATCGGCTACAATATCAGAAGGAATTGTATATCAGCCGGGAGTTAGAGTTGAATATAATTGTGGTAATTGTGGCGTTCCTCAATTAGTAATAAATGGATTGCAAGGAGAATACTCGCAAGTTTTACTTAATAGCAGACCAATATTTAGTTCATTGTCGGCGGTATATAATTTAGAGCAACTTCCTACTTCTATGGTAGATAGAATAGAAGTAATTCGGGGCGGTGGCTCTGCTTTATTTGGTTCAAATGCTGTTGCAGGCGTGGTTAATATAATAACTAAAGAACCACATTATAATTCGTCAAATGTTAATACAACTCTTAATCTTTATGGAAATGGATTAACAGATAAACAACTTTCTTTTGGTGGTTCCTTTGTTTCAAGTGATTACACTAAAAGTATTTATTTATATGGTGGCACTCGCTATAAAAGTCAATATGATAGAAATGGAGATGGCTTTTCTGATATTCCTAAACTACACAATGATAATTTTGGATTTAGAGCAATAGTTCGTCCTACAGATTTTTCTAAATTAACAACAGAATATTATCATATGAGTGAATTTAGAAGAGGAGGCAATAAAATGAATCTCCAACCATTTAGAACAGATATTACCGAACAATTAGAACACGATATAAATGGTGCAAGTATCAGTTATGATTTGTTTTCATCTAATCAACTTCATTATATTAGCACTTATATTGCAGGACAATGGATTGTTAGAGATAGTTATTTTGGAACAGATGGTGATTTAGATTGCTTTGGTAATACCAAAGATTTAACTACCGTTGCGGGAACTCAATATCAATTCAAAAGTAATTTCCCATTATTGCTTCCGTTTGAATTTACTTCAGGTTTGGAATGGACACATAATAAAATAAATGATACAATTCCTTGCTATAATAGATCAATAAATCAAGAAGCAAATGTAGTCGGTCTATATTTGCAAAATGAATGGAAATCAGAAGAATTAAACTTTGTATTAGGTGCAAGATTAGATAAACATAATTTTATTGATGGTATAATTATCAATCCCCGAGCAAGTATAAGATATTCTCCTAACGAACATATAGGACTGCGGGGCAGTTATGCTCGTGGATATAGGGCTCCGCAAACTTATAATGAGGACTTGCATATTGGTGCTGTTGGTGGCGAAGTAAGTTTAATATCAAATTCGCTGGACTTAAAACCTGAATATTCCAATAGTATTAGCATATCGGCGGACTTATATAAAAACTTTTCACACGATTTGCAAACAAATTTGTTAATTGAAGGATTTTATACTAATTTGAATGATATATTTGCTCTTGTAGAAAAAGGAAAAGATGAAGCAGGAAACTTATTATTAGAACGAATTAACGCATCAGGAGCAGTAGTTAAAGGTTTTAATATAGAAGGTATTATTGGAATTATTGATTTTGGCGATTTGCAACTCGGAGTAACTATACAGCAAAGCCGCTACAAAGAACCACACCAATGGACTGATGAACCAACACTTGAACCACAAAAAAAGATGTTCCGTTCACCTGATTTTTACGGATATTTTACTGCAACAAAAAATATTTTTGAAGATTTTAAGATAAGTTTGTTTGGTAAATACACGGGAACAATGTTAGTTCAGCATTTTGCGGGATATATAGAAAAGGATACTGAAGTTACGACACCTGCTTTCTTTGATATGGGCTTTAAATTAAGTTATAGTTTTTATCTGCCTAATTCAAAAGCAATGAAATATAATTTAGGATTAGGAATTAAAAACATATTTGATAGTTATCAAAAAGATTTAGATGTAGGTCCATTAAAAGATGCAGGTTTTATATATGGTCCTCTGATGCCACGAACATTTTTTATAGAACTTAAATTTGATATAATGTAGCATAAAAATAGATTTTTACATATCTGTCATCATCACTGCATCAATTATACTCTCCACTGTCATAGATTGTGGTTTTTGAATGTCTGGAATTTTAGATTTAACAATGTTTTTAATGCATCCTTGTTCTCTTTTCTGAATGTCTTTAATAATGAATTT
>WRLB01000067.1 GCA_009777815.1 Bacteroidota bacterium
TATAGAAAAAAGTGTATTTTTGTAATAGGTAATTTTTTAATTCTCATATTATATATTTTGTATTTGTCTCTTAACAGCAGGGCTTCGGTTATGCTGTTTTTTTTATTTATAGAAAAAAGTGTATTTTTGTAATAGATTTTTTTTAAATAAAAGATTCATATGTTTTATTTAAACAGTATGGCTTCGGTTATGCTGTTTTTTTTATAATTTGTTTTTATTTATAGAAAAAAGTGTTTTTGTATTAAAAGTTTTTATTAAACTGTTTCATTATTTTTAACAGCATGGCTTCGGTTATGCTGTTTTTTTTATTTATAGAAAAAAGTGTATTTTTGTAATATAAACTTAAAAGGTTTATAGCTATTTCGTATCAATATTTAATCTTTTAACAGCATGGCTTCGGTTATGCTGTTTTTTTTATAGAAAAAAGTGTATTTTTGTATTAAAAGTTTTTATTAAACTGTTTCATTATTTTTAACAGCATGGCTTCGGTTATGCTGTTTTTTTTATTTATAGAAAAAAGTGTATTTTTGTGGCAAATATGGTATTCATATTTTTATTTTATTTTAGTTTTAACAGTATGGCTTCGGTTATGCTGTTTTTTATTTATTTTTATAAAAAAGCATTATATTTATAATTACAATCTTCTGTTAAAGAAGTTATATACATTTTTGTTTTCTTTATAATTTTTTAATTCGTCGGGAGTGCCAGTTGCTAATATACCTTTTACACTCGCATCTAACATAATAATACGATGCGAAATAGTTAAAATACTTTCTAAATCGTGTGAAACAATAACCATAGTAGTTTTTAAAGAATTGTTAATTTCCTTAATCAAATTATCCAACGATGCTGATGTGATAGGGTCAAGTCCTGATGATGGCTCGTCAAAGAATAATATTTCGGGGTCAAGTGCCATTGCTCTTGCTAATGCTGCTCTTTTTTTCATACCGCCGCTAATTTCGGCAGGTTTGTAATTTTGGAAACCACTCAATCCGACTAATGATAATTTTAAGTCAATCGCATCTTTCATTTGTGAAGGGGTTAGTCCTGTATATTTTTCTAAAATTAGAGCGATATTTTCTTCTAATGTCATTGAAGCAAATAGTCCGTTAAATTGGAAGAGAACTCCGTTTTTGTTCATAATATTTATTGTTTCGTTTTCATTTGCGTCAGTTAGATTGTTGCCGTTGATAATAATTGTTCCTGATGTTGGCTTTTCTAATCCTATTAGTTGGCGGAGCAGAGTGCTTTTTCCACAACCACTTCCACCAACAATAACAACCACTTCACCACTATAAACGTTAAAACAAACATTTTCCAATATAGTTCTATTATCATATTGGACAGACAAATCTTTAACAGAAATTACAACATTATCCGAATTATTATTTTTTAAATCTATCATTAGTTAAATAATTATACATTATTTACATTACATAAGCAAATTTTAGAACTCTAATTCTCCTTTTAAAGTTATATACTCACCAAATTGTGTGTCTATACCACCTGTCAATACAGTATATGTATAATATGCTATAACGTTGTGGTCGGCAAGATAGTCGCTAAAGTTGGCATAATTTATGCTGTAACCACAAGACAGAAAAGAAGGTATTTCGGCTTCTACATATTCCCTTATATAATTTTCTAACTCTGATAAGTTATTAAACGATGGCAAAGGATCAGCTAAAAGAAAAAGAATAGTCCCTTCTACTTGAGTAGTTTTTTTGCAATATGACCGAATTTTTAGATCGTTTTTTAGAGAATATGGATAAATAACAGGATGGGTAGGTTCCTTTGTAATTTTATTATCTACGGCACTTTCGCCACAACCACAAAACGCAAATGCTACAATTATAAGCATTGCTACCATTTTTAATTTTGAATCTTTCATAATTAAAACATTTTTTATAATTAAAAGTTATGCAATATAATAAAAATAATTTTAGAAACATTGTTATTGCATAACAATCCAAATATTTTTACAAAAATATAAAATTATTATGCTATGCCTTACCACGGCATTCCTTGATTTTACACAATAAAACACTAAAACAAGGTCTGTATGACATTGTTTATATCACTATTTATTAGTTTTTGAACATTTATACGTTTAGCAATTATCAGATTTTAATTTACTATCTTCAACCTAAAATTATTTACGTAGACCAAGCGCTGCAATTATATTACGATATCGGTCTATATGTCTTTTTTTAAGATAATCAAGCAATTTTCTACGCTTACTAACAAGCATAATAAGACCTCGTCTTGAATGATTATCTTTTTTATAGACAGAGACGTGTTTCGTGATATCAGATATTCGTGCTGATAGAATAGCAACTTGGACTTCTGGCTTTCCTGAGTCGGTTATATTATCGCCATATTTTTGAATTAATTCTTGTTTTAATTCTTTACTTATCATTTTATAATAATTTATTTTTTAAAATACAAATATAAGGAAAATATTTTAAATATCAACCTACTAAAATAACACTCTCCATTAAATAAAATATATAGGTTTGGAAATAGGCTTAATACTACTATATAGTCTGCGGTGAATTAATTTTAATAGTATTAGCATTTATAGTTTTGTTCGGACAAAAAAAGTTCCTGAAATCACTAAAATGTTAGGCAAAGGATTACGCGAAAAATTAAAGATGCCCCAAACGAGTTCAGCATGACAGAATAAAAAAGGTGTCATGCTGAACTTGTTATAGTTGTGTTATTTCACCTCACTCCACTATCACTAAATATGGCAAAGCACAAAGAACTCGCTCTTTTTCACTGATAACAGATAAGATATTTAAGTAACTTATTTGCTCTTTAATTGCATCCGATAACGCAAAACCTAAACCTAAATCTATAACATTAAAACGCATTTCACCTTCTGTTAATAATCGCATAAACCTTGCAAAACTATCTTCACGCTTTGGATAAATGTTTATACCTAAATCGTCATCGTCAAGATGTTCTTTCATCATTGCTATTGCTAAATCTAAATTCCCTAATGTATCAACTAAATTGCGTGCTTTAGCGTCTTCGCCTGTCCAAATACGTCCTTTTGCTGATGCACGCATTAAATCAAATGACATATTGCGTGAATTCGCTGCTTTAGAGACAAAACTATTGTATATATTACGACACATTTTATCTAACTTTTTCTTATCTTTTTGCGTATAAGGAAGCATCGGTGTTAATGTAAAAGCGTTCCCGACACCTGTTGAAATAGTATCCACATTTATTCCTAATTTCTTTAATGAACCACTAAAATTAGGTATTGCTGTAACTACGCCAATTGAACCCGTTAAAGTGTGTGGATGACAAATTATTTTCTCACAAGCCATTGCAATATAATATCCACCTGATGCAGCAGTATTAGACATTGAAGCAAATACGGGCTTCTGTTCTCTTGCTGTTAGCACTGCTTGATAAATCTCTTCCGATGCTATAACACTACCGCCGGGCGAGTTAATTCGTAAGATAATTCCTTTAATTTTATCATTATTTGCTGCTTTTTCTATTAACTTCACAAAATCAGATGCTACTATTTGATTATCACCACCACCAAAAAGATTCTCAACTTTGGACGACACAATAGGTCCTTCGCCGTATATTATTGCTATTGATTCAGATGATGCATTACAACCACAACCCGCAATATCAACCTCGCTACGCACATAATCAGATATGCTAACAAGATATTTTTTTTCAAAATCTTCTGCTAATTTTTGATAATCTTCTGTTATTTTTTGATAATCTTCTGCTAAATCTTCGTTATTGTCATCATTTTCTGCGTTATTCCGAGCGAAAACATTGTAAATGCGTGCAAAAACATTGTCATTCCGAACTTGTTTCGGAATCCCCGTATATTTATTAAAAGCATTTAATAAAGAACGAGGAGATGCTGAAACAAGTTCAGTATGATAGGTAGAAATTTCTCCCTTTTGGTTAGAAATTTCTCCTCTTTGGGTAGGAATTTCTCCTCTTTGAGTAGGAATTTCTCCTCTTTGAGTAGGAATTTCTCCTCTTTGAGTAGGAATTTCTCCTCTTTGAGTAGGAATTTCTCCTCTTTGAGTAGGAATTTCTCCTCTTTGAGTAGGAATTTCTCCGAATTTTAACATATCATTAGCATTATTTTGCGTCTCAATAGCGTCATCTAAAGCCCCTTTGCTATCATTTATAACTTTTTGATTAAGCATTGCAATAACTTGTCTTTTAGTGCTAATAGCATCAGCAAGCCCTGCTTCTAACATCTCATCAGAGGTTAAAATTCCTTCATCCATAAGAGCAATCACTTTGCTCGGAGCAATGTCACGGAAGCCCGCAATTGCATCAATAAACACATTTTCACGCTGTTTAAGATAAGGCATATATGCAGCCCGAGCCGAATCAGAAAACTTATAATTTTTATATTGTTCAGCAGCCGATTTGTAATCTTCATATTGATAAACTTCATAATTAATACCAAGTTTTTCATAAAGACCTTTCATAAATAGCGTTCCAATGCCGAAACCACTAATTTCATATATACCCGCTTCAGCAATAAATATAGAATCCGATAGCAACGCAATACTATACATATTCTTATCAGCGGCTTCCAAATAAGAATACATAAACTTGCCTGCTCGCTTGAAATCCAATATAGCAGATTTTAACTCATTTGCCATAGTTCCGCTAATAGTCGCACTTCCATCATAATACATACCAACTATTCGTGGGTCATCTGCTGCTTCTTTAATACCTTTAATTAGTTCAGAAAAGGTAGGTTTAGGTGCTTTATTACTAAAAATAGCAAATGGATTATCATCGTTGCTAATTTCACTAACACTGCCGAAATCTAATTTAAGAATCGTATTATTTTTTATTTCTTTCGGCACATAATATCCTGTGCTAAATGCATCATCAAACATAGAAATAAAACTTCCCACAACAGCAAATATTCCTATAAAACACACGGCAATTACTCCGAGTATTATAGTAATAGGTATCCAAGTTTTGCTTTTATGTGGTTTATTATCGAACTTCCTTCTTCTATTAGAAGGTATGATATTAGGATTGTTATTTTGATTTTGTTCAGTAAAGTTGTTCATTATTTTTTTTGCAAATATTTTAACTAATTACAAAAATAATAAAAAACTACAAAAAAATAACACGGGGATGAATCCCCGTGTTAATAGTTTAAAAGACATTATATAATATGCAGATTCGCTCGTAACAGTAGGATTTGTATAAAGTTCAGTATAACATTTGGCTAAATTAAAATCCATAACCTAAACCAAAATTCATATCTATCCTTATATTATTTCCTTCAACAACACCAGGAAAAGCACGACTACCATAACCAATTCCTGTATCATAAAATATACTAAATTTTGTTTTCTTTGGTTTCATTGAGATACCAATATATCCCATTATATCTGCTTCAAAAAAACTATTTCTTTTTGGCTTTGATTGGTAATAATTTTGTGTATAATCCTTATCACCTTCGCTTTTTCTATGAAACAATCCAACTGTGCCTTGCAAATAAAGACCATTACCTTTGCCATTTGTGTAATAACGAATGCCTAAATCAGTACCTATTCTAAACCATTTTGTGTTGCTACCGAACGCCTTAATTTTAGATTCAGTAACATTATTCCATAAACTTGGTTTCAATATAAAGGAATGTGATGGACTAGTTGGTATTTCAATCGTAAGATATATTAAATCTGCTCCTTCTAAAAGCAAAATAGGATGTAAATGAATATATACGAAACAATTATTTTCTACTTGTTTTTCTTCAGCGAAGCAAAAAGCATTGATACCAATTAGAATTACTATTATTGCTAATAAGATTTTATATATTAATTCCATCAAAATAACTCTTGCTTATAAATTTAACTATTACAAAAATACACTTTTTTATAAAAAAAACAGCATAACCGAAGCCATGCTGTTAAAAATATAAAAAATATATTTAAAAAAATACATACAAAAATACACTTTTTTATAAAAATATTACTATTTTTGTGTTTTACATTAAGTTAAAACACTCTAAAAAAGTAAATATATGGAAGAAGTTAAAACTTGCAAAAATTGTGGCAAAGAAGTAACGGAAGAAGGTAGAACAAAGTTCTGTTCGGCTGATTGCCAATCTATCTTTTACAATAAATATCAAAATGATGACCCAAAAGAAAAAACAACTAAAAAATTAGCAAAACAATGTAAAGAATGTGGCAAAAGTTATCAAACTTATACTCCTAATAGTGTTTTTTGTTCAAAAAAATGCAAAGGTATATACAAATCCAAAAATGCTGCGAAAACACAGAGAAAACTTATTACTAAAACTTGTAAAACTTGTGGCAAAAGTTTTGAAACTTATCGTGATATTAGAGTATATTGTGATAGAAAATGTAAAGATAGAGATGCAGAAATAAGCAAAGAAAAGTATAGAAGGAAAATACATCCACAAATTTACACTAAAACCTGTAAAAATTGTGCAAAAGTATTTGAAACTACCAGTAAAGTATTAAGATATTGCAGTAGAGATTGTTCTAACGTAGGGAAGGGAGGATTAGTAGCAAAAACTTGTAAGATTTGCGGTAAAGAATTTGTTACAAACAGAAAGATTCAAATATA
This sequence comes from Bacteroidota bacterium, assembly GCA_009777815.1. Classification (GTDB taxonomy): domain Bacteria; phylum Bacteroidota; class Ignavibacteria; order Kapaibacteriales; family UBA2268; genus WRLB01. Next base: position 6,616 of record WRLB01000067.1, read on the forward strand.
TTGTGGTATAACTTGCCATAGTTTATCTAGGATGAAAGCAGAAAGAGTGGAAGGGGTGATAAGGCGTTATAGAAAGATTTGTCCATATTGTAATAAAGAATATGTTGCCGTTAAAAATGATTCAAAGTATTGTGGACACAGTTGTGCTAATAAAGGTAGATATTTAGATTTAAAAAATGAGATTCGTCTTTGTTCGTATTGCAAAAAAGAATATAATCCAAATACAAATAAACAAAAATATTGTAGTGTGGATTGCGGATTAAAATATAGGTATAAAAATCTTTTATTAGAACCAAATTCTAAAAATCCTGTTATTTCTATAAATTGTCAAACTTGTGGCAAAGAGTTCCAAACAAATAGTAAAAAAATAAAGTATTGTAGTATAGAATGTTTGAAATATAGACAATATAAAAAATTAATTACAAATTGTCAATCTTGTGGTAAAGAGTTCCAAACATACAGGCAAGATGCAAAATATTGTGGTAAAAAATGTTTTGTAATAGCAAATAGAATAAAGAAACAAGAAACTAAAGTATCTAATAGTAAAGAATTAGTAAAAGCAGGTTTTTGGGAACAATACAAATACTTAAATGAGCCCTATACTTAGAACATTTAATTATTTTATAGATTTTTTTTATCCTAATGTTTGTTTACTTTGTGGCGACAAAATAACGCTAAACTATAAGACAAAAATAAATCCGACTATAGATTCTACTAAATTTTGCTGTTCAAAATGTAAAGCCCAAATCGTTTTTGCAGGAAATAAATATGAGGTAACTGCAGAGATTATTCCAAATTATAGTTCGGAAAATTTTGCAATAACCAATGCTGTTTCTATTTTCAAAAACACACCATCCCCGCCAATTATCAATTTAATATACGGATTAAAATATAAAGGATACACGCAGATTGGTTTAGAATACGGCGAATGGCTCGGCAAAGTATTAGTTTCAGAAAAAATGACCGACTACAACTACATTGTGCCACTTCCTATTCATCCTGCAAGAAAAAGAGAACGTGGTTATAACCAATCCGACTATATTGCACTCGGCACAAACAAAATACTGAATATAAAAGTTGCATCCGACCTACTAAAAAGAACAAAACATACTACCTCGCAAACCCTACTAAAACCAAAAGAAAGATTAAAAAATATGGAAAATGTATTTGCATTGAACACGAAATATAATGTTGCAGGAATGAAGATATTAATAGTCGATGACGTATTAACTACGGGGGCTACGCTTAACAATTGTGCCTTAACTCTGCTATACAATAAAGCAAAACAAGTAGATGTAGCCACATTGCTAAAGGCATAAGATTGCAACTAAAATGTCATTCCGAACTTGTTTCGGAATCCCCTTATTTTGTTAAATAGAGCAAAAAGTTGTTAAAATATTAGCAAGGGGGCAAGCCCCCTTGTTGAATTTATATTTAACACGGGGGCTTGCCCCCGTGTTGAAACAGATGCTAAAATAAGTTTAGTAGGACAGCATTTTAGATATTACTTATAGAATATCCGTCTTTTGTATCGATGACATTGTAGCCGAGTTCGGTTATTTGTTTTCGTAAATTGTCGGCAGTTGCAAAATCTTTATTCTTTTTTGCATTTAATCGCTGTTCGGCAAGTTCTATAATATCTTGTGGAATGTTGTTTGATTTTGCTTCAGGTTCAAAACTCCAAGCAACAAATATTTCATTCAGTTCTTGCATAATATTAATAAAATTAGTAATTTCAGCAACAGAAAGCGAATCAATTGGATTGTTATTTATAAATGTAAATAAGGTTGCAAGTGCTTTTGGAGTATGCAAATCATCTGCAAGATGAAAGAATATATTATCTTTTAATGTATTAATTTTTTCTGTTTCTGCATTATTATTTAACCTAAAATCAACTTTTTCTAAAGCAGAATATATATAACTCTGAATCCTTTCTCTTGCTTTTTTAGCATCTTCTATACCTTTTATAGTAAAATTATATTTAGTTCTGTAATGTGCCGATAGCATTGCATATCTAATATCTATTGGATTAATATTTTTATTTTCTAAATCTCTAATAGTAAAAAAATTGCCAAGCGATTTAGACATTTTACTTCCTTCCACTTCAAGAAATTCATTATGGCACCAATAATTAGTAGGTTCAATACCATAACCTGCTTTAGATTGCGCTATTTCATCCTCGTGGTGTGGAAACTTTAAATCTACTCCGCCTGTATGAATATCAAATGGCAATCCAAGTATATCATACTCCATTGCAGAACATTCTGTATGCCATCCAGGTCTGCCAGGATAATTAACACCATTTATGTAAAAATCCCAAAACGGTTCATCTTCTTTTTTGCATTTCCAAAGAACAAAATCAGAAACGTTATCTCTTTCATATTGGTCTGTATCTACTCTTAATCCTGCCCTAAAATTGTCAAAATCAATTTTTAATAATTTGCCATATTTTTCTGTTTCTCTATACTTATTTACATTAAAATATATTGAACCATCAGCACAATAAGCAACCTTTTTATCAAAAAGAATCTTAATTAAATCCTTCATTTGTTTTATATAATCAGTCGCCCTTGGAATTGCAAACAAATCACTTTGTTTTATCCCAACTTTTTGAATATCTTTAATAAACTCTTGTTCATAATAATTTGTAAGAATATTTAAATTATGATGCAAATTTACATCTTGTTTGCCCCATTCCTGTAACCAATTTGTGCTTCCTATTTTAGAATCGTTTATAGTTTTATCATCAATATTTGTTATATTCATTACCCATTTTATATTATATTTACCAACAATTTTCAATGTTCTTTGCAATAAATCAGCAAATAAAAAAGCACGAATATTGCCTATATGTGCAAAGGAATATACAGTCGGTCCGCAAGAATACATTTTGACTTCATTAGAATCAATTGGGATAAAATCTTCTATTATTTTTGTAAGTGAATTATATAATTTTATTTTCATTTTAGATAAAGTTAGTGCAAATATACAAAATTATAGAATATAAAATCTCTTCCCTGCTGAACTCGTTTCAGCATCTACATAAAATTAGGAATTATACCACCCCTACCCCTCCACAGGAGGGAGTGTTCACTTTATGTGACGATTAGAAAAATATTTCTTATATTTGTATTTTTTTAATTAAATATAGTAATTGTTATATGCAATGTACTCGTTGTGGTAGCACTCGTTATAGGTCTCATAGTAATTATACTCACCATAAAAGTGGTGAAAAAATTAATCGTTATCGTTGTAAAGATTGCAACA
>WRLB01000068.1 GCA_009777815.1 Bacteroidota bacterium
TTTTTCTTTATTCCTTTCCTACGATCCTTCCTGTATCTTCTTCGCCTTCTATTACGCCGACATTGACGCAGTTGGAAACATTTACATTTTGGTTAAACATATAACCAAGAACACCGCCAACAATATTTATTCCTCGCACATAGCCGTAGTTTATACAGTTGGTGATTGGTGTTGTTGCCATTGGATTGCCATTAGCCAAGCCAACTATTCCACCTACAAATCCCTGACCTACGACACTACCTATATTAACACAATTTAAAATATTTTGAGAACTATTAACCACACAAGCAACTATTCCGCCAACGCCGTTATTAGGAGTCGTGTCTCCTGTTACAATACTAGTATTACTTCCGGAATTAGTTGCAATAATCTTTCCTGTATTTATGCAATTTATTATAGTGCCATCATTTTGTCCCGCAATACCACCAACTATATTAACTCCTGTTATATCGCCGTTGTTGATGCAGCTGGAGATGGTGTTGACATTATTAAATATTATACCACCAGCCCCATAATCCAAATTAAAACTTTTTATTGCAGCATTGTTTATACAACCATTTATTTTGCTACTAATACCAATACCGTTCGCTATTCCGCCTGCCCACAAATTTGAATTAATATAACCATCTACAATCAAACTATCAATACTTCCACCATTTGTTATACCAGCAAAAAGAGCAGGCGCACAAGTATAATTATTAAATGTTTCATCAACATTAAGATTTAAAGTTATTTTTTTGTTATTACCATAAAAATGACCATAAAAATAAGTCATTGTTATAGATTGAGTAACTGGAGTATTGATGTCTTGAATTAATCTAAAATGTTTGTTAAAACTCCAATTAGGATCTACATACATTTGATGATATAAAGAATCTCGTAAAAGGTTTAAATCATCTACACTCCAAATTTGGTAAGGAAATACTTCAGTTCCTTCACCAGAAAATTGATATTGAGAAAACAATGTAATGCTTGAAAAAAGAAATAATAACATAAAATGCTTTTTCATACTTCCTCCGCCAACAGCGGGCTTTAGCCCGCTGTTAATTTATAATTAAAATCATCTTCCTACATAAATGGGAACAATTTTTTCAAAAACTATATTATAATTAGAATATGGCGGATAATTATAATTAATTAGTCGCACTGCTAATGTATCCCATCCGCCTTGTATTCTAATTACAGCATTATTGGGCTGTTGTATTTCAACAAAATCATTTAAGGAAAATGATTTAAATGCTGGATTAAACCATCCCCACTGAAAAGGAAATATAAAAGGATATATTTGTAATGGATAATTATTCGACACATAGAAGTCCTGCGTCACGTAATCCAGCCTTTCTGGATCGCCTGTAATGGGATTATCCTGCAATCGTATCGGTGCAGCAGCGAGCAAAGATATTGGATGATTCCCAAACACAGGATATAGTTGTGGTGGATTACCTGGCAATGCTATCGGTAAATTATTCCCAAGCATACTTGTGGTAGGTAATCCAACCGGTAACGGAGTATTAGGATTGTTGTTAGAACCTATTCCATTTAATATGCACATCTGCTCATCATAGTAGCAATTAGTTATCATTCCATAGTTTTCACCAACTATTGCACCAAAATGCTGGGCTGTGCCAACATTCACCCAATTAGTTGTCATACAATTACTTACAGCGACATTATTGCCTATATAACCTGCAATTCCGCCAACTGAATTTATTGCACCATCTACTATGCCTGCATTAAAACCACTTACATTCGTCATACTATGTGAAGCAGAGGTATTATTTGCAAACGCTATTATTCCGCCTGCATAATTAGAGTTTTTGCTTAATATTCTGCCAATATTTACTGCACCACCATTTATGTCAGTATAGTAATTAGAGATAGAATAGGCTACAATTCCTGCTATATAACTTTGCATTTCTATGCTATTATATTTAATTTGTATTGTTCCTGCATTTTTGCAATTAATAATATAAATACTGTTATTTAATGCATTGCATCGACCAATAATGCCTGCAAATACTGTCCACCCGTGATTGTGCCATTATTAGCACAATTATTCATAAGCAAGTTATGAAAACCACTTAAATCAACAGACCCAATAATTCCTCCAACAGATGAAGTAGGGTTAGTTCCCGTCACAGATGCAAGATTAATGTTATTATGAAGCAAACCGCCTAATAATTGTCCTACAATACCACCAACGTTCTCACTATTAGGTCCGCCAATGATATATCCATCTACGATTAGTCTGTCTATTATACCACTGCCATCAACTTGGCTAAACAAGCCAACGTTAGTAGTGTTTTCATTGATTTGAACAGTAATCTTTTTGTTGTTGCCGTTAAATTGTCCCGTGAAGGTCTGTGTATACATCTGCGTAACAGTTATGTCATACATCAGAATGTAACTACCATTCGGAACCATATCCGCAAAGTCCCGAGGAGTTCTAATAGTATCTTGCGAATATAAATTTGCTGACGCTAAAAACATCAAGCAAAATAAACAAATAACTGATTTTTTAATCATAATATTTTATCCTTAAAAGTATTTTATAAATTACAAAAATAATAAAAAATATTAAAAAAACAATATAAATATAAAATATAATTAAAAATATGAAACGTAACAATCCACGTAAGCAAAGCACCGAATTAGAGCAAATAGTCGCTTATTTGCTCCAACAAGGCGAGTCCGAACTTATAGACCGAATACATACCTATTCGGTAGGATTGTTCGTTAAGTATTATGGTTTAGAACCGAAAAATGTTTTCAAAACAAAGAAAAATAGCAACCACGCAGGTGTCCAAAGAAACGACCTGCCAGGGCATTTTAAGGTTATCGGCAATAAAATATACATTAGATACAGAGGCAAGGATATAGCGACCAAATGCAGTAATACAGCACAAGGATGGAAGAATGCTAATAAGTTTTGGGACGAGAAACATTTAGAATTTGATGCAATAATTTCAGGCAAGAAGCAAGCAGACGATGTTATTTCTAATATTTACAGCAAATTTATTGATTATAAAAAGCAATATGATAAGATAACGGAGAACACGATTAAGGAATATAATTCAAGAATTAAGCAAGTATTTACAGATTTTAGCGTAGTTTTAAATGAAAAAAATATAAATAATTCATTAGAAAAGTTTATAAAAAACACGTCTCTTAATCCTATAAGTGTCAACCATTATTTATCAGTTGTTCAGATATTTTTTAATTGGTGCAGTGATGATGACAGGCAATATATACCGAAAAAAGATTATACGACAAAATATAAACAAAAAGCAAGCACTAATATTCGGGCACCTTATACAGAAGAAGAATATAAAATGTTCGTTGATTATTTTGAAAAAAATAATAAAGAAATGTCTTTATTTATCCAATTTTTGTGGCACACGGGAGCGAGAGGTAGCGAGGCAGTAAATATTAAAATAGTTACTATATAATGGATATATTTTCTTATTTTTTATATTTTCAATGTCAGTTTATTTTAATTTTTTATTCGAAAAAACAATTATTTTTCGTTAAAAAATATAGCATTAAAATCTAACCTTCTAACATTTTCTTTACACATTCCGCACAAAAAAAACGCTTTTTGTCGAGATATTGAGCATTTTTCGTAAAACCGAAAATTACTATAAAAACCTGTAACTCCCTTATATATTGCATTTTTTGGGCTTTTCAAAAAATATTGCAATTTTTATATACATAAACCTTATTTTTGTAATATGAAAAAGTTAGATAATAAAGTTGCAATTATTACTGGCGGTGCCGCAGGGATAGGCAAAGCAACCGCTACATTATTTGCTCACGCAGGTGCAAAAGTTGTTATATGGGATTTAGACGAAGCCCGCGGTAAAGAAGTAATCCAAGAATTAACAACAAAAAATCTTATCGCATATTTTGAAAAAGTAAATACAGCAAATTATAGCGAAATAGAAAAAGCCGCAAAAGATGTTTTTAATAAATTTGGTTCTATTGATATTCTCATCAATAATGCAGGAATTACACGCGATTCTACACTAAAAAAAATGACCCCAGAACAATGGCAACAAGTCATAGATGTAAATCTCACAGGCGTGTTTTACTGCACTAAAATTGTTTCCGAATATATGCTTCAAAATAATTATGGCAGAATAGTAAATGCTTCTTCTGTCGTTGGATTGTATGGAAATTTCGGACAAACTAATTATGTTGCTACTAAATCAGGTTTGATTGGTATGACAAAAACATTAGCCAAAGAACTTGGTAGAAAAGGTATCACAGTCAATGCTATTGCTCCTGGTTTTATTGCAACAGAAATGGTTGCTAAAATGCCCGCTGAAGTAATAGAACAAATGAAAGCAAAAATTCCTGTCGGTAGATTAGGTACGCCTGATGATATTGCTAATGCTTATTTGTTTTTATCGTCTGATGATGCATCTTATATCAATGGTGCAGTGTTGAGTGTAGATGGTGGTATGACGGTTTAGTTTTAAATCACCAGCAAAATAAATGATAACCTCTATAAAATAAAAATTTCCGTATCTTGTTATGCTGAAATAAATTCGGCATTTCTTAATTTTATGCTAAATCTACCCTATTTAGTAGATGCTGAAAAAAGTTCAGCATAACTTTAAAAAAAATTATACTACTAAAAAACCCCTACAAATGCAGGGGTTAAAAGGTATCAATATGAAAAATAAAAAAATAAAAAATTTGTTGATTTAATTACATTCTATCTATAACTAAATCTAAACCTAATCCTTGTAGTTCTCGTTCTAAAACGTGGAACGATTCAGGAATGTTTGAAGGTGGAATGTTTTCACCCTTAACTATTGCTTCGTACATTTTTGCTCTACCTATAATGTCGTCTGATTTTTGGGTAATCATTTCTTTTAGTGTGTGCGATGCACCATATGCTTCTAAAGCCCATACTTCCATTTCGCCGAGTCGTTGTCCGCCGAATTGTGCTTTACCGCCGAGTGGCTGTTGAGTAATTAGCGAGTAAGGACCGATAGAACGTGCATGCATTTTATCTTCTACAAGGTGATGCAATTTTAACATATAAATAACGCCGACTGTGACTTTTTCTTCAAATGGTTCGCCTGTTTTTCCGTCATATAGAATTGTTTTGCCGTCTCGTGGAAGTCCTGCTTTTTCGAGATAATCGCCGACTTGTTCCCAAGTAGCACCATCAAATATAGGGGTAGCAAAATTATAACCTAATTTACTTCCTGCCCAACCGAGTGCTGTTTCGTATAATTGACCTAAATTCATACGTGAAGGCACACCTAACGGATTAAGAATTACTTCTACAGGAGTTCCATCGGGTAAGAAAGGCATATCTTCTACGGGAACTATTTTAGAAACAATACCTTTATTTCCGTGTCTTCCTGCCATTTTATCGCCGACTTGTAGTTTTCTTTTCTTTGCTAAATACACTTTTGCCATCTGTAGTATGCCTGCTTGTAGTTCATCGCCTGCTGATATTTTTACTCTTTGTGCCTTATATTCAGCGACTAAATCTTGCAAAACGTCTTTGAAATTAGCGACAATTTTATTTGCTAATTCGTTCTTTTGCTTGTCTGCAACGTATTTTGCATCTATCGGTAAAAGTTCAGGAATAAGAACTTTTTCTTTATATTTTGCTTGGATAACATCGGCTTTAATTTTTGTTCCACTTTTAAATATTAAAGCACCTTCAGATGACCTTACTCCGACAGATGTTTCACCATCAAGAACAGAGATAAATCTATTAAGAAATTCTTGTTCTAATGCTTTTCTGCTTTGTTTTTCTATTACATTTATTGCTTCTTGTTTCTTTTGGTCTTTTATTTTGCTTTCTTTTTCTGTAATAAACTTTCGGCTGAACAATTTTGTATTAATAACAACACCTTTGATACCAGGAGTTGCTTTTAGCGAAACGTCTTTAACATCTCCTGCTTTATCGCCGAAAATTGCTCTTAATAGTTTTTCTTCGGGTGTTGGGTCTGTTTCACCTTTTGGAGTAATTTTACCTATTATAATATCACCTTCAACGATTTTTGCTCCGACACGGACTATACCAAAAGGATCTAAATCTGCAGTTGCATCATCAGAAACGTTAGGAATTTCTCTAGTAAACTCTTCTACGCCGCGTTTAGTATCTCTGACTTGCAAAGTAAATTCTGCTATATGAACTGATGTAAATATATCTTTTTCGACTACTCGCTGTGAAACTATTATTGCATCTTCAAAATTATATCCGTTCCAAGGCATAAATGCTACAAGTATATTTCTGCCAAGTGCTAATTCACCATTGTGTGTAGAAGAAGTATCTGCTAATGGCTGTCCTTTAAGTATTTTATCACCTATTCTAACAAGAGGACGTTGCGTAATACTTGTATCTTGGTTCGTTCTGAAATACCTTAATAGATTATATGTTTTTTCAGGATTAAAATTAAAAGTAGTTAGTTTTTCTTCTTCTGTTCGTTCATCGTTGTATTTAACTACAATTTTTGTAGAAGAAACATATTCTACTATTCCGTTTCCTTCAGCAATAAGTAATGCTCTTGTATCTTTTGCTAATTTTGCTTCCATACCTGTTCCAACAATAGGAGCAACGGGACGCAATAAAGGAACTGCTTGCCTCTGCATATTAGAACCCATTAATGCTCTATTAGCGTCATCGTGTTCTAAAAAAGGAATCATTGTAGCCGCTGCACTGGCAATTTGGTCGGTGGCAACATCCATATAATGTATTTCATCAGGCGGGACAACTACATAATCACCTTCGTAGCGTGCTTTTATTCTGTTACCGATTAATTTACCATTGTCGTCAGTCGTAGTAGATGCAGGACAGATATTATATTTATCTTCCTGTTCAGCAGTTAGATATTGAATTTCATTGGTTAAAGTTCCTTTTTTTACTTTTCGGTAAGGCGTTTCTATGAATCCCAAGTTATTTGTTTTTGCGTGCATAGCGAGTGAAGCAATAAGACCAATGTTAGGACCTTCTGGTGTTTCAATCGGGCAAAGACGACCATAATGTGTATAATGAACGTCTCTAACTTCAAATCCCGCTCTCTCTCTTGTTAAACCACCAGGACCTAATGCTGACATTCTACGTTTGTGTGTTAATTCTGCTAATGGATTTGTCTGATCCATAAATTGAGATAACTCACTCGTAGCAAAAAATTGACTCACTACACTCGTAATTGTTTTAGCACTAACTAATTCATTCGGAACAATTTCTCTATCATCTTTTACGCCCAATTTTTCTTTAATTGTGCGAGCCATACGAACCATACCGATATTTACTTGTTGTGCTAATTGCTCGCCTACTGTTCTAACTCTTCTATTACTCAAATGATCAATATCATCGCCTGTTATTTTTTCAGCATGTAATTTTAAAGTATGTTTTATTACTAAAATTATGTCTTCAATAGTTAATGTTGTAGTAGTTAGTGGAGTTTTCAAATTTAATTTTTTATTTATTTTTGTTCTGCCCACTAAACCTAAATCGTATCTTTTAGAATTAAAGAATAATTTTTCTAATAGCCCCCAGGCAACATCTTCGTCAGGTGCTTCGGATGTTCTTAATAACCTATAAATTTCCTCTAATGCTTCTTTTCTATTTTTAGTGCTATCTTTACTGATAGTTCTTGCAATAACAGGTTCTTCATTTACGTTAGTGTAAGAAAATATTTTGAATGGTGGTATTTGTGTTTGGCTTATTGATTGCAATAAAGTTTCATCTATAACTACATCACGTCCTGCAATTATCTCGCCTGTATTAAGGTCTATTACCTCTGATGCTATTCTTCTGCCTATGTAACTTTCATCTAAATCGTCTTGCTCTATTTCCTCAATCAAGTCAAACAAATTTAAAATATCTTCATCAGACGAATAGCCCAAAGCACGTAATAATGTAGTGACAGGAAATTTCTTTTTCCTGTCAATGTAAGCATACATTATTTCATTTGCATCTGTAATAAAATCTATCCAACTACCATTAAAAGGAATTATTCTTGCAGTATATAGACGGACTCCATTTGGCAATATCATATCATCAAAAAACACGCCAGGTGAACGATGAACCTGATTGACAACAACTCGTTCCGCCCCATTGACTATAAATGTTCCCCGCGGAGTCATTACAGGAAGATTGCCAAGATATACTTCCTGCTCGGTAGCGTCTATATAATCTTCAGAATCTTTTGAAGCACGCGAAGTTAATTTTAATCTTGCTTTGAACGGCTTAGAGAAAGTTAATCCGCGATCCCGACACTCATCTTCTGACATTTTGGGTTTCCCGATACTATAATCTAAAAACTCCAATTCGTATATTTCAGAAGCATCTGTTATTGGAAAATTATTTTTAAAAATTGCTTGCAATCCAATATGTTTTCGCTTATTGGGAGGAGTATTTTCTTGCAAGAAATCATCGAAGGATGCTAACTGGATATCCAATAAATCAGGATAATCGGGGTTTTTATCTTGTCTTGAAAAAGTTATTCTTTTGTTAAGACGTATCAAACCATATTCTGATTCAAGATATCTAATATTATCTGGACTACTTTTTTTATAATCTTCATACAATTTTTGTGAAGATTTATTAGAAACATCTGTTTCTAAAGAATTTTGAATTATATCAGACATTTTTCTATTATATTATTTCTAAATTGCACGGGCAGTAGGAATCGAACCCACAACCTACGGTTTTGGAGACCGTCACTCTACCAGTTGAGCTATGCCCGTAGTTTAATTTTAGTATAAAGTTTAACGTATTATAATTGCACTATTTTATATTATGTTTTTACAAATATACAATAATGCAAATTAAACTTTATATTAAAATAATAAAAAAAAATAAAATAATAATACTTTTTCATTTTTTTACTCTATATAAAAATAATTTTATTTTTACAACTATTAGAAAATACCATAAAAAATCAACGCCTGCGGTTATATACTCATTTTCTTTTTCGTTCATATTTATTTCTCTTTAAATTTATAATACTTTTCTAAAACTTTTTTGCTATAATCGGATGTGAAGGTGCCTGTTTTTGCCTTGTATTTATTAGCGCCGGACCATCCTCTATTATATGCTGTTAATGTCCGATGCAATACGTCTTCAGCGGTTGTAATTGTTGTATAAGTTACCTAATTAGTTTACATTTTTTTAATTTTGATTATTAACAAATTAAATATAAATAGTAAATAAATTATGGCAACTAGCAACAAAAAAATTATTTCTAATTCTTTAGCAAAAAAAATGTTATTTTGCATTGAAGAATACGAGGCAATAAAAAACAAAACGAGCAAGAAATTTAGGACCGTTAAGGCATTCTGCGAGTATAATAACTTTTCTAGTCAGAACTT